>JABDMC010000062.1 GCA_013001695.1 Akkermansiaceae bacterium
CCGTCGGATCCCGGAAACTTCGCCGTCTGGGAGAAAGTCCACGACCGGGTTCGTGACGGCGAGATGCCGCCGAAGAAGAAGGAACGTCCGGAAAAGAAGGAGATGGCGCGGTTCCTGGCGGCCCTCAAGGGCCCCCTGCTCGAGGCCGACCGGGCCGACGCCCTCCAGCTCGGCCGCGTCCGGGGACGGCGGCTGACGCGCGTCGAATACGAACACACCGTGCACGACCTGCTCGGCGTCGATCTTCCCCTCGTCGACCGTCTCCCCGCGGACGAGAACGAGTCCGGCTTCGAGACCGTCGCCGACTACCAGCAGCTCAGCCACTTCCACCTCGACAAGTACCTTGCCGCCGCCGACGCGGCCCTCGACGAGGCCCTCGGGCGCGCCACCCGCGGCGATCGCACCTTCCGGAAATTCTACGGCCCGAAGGAGCTCACCTCGAACCGGGGCGGCGGAAACTACCGCGGCCCCGAGGCCCGCGGCGGCAAGGTGATCACCTGGCCGGTGCGCATCCAGTTCTTCGGCCGCATGCCGGCCACCCGTGTCCCGGCATCCGGCTGGTACCGGATCACCCTCAAGAACCTGCGGGCCATCAATCCCGGGAAGGACGGGACGGTGTGGGGCAGCCTGCAAAGCGGCGGCGGCCTCTCCGCGGACCCGGTGCTTCATTACATCGCCAGCGTGGAGGGGACCGCCAAGGCCCGCGACCACGTCCACGAGGCGTGGATCCAGGAGGGCCATCTTCTGGTGTTCAAGCCGACGGAGTCCGGCAACCGCATCGCGCCCTCCGGGGCCGGCGGCGGCAACGTCTCGTTCAAGGGGCGGGACCTCGCCCGCCAGGGATTCGCCGGGCTGGAATTCGACGGCATCGAGCTCCGCCGCATCCACCCGAACGCCACCCGCGCCGAACTTCAGAAGAAGCTCCTCCCGGGAGTGGCGTTCAAGGACGGCAAACCGGTCATCGCCAACCCGCGCCGCGAACTCGACCGTCTCGTGAAGGCCTTCGCGTCGCGGGCCTTCCGCCGGCCGGTCACCGACGCGCAGGCGGCCCCCTACCAGGCGCTGGCGGCGGAGACCTTCGCGGAGACCGGCAAACTTCCCGAGGCCCTGCGCACCGGCTACCGCGCCATCCTGTGCTCGCCGCGTTTCCTGACCTTCGTCGAGGCCCCGGGGAAGCTCGACGACCACGCCCTCGCGACGCGCCTCAGCTACCTGTTCTGGGACAGCATGCCCGACTGGACCCTGCGCGACCTGGCGAACCGCGGGGAGCTGCGCAAGCCGGAGGTCTTCCGGCAGCAGGTCGACCGCCTCCTCGACGACGACCGGGCGCGCCGGTTCATCGCGAGCTTCACCGACCAGTGGCTGAACCTCAAGGAGATCGACTTCACCTCGCCGGACCGCCGCTACCGCGACTTCGACCCCATCGTGCAGGATTCCATGGTGCAGGAAACGCGCGCCTTCCTCGCCGAGCTCATCCGCGAGGACCTCGGCATCACCAACCTCGTGAAGTCCGACTTCGTCATGCTCAACACGCGCCTGAAGGAATTCTACCGGCTGGCGGACGCCGGGGTGGTCCCCGGCAAGGGGATGCAGCGCGTCCCGGTCTCCGGTAAGGGACGCAGCGGACTGCTCACCCACGGGTCGATCCTGAAAGTCACCGCCGACGGGGCCGTCACCTCGCCGGTCGTGCGCGGCGTCTGGGTGGCGGAGCGCATTCTCGGGATGCACATCCCGCCGCCGCCGCCGAACATCCCCGCGGTGGAACCCGACATCCGGGGCGCCACCAGCATCCGCGACCAGCTCGACAAGCACCGGTCGGATTCCTCCTGCGCGGCCTGTCACGCCAAGATCGACCCGGCGGGCTTCGCCCTCGAGAGCTTCGACCCGATCGGCCTGTGGCGGACGAAGTACGGGAACAGCCGGTCCTCGGCCTCGGTCGACCCGAGCGGGGTGACCCCCGACGGCGAACCATTCGCCAATTTCTGGCAGTGGCGGGAGATCTACCACCGCCGGCCGGCGGTGCTCGCGGAGGCCTTCACGAAGCAGTTCCTGGCCTACGCCACCGGGGCGCCGGTCCGCTTCAGCGACCGGGAGGCGATAGAATCGATCCTCGCCGCAGTAAAACAGGAGGGCTACGGGCTGCGCTCCATCATCCACGCCGCGGTGGCCAGCGACATCTTCCAATACAAGTAAATGGATCCGTTGAAATCAGTGCACATCAGCAGCGGGCGTTGTCTCTCGCGCCGCGCCGTCCTGCGCGGGGCCGGGGTGGCCCTCGGCCTTCCCTTCCTCGAGGCCATGCGGCCGGCGTTCGCGGCGGGGGCCGCGAAGGCCGCGCCGAAGCGCTTCATCGGGGTGAGCCTGTCGCTCGGCCTGCACGGCCCGAACCTCGTCCCGGAGGGCGAGGGCCGGAACTACAAGCCGTCGCGCTACCTGAAATCCCTGCAGGACATCCGCGAGGAATTCACGGTGATCTCGGGGTCGTCGCACCCGCGAGTCACGGGCGGCCACAGCGCCGAGGGAAGCATCTTTTCGGCGTGCCCGAACCAGCGCGGCGCCACGACCCGCAACACCATCTCGCTGGATCAGCTCCTTGCCAAGCACCTCGGGCACGAGACGCGCTTCCCGTCCCTCGTCCTCAACACCGGCAATGAGAAGAGCCCGTCCTACACCGAGAACGGCGCCATGATCCCCGCCGAGACGAGTCCGCGGAAGCTCTTCCAGAAGCTCTTCATCGAGGAAAGCGCGGGCGCCAAGAGGCGCCAGCGGGAGTTGCTGCGCGGCGGCCAGAGCGTCCTCGACATCGTGGGGGCGGAGGCCAGGGCCCTGCAGCGCGAGGTCGGCGCCGGTGACCGGGAGAAGCTCGACGCGTGGTTCACCAGCGTGCGCGAATTGGAACAGCGCCTCGAGGCCGGCGAGGAGTGGGTGGATCGCCCCAAGCCGAAGGTGGGACCGATCCCCGCCGACCCGGACCGCAACAATGCCGCCGACCAGGAGCGCGCCATGCTCGACATCCTTTTCCTCGCCCTGCAGACCGACTCGACGCGCTTCGCGACCCTGCACTGCACCGGCAACAGCGTGCGCGCCATCGAGGGTGTCGACGACAGTTACCACAGCCTCAGCCACCACGGACGCGACGAGGAGAAGCTCGCCCAGCTGGCGCTCGTCGAGCAGGCCATGATCGACGCGTGGGGGAATTTCCTCCGCCAGCTGAAGGGGAGCGAGCAGGGCGGGCACAGCCTCCTCGACGACACCATGGTGCTCCTGACCTCCAACCTCGGCAACGCCTCGGCCCACGACAACAAGAACATGCCGGTCCTCTTCGCGGGCGGCGGGTTCCGTCACGGCCAGCACCTCGCCTTCGACCGGAAGAACAACTACCCGCTGCCGAACCTCTTCCTCAGCGCCCTCCACCAGGCCGGCCTGCAGGACGAATCGTTCGCCACCAGCACCGGGGAGATGGACGGCCTCGTGGCCCGCGGGTAGGCACGGGGCGCCGGCCGCCGGCCGCTTCCCCGGCAAGGCGCGGGGCGTTCGCTTCAGAAGTGCTCTTCCCCGCCGTGCTCCTCGTGGCGGTAGGCCGCGATCTCGCCGTCGCCGAGGTAGATCAGGAGGACCGCGTCGTGCGACGCCACCGCCGCGAAGAGGTCCATCATCATCTCCTCCTGGCCCGGCCACGGGTAGACGAAGATGAGATCCACCTCGTCCGGATCGAGCCCCTCGTATTCCGGCGGGAGCGCGGTTGCGCCCCGGGTCCGGCCCGCGTCGGGGGCAATGAGGTCCTTCCCGCCCACCCCCTCGCTCTCCTCGAACCCGTCGGGGAGATAATCGGTGTGCAGGATCTCGACCGCGACATCGAGCTCCTTCGCCATCCGGACCGCGCGCTCGACGAGTTCCTCCTCGACCTCGATCCCGTAGGCCTTCATCCCGAGAAGGGAGGCGATTCCCGCCGCGATCCCGAAGCCGCAGCCCCATTCGCAAAAGACATTTCCCTCGAGGTGCCCGTCGTTCAGCAGCGCGGCGATGGCGGCGTGCACCACCCGGGGATCGCTCGGGATGTACTTCGGATAACGCCGGCCGAGTCCCTGCTCGTAAAACTCGTCGACCCGTCGCTCCGCTTCTGCCAGGAAGGTCCGAACGTCATCCGGCAACGCGTCAAGGTCGAGGGTGAGCGGCAGTTCCTGGAGCGGCATGGCGGGGGCGCAAACGAATGCTAACCGGCCACGGCCGCAGGCGTCGACCTCTTCCTGCCGTGAAAAGCGAGCCGTGACGCGCGCCACCGGACGCTGCAGGCGGTGGTCAGGCGCAGCCCGGTGCCCGTGACCCGCGGTGTCCCCTTCTCGCGAGGAGCGCTTTCCACTTCTCGACCATGCGGTCGGTTCCGCCGTCGGACGGCAGGGCCGCCATCTCGTCCGGCGTGAACCACCTCAACTCGTGGCTTTCGTCGCTGCACACCGGCCGGGCTCCCTCGGGCGCGATCAACACCCACCGCAACTCGTAGTGCTCATGCCACGGTTCGCCCGGGCGCTCCGGGATGGGATGCACGTCGAGATCGAAGGGCTTCCCCGACGCGACCACCAGGCCGTCGATCCCGCATTCCTCGCGTGCCTCGCGCCGCGCGACCTCCAGGACGTTCTCCTCGCCGTCGCAATGCCCGCCGAATTGCAACCAGCGGTCGAGTTTCCGGTGATGGTGCAGCAGGGCCCGGGACCCGTCGGCATTGAGGACCAGCGCCCCGCCCACGAAATGCCCGGGGAAGGCGTCCCTCCGGAAACAGCGCGGCTCGGAATCCAGCAACTCGATCATGCGGTCCCGCGCCACGACCTCCGCGTCCCGGCCGGCGAGGTCCATCTCCGCCAGCATCGCTCGAAGCCCGTCCCGGTTCATCCCCGCCATCCATCCTGAATTCCGCGCCGCCGTCAATCCCCCGGCTCCCCTCGATCTTCGTGATGCGAACGATGCCCCCACCGGGCCCGGCCCGGGCGCCGTCAGGACGCCTGCGGCCCGGCGGACGGATCGGCGTCGAGGTGGACGATCTCAAAGGCCGACGGTTCCGCATCGCAGTGGTAGACGCACATCCCGCAGCCGGTGCAGCGGTCGAGGTCGACGACGGGACGACGCCGGACCATGCGGATCGCCCGGATGGTGTCCGGGCACCGGTAGGAACATGTGTCGCACAGGGTGCCGGTGGTGTTGAGGCACTTGTCGAGGTCGAGGGACACCTTCGCGATGGGCGGGACCGCGCCGCCGTCTTCCCGCGCGAGGGCGCCGCTCGGGCAGGCGGTGATGCAGGGCATGTCCTCGCACCAGTGGCACGGGGCCACGGCGGGTTCGAGGAAGGGTGTGCCTTCGAGGGGCCCGAAGGCCGGGCCGAAGAGCCTGACGACGTCGTACGGGCAGGCCCCCGCACAGGCGTGGCAGCGCTCGCAGGTGTCGAGAAAGGCGTCCTCGTCTTCCAGGGCGCCCGGGGGCCGGATGAATGGCACGCCTTCCTCCTCGCCCCCGTCGCCGCTCACGGCCCGGCCGACCTCCCGCGAGAGGTCGCCCAGGCGGAGCTTGAAGAGTTGGCGGCGGCTGAATCCGGGCATGGAAATCGGGGGTTCCGACGGGGGACTGGTCATCCCTGCGCATTGATCCCGCACAATCTCTGACTTGCTTGGGAGGACTGGCCTGAGATTGTAGAAACCCAATCAGGAATCCCAATTATTGCCATGCGTATTTTGCCAATCATCGCCCTCGGATCGATCTTGTTGTGTTCATGCGGAGAGGAGGAAGGGACGGGGGCCCCCGGGGAGGCGCCGGCCGTGCCGGCGGCGGAGGGCTGGCCGGTCACCACCGCCACGGATGGAGGAAGCTACACGGTGACGGTGAATCCGGTCGCGGGCGGGATCGAGCAGAACAAGCATTTCGCGCTCGATGTGACGGTGGTGCCGAAGGATGCCGCCGGGGGTGAGTTCACCGTGAAGGTCGACGCTGACATGCCGGCCCACCGCCACGGGATGAACACCCAACCCGAGGTCGCCGGGAAGGAGGCCGGCCGCTACCAGGTCGACGGGATGCTGTTTCACATGGCGGGCGAATGGGTCATCATGGTGGACGTGACGCGCGACGGGAAGACGGAGCGCGCCTCGGTTCCCGTGAACGTCGAATGATGCCGGATGGAAGCATGCGCCGGGGCATCACAGCCGCCATGGGGTCCATCGCGCTGCTGGCGTGCGGATGCGACCGCCCGTCGCCGGAGGACGCGCAGCTCGGCGCGCGGGACGTCGCCGAGGTGCTGAAGCTCTCGCCGCTTCCCGAGGCGCCGCCGAGTCCGACGAATGCGGTGGCGGACAACGACGATGCGGCGCACCTCGGGCAGCTCCTGTTCTACGACTCGCGGCTGTCGTCGAACGGGGCGGTGTCGTGCGCGACCTGCCACGACCCGCAGCACGGGTTCTCGGACGGGAAACCGTTGTCGGAGGGCCTCGCCACCACCCGCCGGCACTCGCAGGCCCTCTGGAACGTGGCGCACCAGCGGTGGTTCTTCTGGGACGGCCGGGCCGATTCGCTCTGGGCGCAGAGCCTGCAGCCGTTGCAGGACGAGAGCGAGATGGGGGCCACCCCGGCACACATCCACGATGTGGTGGCGGGCGACGCCGAGCTGGCGGCCGCCTACGAAGCGGTCTTCGGGCCGGTGCCGGCCGCGGGGGAGGCCCTCGAGCGCTTCCTGGGAAACCTCGGCAAGTGCTTCGAAGCCTACCAGCGCAAGATCGTGAGCACCGGGTCGCGCTTCGACGCGTTCGTGGCCCGGGTGCGCGGCGGCGAGCCGCCGGAGAGCGCGGGCCTGAGCGAGGAGGAGCTGCGGGGACTGAAGATCTTCGTCGGCCGCGGGCAGTGCGTCCTCTGCCATTCCGGCCCGAACCTGACCGACAGCGAGTTCCACAACATCGGGCTGCCGAAACACCCGGACCTGAAGAAGGATTCCGGGCGCTTCGAGGGGGTGCGCCTCGTGAAGAAGGATCCCTTCAACGGCACCGGCGCGTTCAGCGACGACCGCAGCGAGGAAACGAACATCAAGCTGCGCTACCTCGTGGTGAAGATGAACAACATGGCGGAGTTCAAGACGCCCAGCCTGCGCAATGTGGCCCTGACCGCGCCCTACATGCACGACGGGCGCTTCGCGACCATCGGGGAGGTGCTCACGCACTACTCCGAGCTGAAAGACGATCCGCCGCTGGGCCACCGCGAGGAAACGCTGGTCCCCCTGAAACTCTCGAAGCGCGAGAAGGCGGAGCTCGAGGCCTTCCTGCGGACCTTGACCGGCGAACCGCTCGACGAGTCGCTCCTCGGGCCGCCGCCGAAACGGTGAC
>JABDMC010000066.1 GCA_013001695.1 Akkermansiaceae bacterium
CGACCGGACCGTCACGCTCAACTTTACGGAGGGAGGCTCGGTCACCCTCGCGCCGAATGCCGGCGCCAATGTCCTGGCAAGCGTCGAAGTCGAGTCCGACAGCCGCCGCCTGAACGTCGTGGTGAAAGCCCCCACCGCGCCCAGCCTGGCCGATTTCGCCGGCGTCTGGCGCGGGCAGTTCCTCCGCTACCCCGCGAGACTCCGCGAGACGTACTACAACTCGGTCACGATGACCTCGCGGACGACGGCCGATTCCTCCGAGTTCGCGGGACCCGACGAGGATCTCGTGGACGTCTTTCTCACCAGCCAGGCCGAGTCCTCGAATGATCTCCTCAATATCGACGCGATGGGGAACGTGAGCGGAGCGTCGCAAGGCACCCTCTCGATCGCCGGCAGCGCCCTGACCTTCACCCCCAGCAGCGGCAATCCGCCGGTCACGGTGTACCCCAACGCCGCGACGGACGTCCTCATCACCGGTGAAGTGTCCGCCGATGACCTCGGGATGATCAACCTCGTGAAGGTGTCCGCGACGCCCGCCGAGACCTTCGACGAGCTTGTGGACCTCAAGGTCACCATCCTGCCGGGCGGCGCGGCGCAGATCACCTGGAACGAGGGATCGAACTTCCGGCTGGTGAAGTCCACGACCCTCGACGGGGAGTCGTGGACGGAGGTGGGTGGCACCGGGGACTCCGGATCCTACGAGGATTCCGAGCCGGTCTCGAGCGCCTTCTACCGCATCGAGGCGCTGGGTGACTGATCCCGCCCATCCCCGGCAACGCCTCCCCGGAGCGGCCCTCCCGTTTTTCGGCAATAATTTGCTGCAATCGGTGTCGAGCCTGCGTTTCTCTGGTTTGCACCGCCCCGTCGAAATGAGATCGCTCTTCGCCTCCCTCGCCACCTGCTTCCCGCTCCTTGCTGCTTCCGCGGCGGCGTCCCCGCCCGCGGTGAGCCCGTCGAATCCCAACATCGTCTACATCATGGCCGACGAGCTCGGGTACTTCGAGCCGGGCTACATGGGGAACCCGAACATCAGGACGCCGAACCTCGACAGGATGGCGGCCGAGGGGATGCAGTTCACCCAGGCCCTGTCCGGGTCCTCGGTGTGCGCCCCGACGCGCTGCTGCCTGATGACCGGCAAGCACAGCGGGCACACCTCGGTGCGCTCGAATGGCGGCGGCACGCCCCTGCGCGAGGGCGAACCGACGGTGGCGTCCATCCTGAAGCCGCTCGGGTACGCCACGGGCGGTTTCGGCAAGTGGGGATGCGGCGGCCGCGGCTCGACCGGGGTCCCGGAAAAGCACGGCTTCGACGTCTTCCTCGGCTACTACGACCAGGTCCACGCGCATTCCTACTACCCGCCGTACATCGTGCGGAACAGCGAGGAGGTCCCCCTCGGCAACAACAAGGGCCTCAGCGAGGGCGACACCTACTCGCACTACGTCATCATGGAGGAGGGCCTGAAGTTCATCCGGGAGAACGGGAAAAGGAAGAAGCCGTTCTTCGCCTACTTCCCGGTCACCCCGCCGCACGGTCTCTTCGACATTCCCGACGACGACCCGGCATGGGCGCTCTACAAGGACCGCGAGGAATGGCCCGAGCCGGCCCGCCGCTACGCCGCCATGGTCACCATGCTGGACCGCAACGTCGGCGAGATCATCGCGCTGCTGCAGGAACTCGGCCTCGAGGACAACACCCTCGTCATCTTCTGCGGCGACAACGGCGGGAACAACTACTTCTCCTCGAAGGATCGCCCGCGCGGCATCCACGGCGCCAACAAGCACCCGCGGACCGGCGTCGAGTTCCGCGGCGGAAAGGGGAACCTCTACGAGGGCGGCCTCCGCATCCCCTTCCTCGCCCGCTGGCCCGGGAAGATCGCCCCGGGGCAGACCAGCGACCACCTCTGCTACTTCCCCGACATCATGGCGACCGTGGCGGAACTCACCGGGGCCAGGGCACCGGCGGACACTGACGGGATCTCGATCGTCCCGACGCTCCTCGGCAAAAAGGCCGCGGGGCGCAAGCAGGAGCAGCACAAATACCTCTACTGGGAGATCGGCTCGCAGGTCGCGGTGCGCATGAAGCACTGGAAGGCGATCCAACCGAAGCAAAACGCCCCGTGGGAACTCTACGACCTTGCAACCGACGTCAGCGAGACGAAGGACCTCGCCCGGGAGAAGGCGGACATCCTCGCGAAGCTGCAGGGATTCGCCGCGGAAGCCCACGAGCCGGTCGTCACCGGCACCTTCCACGATTCCGAGATCCACGAACGCGACCGCCGCGCCAAGTTCGGCGGCAAGGCGCCCCCGCCGCGGAAACCAAAGGGGAAGAAGGGCACGAGCGCCGGTCTGCCGCCGGAGGGCCTCATCCCCCGAAAGGACCTCAAGGTCATCCGGTTCAGCAGCGAGAACACCGGAAACCGGAAATACGCCCGCCACGCCATCGACGGCGACCCGGACACGATCTGGCACAGCAAGTTCTCCGGCGGCGTCGACAAGCACCCGCACGAACTCGTCATCGACCTCGGCAAGGCGCGCACCATCACCGCTTTCCGCTACCTCCCCCGCCAGGACGGCGGGTGGAACGGCACCATCAAGGGCATCGAGTTCGCGGTGAGCAACGACCCCGCCGCCTTCGGCGCCCCCGCCGCGAAGGCCACCCTCAAGAAGACGCGTGCCGCGAGCGAGATCAAGTGCTCGCCGCCCGCCACCGGCCGCTACCTCCTGCTCCGCGCCACCTCCGAGATCAATGACGGCCCGTGGGCTTCCGCCGCCGAGATCGGGGTCGTCGGAAACTGAAGATCAACCCGCCATCCAACCACCAAAGTGAAACACCTCGTCCTCATCCTGTTCGCATCCTGCATCCTGAACGCGGCCTCGGCCGCCTCGCGCCCGAACATCATCATCATCATGTCGGACGACATGGGATTCTCCGACATCGGGTGCTACGGCGGCGAGATCAAGACCCCCAACCTCGACCGCCTCGCGAAAAACGGGGTCCGCTTCTCGCAGTTCTACAACACCGGCCGCTGCTGCCCGACCCGCGCCTCCCTCCTGACCGGACTCTACGCCCACCAGGCCGGCGTCGGCCACATGATGGGCGACTACGGCCTCCCGCAATACCAGGGGGACCTGAACCGGAAATGCGTCACCATCGCGGAAGCGCTCAAGCCGGCCGGCTACCGGAGCTACATGTCCGGCAAGTGGCACGTCACGCCCTACAAGGCCAACGAGGTCGAGAACCCGGACCGCGCCAACTGGCCGAGGCAACGCGGCTTCGACCGGTTTTTCGGGACCATCCACGGCGCCGGGTCACTCTTCGACCCGAATTCGCTCACCCGCGACAATCAATTCATCACCCCCGAGAACGATCCCGAATACCAGCCCGAGGGGACCTGGTACTACACGGACGCGATCTCCGACAACGCGGTCCGCTATATCCATGACCACCACCAGGATCACGGGGAAAAGCCGTTCTTCATGTATGTGGCCTACACCGCGGCCCATTGGCCGATGCACGCCCTCCCGGAGGACATCGCCAAGTACGAGGGGAAATACGACGGCGGCTACACGCCGGCGCGCCAGAAGCGCATTGCGAAACTCAAGAAGCTCGGGCTGCTGTCCGGCACATGGACGGTCACCCCGCAGGCCGGCGACTGGGAAAAGGTCAAACACAAGGAATGGGAGGCGGCCTGCATGGAGGTTTATGCCGCCATGGTGGACAACATGGATCAGGGCATCGGCCGGATCGTCGACGCCCTCGAAGGCACCGGCGAGTTCGAGGACACCCTCATCCTCTTCCTCCAGGACAACGGCGGGTGCGCGGAGGGCTTCGGCCGCGGCAAGCTCGTGGGACCGCTGGAGCGCCCCGAAAAGCCGACCCTCCCACCGATGGGCGTCGATGAACTCCAGACGCAGATGGTTCCGCCGCAATCGCGCGACGGCTACCCCCTGCGGCGCGGCGACGGCGTCATGCCCGGCCCCCCCGAAACCGAGATCGGATACGGCCGCAACTGGGCCAACGTCTCCAACACCCCCTTTCGCGAGTACAAGCACTGGGTGCACGAGGGCGGCATCGCGACGCCCCTCATCGCGCATTGGCCGGCGGGAATCAAGGGGAAGAACCGCTGGTTCCACGCCCCCGCGCACCTCATCGACCTCATGGCCACCGCGGTGGATCTTGCCGGCGGGACCTACCCGGAGAAATGGGACGGCCGGGAGATCATCCCCGTCGAGGGCATTTCGCTGCGTCCCGCATTGGAGGGTGGCCAGCTCGAACGCGGCAAGCCGATCTTCTGGGAGCACGAAGGCAACCGCGCCGTCCGCGACGGCAAGTGGAAGCTCGTCGCCAAGGGCGTGAAGGGAAAATGGGAACTCTACGACATGGTCGAAGACCGCACCGAGATGCACGACCTCGGCGCGAAGTACCCCGAGGTCGCGAAAAAGATGGCCGCCCAGTACGACCACTGGGCCAGGGAACGCGGCGTCGTGCCGTTCGGGTCGTGGAAAAAGAACCACAAGAAATGACTGCCATGCGCCCGTTCTTCTTCCTCGTCCTCGCCTCCGCAACGGCGTCTCACGGCGAGCTCCGCCAAGGCCAGTTCCGCACCCCGGAGGCCGCCCGTGAGGATCTCGCCGCCCTCGCGCAGCAGTATCCCGACAAGGCCGCCTGGAAGAACCGCGCCGCCCTGGTCCGCAAAGGCATCCTCGAAGGCGCCGGACTCGATCCCCTTCCGGAACGCACTCCGCTCAACGCAGTCCGCCACTCGCTGCGCAAGCTCGACGGCTGCACGGTGGAAAACGTCTCCCTCGAAACCGCCCCCGGCCTTTTCCTCGCCGGCAACCTCTGGCTCCCCGCCGACCCGCCGGACAAGATGCCGGTCGTCCTCGCGCCCCACGGACATGGACGCGACCTGAAGCACGTCAATGACGGTCGCTACAGGCCCGAAAAGCAAACCCGACACCAATCCGTCGCCCGCATGGGCTGCGCCGTCCTCTCCTACGACATGGTCGGCTACGGCGACTCACGCAAACTCGGCTGGATCCACAAGCAGACCCCCAACGTCCTCCGCCTCCAGACGTGGAACTCGATCCGGGCCCTCGATTTCATGCTCGGCCTGCCGAACGTCGACCCGAAGCGCGTCGCGGTCTCCGGCTCCTCCGGTGGCGGCACCCAGACCTTCCTCCTCGCCGCCATCGACGATCGCGTCACCCTTTCCGCCCCCTGCGTCATGGTCTCGGCCCACTTCTACGGCGGATGCGACTGCGAGAGCGGCCTCCCGATCCACGTCCGCCCCACCCACAAGACCAACAACGCCGAAATCGCGGCCCTCATCGCCCCGAAGCCGCTCCTCGTCATCAGTTGCGGCGGCGATTGGACCAGGCACGTCCCCGACCTCGAGTTCCCCCACCTGCAGCACATCTATTCGCTCCTCGACGCCAAGGAGATGGTCGAGAACGCCCACTTCGCGGACGAAAAGCACGACTACGGGCCGAACAAGCGCAAGGCCCTCTACGCATTCCTCGGGAAGCACTTCGGACTCGACCCGGCCAGGGCCGACGAGTCCCGCACCAGGCTCCTCAGCCACACCGACCTGCAGGTCTTCACGGAGAAGCACCCCCTTCCCGCCCACGCCATCAAGTTCGGGGAGACGGTGACCCTGCCCGCGCCGTGACGGCGCCGGCCGCACCCCGCGAGGCCGGTGCCTGCTTCCTCTTCCAGGCGCCGGACCATCGGTCCGCCGCCACCATGGGTCAGGCGCACGCTTCGGCTTCGATCTCGACGACCACCCCGGGCAGGACGAGGCGTTCCACGCCGATGAGACTCTGGGGCGGCCGCGTGCCCGCGCCGGAGGGCGCTCCGGCGGCACTATTTTTCGACGGCTGCGCGGGTCACCGGAAGCGGGCAGCCGCGGACTTCGACGCCATCTCGGGTGTATCGCACGGTCGTCCATTGATCCCCGATGGGAAGTCGAATCTCCATCCACTCCCAGCACCTTGGAACCGCGGGCCGGATCGTGAAGTTCTGATCGGGAAGGGAATAGTCCAGCCCACCGAAACCCTCCAGGTAGAGCAGAATCTTCCCGGCGTTGAAGTTCGAATACTGGTCGCCAAACAGGGTGACATCCCGTTCGTAGGCCTCGGGCGCGACCGGGACCTCCCATTCATCGTGCCAATTGTATCCGGCGAGGTGATTCAGCGTCAGCTCGGTCGCCTCGTCCACCAGGCCCTGGCGAAACATGCCGTCGAGGGTGAAATAGGCGGTGTCCGGAGTGTAGCCGAATGAGTGGTCAACCTCCGTGGCAAAGGCCTTCATCGACTGCCTGGACATGGCGAGGGGAAAGAACTCGCCGAAAAAGCCCTTCTCCCGGTCGAGGGCCCACGTCCGGACCATGGCCGCGGCGAATTCCCTCGGAAAGTGCGGCGAGCGCATCGCCCAGAATCCGTTGGTCGTCAGCATGCCATTGCCGGGAGCGGCGAAGTACTTGGGAACGCCGTTCATCTCCCAGCGTTGATCGAGCATGAGTCGAATATGCCCGGGATCGCGGGATATGATCTCCTGCCAGTGCTTGACGTCGGCCTCCTTGCCGAGGACGCGCGCCATCTTCTCGAGCGTCTCGGCAAGCTCGAACTCGTTCATCGAAAAGTTGGCGAGGCGCTTTCGGTAAAGCTTCTCGAAGTGGTCTTCGTAGCACGCTTTCAGGAATTCGACGTCGCCGGTGTGCTCGTAGATCTGCCAGGCCCCGAGGACGTGTTCGGAAGTCTCGGCGCCGTACGCTCCGCTGTGCCAGGCGACCCCCTTGTTGTCGGAGATCATGCGGATGCCGTTGGGCAGTTCGCGATATCGATCGTTCCTGGTGAGGTGCTTCCACGTCAGCACATTCCCGTAGGCGTAGCGGGGTTTGTCGGCCGTCCACGCACCAACCTTGATCTGGAAGGCGGCGTCGTGGCGATGCATGCCGAGGAAATTGTTCACCGCGGTCTGGGTGTGGTTCTCCCTCTCCCATCCATCGCCCACCTCGATGTAGTACATGAGATAGAGCGCCCAAAGGTAGTAGTAGATATCGACGAACTTCCTGTCGGGGCAGCGGAACCAGGGGATCTCCTCGTTGAGCTGCCGGTTCATCTCGTCCGTCTTCGCGGCGAGCATCGGGCCGTGGTTCCGGATGATGTCCTCGACCGCCTCGAGGGCGGCCGGCTCCTCATCGTGCATGGCCCACGCAACGGCGGTTCCCTCGCGGTCACAGGGGACCGAGAAGGTGTAATGCTGGACGCCGTTCTCGTCCCGCCTCGTCTCGAGGGTTTCCGCGATGTGGCGGGAGGCGCTCAGGGCCGTGGTCATCCCGCTGTACACCGACGGGCCGACGCGTTCGGGGCCGTCCGGGTCGGGCCGGGACTTCATGGTGCCGCCTTCGAGAATCAGGAGCGCGCGCCGGGAGGCGTCGAGCTTGATCGCAGCCCGGGAAGAGACGCTGTTCCTCGTGTGGAAGCTGTGCCCGGAAAACTGCAGCGTCACCGGCTTCGAGGCGGTGATGATGGACGCGGCAGCATCGTTGGCGGCTATGAACTTCTCCTCCCGGATGGTAACGCCGGCGACCTCGTACACGCAGATCATCTTGTCCGGCCGCCAACGCATGCTTTTCGGCCTGGGGGTCGCGTGCGTTTTCCCGTCGACGATGACGCTGCCGTAGAGAACCCGGGTGTCCTTGTAGAATTCCCAACTGAGGTAGTCGTTGCCTCGCCCCGTGTTCTCCCTGCCGCTGATCTCGCTCTCGACCAGGGCCGCCCCGCGGGCCCGGAGGTCGTGATGGAAGGGATGGGTCAGGCCGATGGTCTCGTCCTCGACGGGCTTCCAGCTGGCATGGTAACCGCCGACGTAATAGGTCACGTTCCCGGCGAGGAATCCGTGCTTCCTCCCCTGAATCTCGTGCTCCAGCCGTTGGCAGTAGTCCGTGAACCCGGGCTTCTCGCCGGCGATCAGGTTTCCAATTCCAAGGCAGCACAGGAACATCGTCACGGCGCGCAGCCATCCCCCGGTGTGTCGATTCTCCGCGCTCATGTCTGACCGGGCATGATGTGGGCGCTGCCTGCAACCTGGCTGCCGGTCCGCCACCTTGTTCGCTGTCGCGGCGATCGGGCGGTCTCGTGTGACGATCAGCCGGTCAACTGGGCCTTGAGGTGATCCACCACGGCGCAGTGTTCCGCCTGCGGGCTGAAGAGGATGATCTCGGCATCGGCGCCGACCCGGACCGAATGCCCGGGAGGCCAGTAAAACAGTTCTCCCCCCACGATGGTTTCTTCGGTTCCGTCCGAATAGGAAACGGTCACCTCACCTTCGATCATGTATCCCCAATGCGGCGATTGGCAGAGATCCGATTCGAGGCCCTTGAGCAGGGGGGCGATGTCGGTGCCCTCCTTCAGCGAGAAATACTCGCCTGCGATGTCGCCGTAGCCACTGGCGTTGCCAAAATTGAATGCTTGGCGGGCGATGGCGCCCGGGACATCAAGCCTTACGGGAACGTCTTCCTTTGCGATTTTCATGATGGTGCGTCTACCGTTCTTTCGTTGGTGTTGCCTTTGCCGAACAGTAATCTCCCCGGACCGTAGCGGCCCGGTCGCAAGAAGGCAAGGGAACCGCGAAGAGTGCTGATGGCCGGCGCCTTCGGCCGGAAAACGGGGTGATCCAGAGATCTCGAACCGGGACCGCGGGGCCCTGCGGTCCGGTCACGGGACGGCATGGGGTGCATGGCGCTTTGGAAACGCCGCCTGAATCACGGTCCCGGGGACGTTTGGAGATTGTATCCCGGACGCCGGGAGACTTAGCTGGCAACCGGCTGATGATTACCCCTACCGGCATGATGCGTGGCGCCTGGTTCGTGGTCCTCCTGTGGTCGACCGGGTCGGCCGGCCTCGCCGCCCCGCCCAACACCGAGACCACCCCCGGATCCCCGATGCCGGCCGCGGAGGCCGCGGCCACCATGCAGGTCCCGGACGGCTTCAAGGTCACCGTCTTTGCCGCCGAGCCGGACGTGCAGAACCCCATCGCCTGCTCGTGGGACAGCCGGGGCCGCCTCTGGATCGCGGAGAACTACACCTACGAGCGCCGCCGCGGCGTCGATCTCCCCGGCGACCTCCACGACCGGGTGCTGATCTTCGAGGACCGGGACAACGACGACGTCCACGACCAGCGCACCGTCTTCGCGGACGGCCTCGATACGCTGACCAGCCTCGAGTGGTCGCCCGGCGGCCTCTACCTGATGTGCCCGCCGAACCTGCTCTTCATTCCCGACGCGGACCGCGACGACCAGCCGGACGGGCCCGCCGAAGTCGTCCTCGACGGGTTCACCGAACCGTCCGCCAACAACCACAACTTCGCCAACGGCCTGCGCTGGGGACCGGACGGCTGGCTCTACGGCCGCTGCGGCGCATCCGCCCCGGGGGAAGTCGGCAGGCCGGGAACTCCCGCCGCGGACCGCATTCCCCTGCGCGGCACCATCTGGCGCTACCACCCGCGCACCCGCGTCTTCGAGGCCCTCTCGTGCGGGTGCACCAACCCGTGGGGCCACGACTGGGACCGCCACGGCCAGCTTTTCTTCATCAACACCGTGAACGGCCACTTCTGGCACCACATCACGGGCAACCACATGAAGCGCTCGCACACTATCGATCCGAACCCCCACAGCTACCAGCTCATGGATCACCACGCCGACCACTGGCACTTCGACACGACCGGCGGCTGGGGGAAGTCGCGCCACGGAGCCGCCAACGAGTTCGGCGGGGGCCACGCCCACATCGGCATGATCATTTACCAGGGCGACAACTGGCCGGAGGAATACCGGCACAATGTCTACACCGTCAACATGCACGGGAAGCGCATCAACCGCGAGATCCTCGAGCGCCGCGGCTCGGGGTACGTGGCGAAGCACGCCCCCGACTTTCTCATCGCGAAGGACCCCTTCTTCCGCGCCCTCGAGCTGACCACCGGCCCCGACGGCGGGGTCTTCCTCCTCGACTGGTCCGACACCGGCGAATGCCACGAGAACACGGGCGTGCACCGCACCAGCGGGCGCATCTACAAGATCACGCACTCCCGGGTCCGCAAGCCGGGCGGCGGGATCGCCGACAACCGCGTTTTATACCCCTATTGTTCCTCGCCCAACGCCTGGCATTACCGGATGAAGGTCCTGGAGATCCGCGATGATATCCATCGCCTCGAGGACGCCGGGCCCGCGGGAGCACGCGATCTGCAGACCCTGCGGACGCGCATTCGCAGGCCATTCGAGTCCATCATGGTCGCGGGTGACCCGGCCGTCCGGCTGCGTAAACTCTGGGCCCTCCACCAGTTCGGGGCCCTCGAACCGGAGGAACTTCCCGCGCTTCTCGGGGACCCCCGGGAGCATGTCCGGGTCTGGGCGATCCGCCTCCTCACCGATCACTTCCCGCTCGACACCGTCGAGGGAAAACGCCGCGAGATGGCGCCGGAAATTGTCTCCGCGATCCGACTCGCCTCCGAGTTTTCGCGAATGGCGGAAGACGACGGGAGCGCCCTCGTGCGCCTCACCCTCGCCTCGACCATGCAACGCCTCCCCCTGCGCCTGCGCACCGGGGTGGCGAAAGGCCTCGTGTCGCACCCCGGGGACGCCGGCGATCACAACCTTCCCCTCATGATCTGGTATGGCCTCGCTCCGGTCGCGGAGAAGTTTCCCGATGATCTCGTGGAAGTCGCGGCAGGGTGCGCCCTTCCGCTCGTCCGCAAGTTCATCGCGCGCCGCCTCGCGGAGGACATCGAGACAAACCCGAAGCCCATCGACGCGCTCCTCGCCATCGCCGCCGAGAAGCCGGCCGCCTTCCAGCGCGACATCCTCGCCGGCCTCACCGAAGCGTTCCGCGGGTGGCAGAAGGCCCCCGCCCCGGCCTCGTGGCCGAAATTGTCGGAGGCCGCCGCCAAATCGCCCGATCCCCACATCCGACAACCGGCCCGTGATCTGGCGGTCCTCTTCGGCGACGGACGGGCCCTCGACGAGGTGAAGCGCATCGCCCTCGACGGCCGGGAACCGGTCGAAACCCGGAAGGCCGCCCTGCGATCGCTCATCAAGGCGCGGCATCCGGAACTGAAGGAGATCTGCATGAAACTCGTGGAGACCCGCTTCCTCAACGCCGTCGCGGCGAAGGGCCTCACGCTCTTCGACGATCCCGCCGCCGCCGGGAAACTCGCCGGCAGCTTCAGGCGCTTCCACCACTCCGAGTACCACCTCGCCATCGAGGCCCTCGTCTCCCGCCCCGTGTTTGCCGCGGCCCTTCTCGATCAGATCGCGGCCGGCAAGATCCCGCGTTCCCGCCTCACCGCCTTCCACGCCCGGCAGATCCGGTCGTTCCATGATGACGCCCTCACCGCGAAGCTTTCCGCGGTGTGGGGCGACCTGCGCGACACGCCCTCCGACAAGAAGAGGCTCATCGAGGTGCTCAAGCAGCAGCTCGATCTTCGGGCGCTCGCCGCCGCCGATCTCGGGGAGGGCCGCAAGGTCTATAACCAGGTCTGCGCGAGCTGCCACAAGCTCCATGGCGAAGGGAAATCGATCGGCCCCGACCTCACCGGCTCGGGCCGCTCCAACCTCGACTACCTCCTCGGGAACATCATCGACCCCGGCGCGGAAGTCTCCGCCGACTACCGCATGACGGTCGTCACGTTGAAGGACGGGCGCACCCTGAACGGCTTCATCCGCTCGCAGAACAAGAAGACCCTCACCCTCCAGACGATGACCGATGCGCAGACCCTCGCGAAGGAGCACATCGCCGGGCTCGAGCCCCTCCCGGTCTCGCTCATGCCGGCCGGCTTGCTCGATACCCTCACTTCCAAGCAACAGCGCGACCTCCTCGCCTACCTCATGCACCCCACCCAGGTCCCCTTGCCGTAGGCTGCGGGGCGATCCCCTTCGACCGTTCCGGAACGAACCTCGCGTCCCGGGCAGCGCCGCCACCGGCGCAAATCGTTCAATTCCCGTCGGTTGCGCGGCAGGGCGATTTCCCTCCGGATCCCGCCCCGCCTGTCACACATCCTCCCGGATCAAACCCGCTCCACCGCCTCGCGTCTTTCAGAAAAACATCGATACAAAACTTTTCCTACTTCCGCGCAACATTCGCATCCGCGGTGCGTTTCTTCCCGCATGAGAACCAAGCTCCTGATCACGCT
The DNA here is from genome assembly GCA_013001695.1 of Akkermansiaceae bacterium. GTDB lineage: Bacteria > Verrucomicrobiota > Verrucomicrobiia > Verrucomicrobiales > Akkermansiaceae > Roseibacillus_B. The sequence goes on from JABDMC010000066.1 coordinate 12,187, forward strand.
TCTTGCGGTGGCCGCCACCTCCACGGTGGTGGCGAGCGGCATCCTCCCGGCTCCGCGCGTCGTGGAGGCCTCCGATTACGCCTTCGACGGAGCCGTCATCGTCACCTGGACATCCGTCCCCGGCGCCAAATCCTACCGCGTTTACCGGAACACCTCGGACGACTGGCTCGCCGCCAACGAGATCGGTGTCACCTCCGACACCGCCTTCATCGACCCCGTCACCTCCCGCCACGACGGCCAGGCCTGCTACTACTGGATCGCGGCGGAAGCCGGCCTCGCGGTCAGCCCGATCAGCGACACCGCCGTCGGCCATCCCGGGGTCCTGCGCCCCGGCGCCTCCAAGCCCAACACCGCCCGCCTGCGCCAGAACTTCCGCCGCCTCCGCGGCCTCCTGAAGCAATCGCGCCCCTCGGAGTGAACTCCTCCCCGACGCACAACATCGTTGACGTTAACGATGGCATGCGTCGCCCGGAGAGCCGGTGAGGGACCCGGGGTGAATCTCCCGCCCCTCCCTTAATTCGTGAACGTTCACGATTTAAGGGAGGGGGTGTGGCCCCCGCTCTGACCGGGTCACTTCTGCTACCCCGCGGGGTTTTCGTACCAGATCACGCCGAGCCCGCGGCTCTTGGGTCCGTCGTTTTCCTCGCAGGTGAGCACGTCGAGATCACCGTCGCCGTCGAGGTCGAGCAACTCGAGGCGGTCGAACTTGCTCCCGCGCTCCCGGCCGCTCACGGGATGCCACGTCCACTCCGCATCGAGCGACTGCCCCGCCCGCGAGAAGCATGCCACCCCGTGCCTGCCCTCCGCCATCCCGCAGGACACGGCCACGTCGAGTTGCCCGTCCCCATCGATGTCGCCCAGGCCCGCGGCCTTGGCGCGGCCCATCCCGAATTTCTTCAGGCGGATCGAACTCTCGGCCCACTTGCGGCCCGATTGGTCGAGGCGCCTCGCCACCACCACGACCGACTCCCGCGCGTAGGCCCCGAAGACAACGTCTTCCAACCCGTCGCCGTCGAGATCCCCGGCATCGAGGAACATGTAGTTGGTCCCCTTCTCCTCCGATCGTGACACGAGGTGGCTCTTCCACGGCATCCGCTGCAACTCGCCCGGCCCCGGATTCTCCAGCCAGCGGACCGCGGCGTCCGCTCCCTTCCGGTCCGAGATGAGGACATCATCATCGCCGTCCCCGTCCATGTCGCGGGAGCGGATCGACATCACCCACCCCACCGGTCCGATCGGGTGGTAACGATATGCGCCGGTCTGCCGGCCGTCCTCCGGCGCCTCGAACCAGCCGATTTCCGCGGCGCGGCCCTTTCCGCCGGCCACGAGGTCGATCCCGTGCCTCCCATCGACCTGCATGGGCACCGCGAACATCCACATCATCCGTCCCTGCGATGCCGGGAGAGCCTCGGTCTGCCACGCATCCCCGTCCCGCAGGCGCTTCCCGTCCGCCGGCCCCCAATGCACGAAAATCGATTTCGTCCTTCCTTCACAGCAACTCACCACGTCGAGGCGCCCGTCACCGTCGAGGTCGACAAACATGGCGTCCTCCACGTGCGGCGTCTTCCCGACCGTCACCGCCGGCCACGCCTCGCGGGCCTTCTCCGGCCCGGGGTTCAGGCAAACCCGCGTGAACCCGCCTTCTTCCCATCCCGTCACCACGTCCGGCCGCCCGTCCCGGTCGACATCCCCGAGACGCACCCCGTCCGCCCCGCTCGAGAAGTCGTCGATCCCGTGCCGCGTCCACGATTCCTCCCCCCCGGCGGCGGCCAGCGTGGCCGCCAATGCAAGCATGACGCGCCTCCTCATGACCTCACTGCTTCACCGGCATCCAGCGGTCTGCAAAGTCGAGGTAGTGCCGCCAATCCCACTCGGTGATGTCGTGCCTTCCGGTCCGGAGGTGATAGCGCATCACCCTCCCGGCGGGCCGGCCCGGCGCCGGCTGCTCGTCGACCCCGAGGGGATCGTCATGGTAGAGGGCGTAGACCGGCGCCGCGTGCCTCAAGGCCAGGAACTCCCCCTTCGGATCCGCCCAGCGGTCGCCGGTGGCGCTCGCCACGTACACCGGGCGCGGCGCGATCAGGGCGATCAGCTGATGCTGATCGACCGGAAGCTCCCCCTCGTTTTCGTTGTAGCGGCGGAAGTTCGTGCAGAACCAGTGCGGGAAGCTCGTGTTGATGCGTCCCACCGTCTCGCCCACGGCCCGCTTGCTCAAGGCCGCGCCGCCGCACCCGGAGTTGTTCGAGATGACCATCGCGAAGCGCTCGTCGTTGGCCCCCGCCCACAAGGCGGTCTTGCCGAGCCGCGAGTGTCCGATCACCGCCACGCGCCCGGCATCGACTTCCTCGATCTCCCCCAGCACATCCAGGAGGCGGCTCAGGCCCCACGCCCATCCCGCGACGGTCCCCCAACTGTCGCCGGTGCGCTCACCGGGAAACATCCCGTGCACGCCATTCTTGAAGCCATCGTCGAAATCCGGGTCGATGTCCCCGCAGCACGCCGTCGCGAGGGCGTAGCCCCGCTCCACGAGCATCTTGGCCGGCCAGCGTGTCGCCCCGTCGCCGCGCGACGCCTCGGTGGCGCGGTGGTCCTTCACGGCTTGGCCGCGCCCGATGATGTAGCCGTCCTCCATCGTGATGTCCGGATCGGGCTCCACGAGCTGGTTCCCCCGAAAGTTCAGCCCGAGGAAGGCCGGGGAGGGGCCCGCGGCCTTCTTCGGGACGTAGAGGAGCATCCGGATTTCCGGGCCGCCCTCCGTTCCGAAGCGGACGAGATACTCCCGCCGCACCGCGGTTCCCCCGAGGGCCTCGGTATTCTCCTTGGCGACGGTCCAGGTGAGCTTCGGCGCATCACCCGCCGGCACCCGCCCGTAGACGTGCGTGCGAAAGAGCTCCAGGGTCCGCGGCCGCCCGGATTCTTCCCACTCCGCGGCGGTGGCCGCCTTCCCGCCGCCTCCCGGCGCCAGCGGGTCCGCCAGTTCGTAGGGCGGCACCTTGGCTTCATCGTAGTTCGGCACGAACTTCTTCTCGGCCGCGCCCGCGCTCATCGCACCGGCCAGCATGCACGCCACCCCGCCCATTGTAAGCAAGCAATTCATTCTAGTGGATTTCCCTGATACGGATCTTCCGGAACCGGTGCAGCCCGCCCTTTCCGTGGTGCTGCAACGCCACCGCCCCGCGGGAAAACTTCTCGTCACGCACGTCGGCGGTGAGGACGCCGTTCACCCAGGTCCGGATGCGGTCAGCTTCCGCCCGGATGCGAATCGCGTTCCATTCCTCCGGCTGGAAACAATCGCCGGCCATTTCCCGGAAGCGTTTCTTCTCGGCGGCGCCCTTCGGCCAGACCCACCCCGAACCGATCGCGTAGATCATCCCGGTCTCCTTCCCCGCCACCTCGCACTGGTATCCCCGCGGCTTTCCCTTCGCCGCCACGCACCGGAAGCCGATTCCCGAGTTGTACTTGTCCGGCGGCATCTTCACCTCGGCCTGCAGCTCGAAGTCGGCGAACTGCCTGCCGTGCAGGAGCCAGAGGTTTTTTCCTTCCGCCAGGATCCGGATCTCGCCGTCCTTCGCCTCGACCCGGCCATCCGCCAACGCCGTCCACCCCTCGAGGCTCTCGCCGTCGAACAACGGCACCCACTCGCCGGTGTTCTCCCCGTCCGCCCTTGCCCGCTCGAGGAACGCCTGCGCCGCAAAGCCGATGAACATGGCGAGGTCCTGCTCGCCCGAGGCCACCACCGTGGCGGGAAGGTCCGGCGGCCGGATCTTGTGCGCCCGCGCGAGGGCCTTCTCCATCGCCGGAACCGCCCCGCGGGCCGCCGCGCCAAGCAACTCGATGGCGCGCGCCGCATACAGCACCGTGGTGAGATCCGCCGATTCCAGTTCCGCCGTCAGAACCGGCAGGGCCTTCTTCATTTCGCCCCGGCGGGCGAGGGCGTCCGCGGCGGCGATGCGCACCGCCGCCGACTTCCACCCGAGTTGTTCCTGCAACTGCCTGTGCTCCGCCTCCGACAGCTGCGGCTGCTGATTCGCGGCGATTGCCGCCCAGTAACCGCCGATCGCCCGCGGGTCGAGCAGGCGCTCCGCGGCCGGGTTGTCGCCGCGCCGCGACTCCCACGGCGTCGTCCCCTTCGCGAGCTTCCACATCTCGATCTCCGGCACGTCCCCGAGATCCCTCGTGTCCCGCATGTGCTTCTGCAGGGCGCGCCGCATGAGGTTCCGGGTCCCGCGCGAGGCCGCCTCCCCGGCAAGGTTGACGAGGTTGTGCGGGTCGGCCTCGCAGTCGTACAGTTCCTCCGGCGGCCGCGTCGGCCCCGCGAACTGCCATTGCGCCGCGGTCATTTCGGCCCGGTCGGTCAACCGGTAGAATTCATGACGGATCTCGCCGCCGTCCGGCCAGGCCGTCGGCTGGTTGTAGCCGAGGTGCGGCATGTAGTTCTTGATGTAGAGGAACCGCTTGTCCCGCACCGACCGGGCCATGTCGATGGCCTCGTCGACGCGGTCGCGGTGCCCGAAGACGAAGCTGCGCGGCGGGCCGGCCTCATCGCCGAGAAACGCCACGCCCTGCATGTAGTCCGGAATCGGCGCCCCCGCGAGGCTGAGGACCGTCGGCGCGAAATCCACGAAGCTCACCAGGCGGCCGACCGGTTCCCCGGGCTTCGCCGGGGCGAGGCGGGCGAACTTTTCCGGAAAGCGCACCAGCAGCGGCACGTGCATGCCGCTGTCGAAAAGCGCCCGCTTGTGCCGCGGCATCCCGGACCCGTGGTCGGAATAGAAAAAGACGATCGTGTCGTCCGCGAGACCGTCGTCGTCGAGTTGCTTCAGGATCGCCCCGACCTCCTTGTCCATCGCCGTGACGCAATCGTAATAGCGGGCCACCGTTTTGCGCACCACGGGCGTGTCGACGTAGTAGGGCGGCAGGGGCACCTTGGCGGGATCGTGAATCTCGTCCGGTGACAGGCGGCCCTGCACCTCCGCCACGAAGCGCTCATGGGGCCAGACCATCGTGCGGCTCTGGTGGGAGGTCATGAGGTTGAAGGTGCTGAAGAACGGCTTCGACTTCTCCGGCCTCATCCGCCAATGCGCCTCGGCGCTGCTCTCGTTCCACGACTCCTTCACGATCCGCTCCCAACTCGCGGTGTTGTAGTCCGTCTTGACGTTGTTGGTCGTGAAATACCCCGCCTCCCTGCGCAGGATCGCCGGGAAGCCCGTCATGAACTCCGGGATCGGGAAGGACGACCGCATCTGCATCGTCCCCAGCGACGGCGCGTAGCAGCCGGTGATCAGGCACGAGCGCGACGGCGAACACACCGGGGCGGTCGCAAAGGCACGCGTGTAGCGCACGCTTTCCTCCGCGAGCCGGTCGATGTGCGGCGTGGTGGCGAAATCATCGCCATAGCACCCGAGGGTGGCGCTCATGTCCTCGGCCGTGATCCAGAGGATGTTCGGGCGGGCCCCGCCGCCCACCGCCGCGAGCCCCGTGCCGGAGATCAGGATGGCGAGAAGGAAGAGGCGCATCATGCCACCGGCAAGGGGATGGGAAATGCCCCCGCGCCGCAAGGAGAAAGGCCGGGGAGACGCCCCGGAAGGCGGCCACGGATACGGCCGATGGCCGCCGCCCTCCCCCGATCGTCCCCGTCTACTCGCAGGAAAGCCGGAGGGCCTCGAGGATGGGCCTCGATTTGTTCTCCGTCGAATCCTCGAGCTTCAGCTCCACTTGAAATCCGAATCCGGCGGGCAGCCCGGAGAGATCCATCTCGGCCGGAGTCCTGCTGACCTGCTTGGAAAACCCCGGGATGTAGTCGTAGGTTTCCTTGACCTCCTGCCACGGTGTCCATTCGTCGATGGCGCCATCCCCGGTTGTGTCGACCCCGACGCGGGCGGACACCGTCTCGACCCACGGGCCCGGGCTGACGTAGTCCGTCTTCTGCTGCGTCGCGAGGTAGAATTGCCCTTCCGCGAAGCAGATGTCCGGGTCGGGGTGCCCGTTGCCGATCTTGTCGCACCAGGCAAACTGCTGATCGATCGACGGCGAGGTGAACCACCCGACGCTCATCTGATGGCCGTCCGCGGGATCGTAGTCGCCGAACAGGTAGTACTGCCCTCCGACCGCGATCGCCGCCCAGTCGCCGTAGGCTTCCTGCGCGGGCTCGTGGACCTCGTACTCGGCGACGTTTGTCTTGTAGTGTTCCGGGTCCTCCTTGGCCCAATGGGGGTGGGTGTAGGTCCGCTTCTCCCCGGTCGGCTTGGTCCGGTTGTCGACGGCGTAGCCCCGAATCTCGAACCGGTCGATTCCGTTCGGGCTGACCGCGTGCCCGGCGAGCGGCGAGTCCCATGACCGTTTGCTCGCGTTGATCGGGCTCCAGTCCTCGAAGATGACGTGCACCTTGCCATCGAGGGCGCGGATGAACCCGGCATCGGAACCATGCGAGGGGTCGTCCACGGCCTTCCCCTTGTTCTCCCCGGGTTCGCCGTCGGTGAGGTCCTCGTCGACGTAGACGTGCGAATCCTGGTCGTTCGGGAAGTCGTAGTAGATCATCGTCTTTCCGTCGACGTGCTCGGCACTGGTGACCCATGCCGAGAACCGCTCCGTCACCGGTCCGTGATGGACCCAGTTCACCATGTCGCGGCTCTGCCACGCATGATATCCGCCCGTGCGGGGTTTCAATCCGCCGGGGGCGTCGAACTGGTTGGGAAAGCGGGTGGTCAGGAGGGGAACGTCAAAGCCTTCGAGGGTGGCGGGTTCGGGCTTGAACTCGGGCAACGCCTTCGGCTTCCGGCCTTTCTTCCGCCGCGGTTGGCCGCTTCCGTAGCGGCCGAACATCCAGTAGTCGTCGGGCCCGATGGTGAGGAGGACGGGCGCATCGCCGAGGTTCACCGGGCCGAGGTTCTCGATCGGATTCCAGTTTTGCCAGATCGGCGACTGCGTGATCCGCAGCGACTTCGCGGAGCGCTTCTTGTCGAATCTCCGGATGCTGGTCTTCAGCGTTCCCGATTTTCCGGTGAGGGTGGCCGTCCCGTCGGCGATCACGATTCCCTCGGAGGCGCTGACCGCCTTTTGCCACTCCTCCTGGGTGTCGATGTTCCATCCTGCCCCGGCGGCCGGGGCCGGGGAGATTGCGAGGCACAGGATTCCGGGGAGGACGACGTGTCTACGGATGGGTGTCATGGGTCACGGGCGTTGAGGTCGGGGCTATCTTGCCGAGTCGATGACGTATTCTTTGCGCGAGACCACGCCGTCGCCATTCTTGTCGAAATTCCTGAACCGCCGCTCGAGGTTTTTGCCGGTCTGCCCGGCAAGGTACTCCGCCAGCGTGAGGATGCCGTCCCGGTCCGTATCCCACCGGTTGAAGGGAACATTGCGGTCCCCCTTCGCCCGCTTTGCCGGTGCCGTCGGCCCGGCATCGCTCCCGCCCTCCGCAGGCAAGGCCGAACCGGCAAAGGAGTTCTTTCCGGGAACCACCTCCGGGTAACTGCGGAGGAACCGGTTCTCATCCACCAGGTTGAGGTAGTAGTGGGTCGTGCCATCCGGGAGTTCCGCCGTGACGCGGTTCCCGTCGTGCAGCTTCGCCGGCAGTCGAAACCACTCCTCGTATCGCGCCCCGCCGTTGCGGGTGTAGATCACGTCGGCCTGCACCACCCCGGCTCCCCTCTCCTCGAACCGGAACTCGACCGTTCGGCCGGTCCTGCGGTGGCTTTGCACGATGCAGACCTCGTCCTTGTGGGGCAGCGGGGCCTGGCAGTGCGGGTTGTAATAGGGATAGCTGGCGTTCATCCCGTTGAGAATCGCGGTCAGGCGGGCGTTCATTTCGCGCGTCTTGCCGGGCATGGCCTCCGCCAGGTTGTGGGCCTCCTCGATGTCGGCCCGCTTCTGCCCGCCGCCGGTCGTCTCGTAGAGCCGGAAGAGCTCGAGCCCGCTGGTCGACGGGTTCCCGACGTGGTCGTAGTTGCGCACCAGCTTGAAGTCGCCGGTTCGAATCGTGCTTTCGAGGGCCACGCCGTGGGGGAAGTGCCAGACCATCGTGTCGCGGACCGACCCGTCGGGGTGCCTGACGAGCCGCGGATCGGCCGGGTTCTTCCGCAGGAGCGGCAGCAGGTCGCATCCGTCGAGGTTCTTCCCCTTCGGCCGCGGGGTGCCGGTCATCGACAGGATGGTGGGATAGAAGTCGAGGCCGTTGGCCATCACGTCGGTTTGCACGCCCGCCGGAATCCCCGGCCCCGTGATGATGAGGGGCACCCGCGTCCCGCCTTCCATGGCGGAGATCTTGCCCCGGGCCAGCGGCCGGTTGTCGGTGTAGCGTTCCTCCGGCCCGCCTTCCATGCCGCCGTTGTCGGAGGTGAAGATCAGGTAGGTGTTCTCGCTGAGCTTGTGCCCCGGCCAGCGTGGATCGTCGGTCTCGTCCAGGTAGTCGAACAGGATGCCCAGGTAGTAGTCGAGCTCCTCGACCATCGCGCAGTAGAACGGATTCAGCTGGCCCGGGGTGTCCTGCTTCGGGGTGGCCGCCGGATCGATGCCGAGGCGCTTGGCGTACTTCTCGAGGCGCTCCTTCGAGCGGGTGTGGATCGGCGAATGCACCAGCCACGTCGCGTAGTAGAGGAAGAACGGCTTGCCCTTGTTCTCCCTCAGGAACGTGAGGGCATCCTCGTTGGTCTGGTGATACGGATAGCCGTTCGCGTCGAGCCGATACGGATCGCCGGCCGCCTTCGTGGCGAACCCGGCGAGTCGATCCTTCATCGCACCCCGCGAGCCGCGATCGGACCGCGTGAAATCGAAGCCCACATCGCCGGGCTGGGGAAAGGCGTTGTGGTTGATGGCGACGTGCCACTTGCCGGAGTGACCGGTGGTGTATCCGTTGCGCCGCAGGATCCTCGCCAGCGTCAACTCGTCCTCCGGCATCCTCCCGCTGTACCACGGATCCATCATGCGGGCGTGGCGGTTGCGGGCACGGGGCGGCGCCCCGCCGACCACGTGCGTCTTCTGGGCCCGGGCCGGATGATTGCCGCTCAGGATCGCGCACCGCGACGGCGCGCAGGTCGGAGCGGGCGCGTACCCCTGCCAGAACATGACGCCCTTCTTCGCGAGGGCGTCGAGATTCGGCGTCTCCATCGGGCTGGCCTCGTCGATGTCGTAGCACTTCACATCCTGCCAGCCGAGGTCGTCGGTGAGGATGAGAACCACGTTGGGCTTCGCGGGACGCCCGTCAGCGCCGCGCGCCTCGCCGGGAACCAGCAGTCCCCCCGCGGCCGCGGCGGTTGCCAGGATGAAAGTGATTGGCGTGTCCCGCATCTCGTTCGCTTCGTCGCGGCCGGATTATTCGAGATGCGGCCCCCGGGCGCAACCCCCATTGCGGACCGGGGCCGGTTGCCAGGGCGCATCACCAAGAACCTCGCCGCGGTCCCTGTCCGGACCTACCATCCCGAGGCGGTCCGCGGCAACGAAGCCATCAGCGCGCACCAGCGAACATCAGCGGTGGCCGCGCCGTCAGCAAACAGGAGGGAGAGCAGGACCGGACCCATCCCGATGCGCACCCGGAATGAGCCGCTTCCTGCGCCACGTTCATCGCCGGCGACGCAGGCCCAGCACGAGGCCGAGCATGGCGAGGACCGTTCCCGAGGGTTCCGGAACGATGGTGAGACTCAGCCCGTCGACCACCAGGCCGGACCCCGTCACGATTCCGGATCCGGTCCCGAGATTGAAATCGCTGAAGGTCGCGCCCGCCGGGGACACGTCGATGGTGCCATTCCCCGAGATCGTATAGGCATCGCCGTTCGTCACCGCGAGATTCGAGTTGAAATCGAGCCGCAGATCGTCCTGTCCCCCGCCGACAGGATCGTCATGGTCGAAGCGGATGTTCACCAGGGAGGTGCTCTGGGCAGTGGTGGTGTTCGTCAGGATGCCGGTTCCCGTGATGCCGTAGTTCTGCGTGACGTCGAAAATAGGATCAAACGGATCGGAACTCAGGGCGACCACCACAATCATGTTGTCCAACCCCCCGGCCGAAAAAATCCCCGCCCCGCTCAGGGTGTAATTGATAATCGAGGACCCCGGCGTCCCCGAGAATACCAGGCTCACCGCTCCGGCGCCGGGGAGCGCGCCCATCAGCAGCAGCGCCGCAACCGTTCCAAATTGCTTTGTTCGTGTCTTCATGGCTCCCTTCCGCCCTTGTTCCGGGCAGGCATCCCACGACACCCCCGCCGGAATTCGGGTCGTTTCGTACCGCATCGTCAGAAACGGCGACCCCCCTTGTCAATCGCGTCCCGCCCGCGCCCCGGAATCCTCACTTCCTCCTGCTCGTCTCAGGCCGTCTTGATGATCCGGCATCGGTGCCATCCAAGGTGTCACGATTTTCAAGCCCAATTCCCAGGAGGTGGAATCGGCACCCGGAGTGCCGGGACAGCTGAACCAGGAAAGGCTCCCCGGCAAGAACGCTATCAGCGAACATCAGCGGTGCCCGCGCCCACGTCGGAAGTGCGCCGCATCGGGCTCGGACCGGTTTCTCGTCTGCCCCCGGTTCCCGGCCTCCCTTGCTGGCGGGACGACAATCCGCGGCGCGCAAGCCACGCCAATGGGCATGTTCGATCCCGCCGGCCGCCCCGTCACTCGCCGACCGGGCCGACGTACTCGCGCGCGATGACGACATTGTCGAAGCAGACGGTGTTCACCGGGTTCTTCGTCCAGCGGTCCGTGACGTAGCTTTCGAGGGTCAGGGCGTTGGCGTGCAGGGTGGGGCTCGTGCGCCAGCTGATGCCCTTCCAATGGCCGCGGAGCTGGCCGTCGATCCAGAAGGCCTGTTCCCCGTCCCGCTTCCCGGGGGTGTTTTCCTTCAGCATGAACTCGGCGCAGATCCACTTCTCCTTCACGATGGCCGGTTGCGCCGCGGGCCGGAAGGCGTTCCCCCAGAACTTCTTGTCGGGCGCCGGGCTCATCTCGTGCCAGTAGCTGTAGAAATTCCACTTCCCCGGCGGATCGTTCTTTCCCCAGTCGCCCCACGGCTCGAGGGCGGTCGAGAACCGTTCGTCGCCGGCCGGCTTCAGCCCGGCCCCGCCGAACCCGCTCCAGCGATCGCCGCCTTGCAGGGACTTGTTGGCGCGCAGGGTCACGAAGTGGTGCACGTAATCGCAATCCTTGTCGAAGCGCGTGTAAAAGCGCACGAAGACGACGGGCGCCGGCTTGAACCACTTCGTCATCCCTCCCCCGGTATCGTTCCCGAGGTGCGCCTCGACGCGCAGGCTGCGTTTCCCGGCCGGCCCGCCGCCCGCATCCACCAGGCTGAGGACCGTTTCCTTGTTGCGGGTCTCGTCCCATCGCGCGCCCACCTCCCCCGCCTCGAAATCGTCGGCGAAGATGACGGCGGGATGGTTCGCGACCGCCCCTTCCCCGCCGGCCTTCGCCGCCAGGCCGGCCCCCTCCGGCAGCGAACTGGCCGCGGCGACATTCCGCGCCCCGTCCGGGTCGCCCCCCGCCAGCGCGACGACCGGCAGGGACACAAGGGCGGCAAGCGGGCCGATCGGACGTCCCTTCACCCCTGTAATCTAGTCGGCCGCCCCGAGGGCGGGAAAGTCATTTCGGGACCCCGGGCCGGTGGCCCCTACCGGTGCCGGGTCAGAACTGTCCCGGCCATTCCTTCGACTCGCGGCGCGATGAACTCATGAGGGCGCGCAGTTTCCGGACGATATCTCCATGCCGGGCAGCAAGGTCGTTGGCCTCGGCCGGATCCTTCGCGAGGTCATAGAGTTCGACTCCCTGCCCTCCCTTCGCCCGGATCGCCTTCCAATGCTTCCAGCGCACCGCCTGGCCGGCGCCGCGTTCGTGGAACTCCCAGTAGAAGTGCCGGCCTTCGAACGTGGAAGGATCGCAGGCGGTGAGGGTTTCCACCACGCTGATCCCGTCTATTCCGTCCGGGGCCTCCACCCCGGCGAGGTCCGCGCAGGTTGGGAGGACGTCCGCGAACCACCACGGGACGTCGCAGGTCTTCCCCGCCGGAACGCTTCCCTTCCAGCGGACGATCATCGGGGTGCGCAGTCCGCCTTCGGTCAGGTCGCGCTTCCGCCCCCGCAAGGGGCCGGAGCTGTCGAAGCGCCCCTCCCATCGCCTCGCCGCCCCGTTGTCGGAGCAGAAGAAGACGATGGTCTCCTCCGCGAGGCCAAGTTCATCGAGGAGGTCGAGGATCCGCCCCGCGTCGCGGTCGATGCGCGTCACCATGGCGGCGTGCGAGATCTCGTTCGGTTTCCAGTCCATCCGCCCGTAGCCATGATCCTGCGGGGGCATCTGGTACTTGTCGTGCGGCGGCGTCCACGGGACATAGAGGAAGAATCTCCGGTCCTTGTGGCGGCGGATGAAGTCGAGGGCGAAGTCGGTGCACAGGTCGTGCGCGTAGGTCCCCTCCCGGCCGTCGGCATTCCCCGGCAGCGGGACCTTCTCGCGGTTTCGCCAGAGATAGTCCGGGTAGTGGTTGTGGGCCCGGCGCTGGTTGAGGAACCCGAACCACTCGTCGAATCCCTGGGCGTTCGGTTCGCCGCTGGTGCCCGGTTCGCCCAGCCCCCACTTGCCGGTCATCCCGGTCACGTAACCGGCAGCCTTCAGCACCTCCGCCACGGTCACATCGTCCGCCCGCAGCGGCACGCGGCCCTTGGCACCCCCGAGTCCCTGCACCCCGCCAATCCCGGTGTTGCCGCGCACGGTCGTGTGTCCGGTGTGCTGCCCGGTCATCAGGACGCTGCGTGACGGCGCGCACACCGTCGACCCGGCGTAGCATTGCGTGAAGCGCGTCCCCTCCCGCGCCATGCCGTCGAGGCGCGGGGTGCGGATCACCTCCTGCCCGTAGCAACCGAGGTCCCCGTAGCCGAGGTCATCCGCCATGATGAAGACGATGTTCGGGCCGCGCTCCGCCTCCTCGGCCGCCCGCACGCTCGCCGCCACCAGGAATCCCAGCGCCAAACCCAACCCGAATCGCCACGAAGTCATCACGCTGAATAATCACTTTCCAAAGACCCGGCCCGCCTTCCGGACGGAGCGGTCCCCCGGGTGCCTTCCCGGGCACCGCGTCCACCCTTCGTATCCCATCCCCGCGGCCTCGGAAAGCACTCATGAGCACCATTACCCGCCGGGAGCGCCCCTGCCGGCGCCCCGCTCCGGAGCGGGGCGGGATCCTCCCCATCCGGCCCGGGCGGCGATTTCCGGGCCCTCCTCCTGCATAAGTGCGGCCGTGGTTCGTCACATCAACGGCCAGACGCAAGGGACTCATGATATTCACGCACAAACACAGACTTCTCCCGGCCCTCGCCGGAATGACGGCCGTCGCCCTCACCGCCACCGCCCTTGCCGGGCCGCCCCATCGCCACCAACCGGCGCAGCACCGCCTCGCCATCAAGCAGGAACCGTCGCCGGAGAGCCACCCGCTCTCGATGCACTTCCGCGGCGCCGTCGCGAACGCGCCCGACTTGACCCTCACCGACGTGACCGTCGAGCGGATCAGGTTGCGCGGCCGGCAATTCGCCGCCCGCCTGCGGGTCACCGTGATCAATGTCGGGACCGCCGACTGGAAGAGCGACCTGCACCAGCAGGCGGTGATGGCCCACGTCGGCGACGAACCGTTTCTCGTCGGCACCAAGCTCAAGTCGCTGCGGGCCGGCGCATCGCGCACCTTCACCGTCACCCTTCCGCTCCTCTGGGGGGCCGGCCATGGCGACGCCCCGCCGCTGAAGATCGCGCTCGAGATGGACGACGACATCCATCGCGACGGCAACCCCGCCAACGACGACGCCGACGCCTCCGACAATCACATCACGCTCGAAGGCTCCACCGTGAATGCCATGGTGGGACCCTAGGCAGCACGCTCTCTCGCCCCCAAAAACCCCCGATCAGGAGAGGCGGCCCCCGGGCCGCCTCTCCCATTTTCCGCGGGGTGCAATCTCCGGCCTCCCCGGGCCGTAGTATGGGTTCAAACCCGATTGCCCATGTCGCGCGCCCTCCTGGCCCTGATCCTCGCCGCCAAGCCGGTCCCGGTCGCCAATGCCGGGAAGGCCCGGAAGCCGAATACCAGGAAGAGGGAGGGGAAGAACCGCAAGCCTGCCGCCTCGTGACGGGTCCCGGAACCAACAGCAGCTCATGAAATCCGCACTCCTTGCCATCCTCTCGCTCTGGTTGCTCGCCCCCGCCACCGCGCGGGAGTTGGGCGGCCGACTCGCGGGTGACCGCCACGTTTACAAGACGGCCGGGGACGCCGAGCTCGCGCTGTACGTCTACAAGCCACCCGGGCACAAGGCGTCCGACCAGGCTGCGGCGATCGTCTTTTTCTTCGGGGGCGGATGGAAGAACGGGAACCCGCGGCAGTTTGAACCGCACTGCCGGCACCTCGCCGCGAAGGGCATGGTCGCCATCACCGCCGACTACCGGGTCTCCTCCCGGCACGACGTGAAACTCGAGGACTGCGTCGCCGACGCCCGCTCCGCCATGCGCTGGGTGCGCGGGAATGCCGGGAAGCTCGGCATCGATCCGGGGCGCATCGCCGCGGGCGGGGGATCGGCCGGGGGGCACCTGGCCGCCGCGGTGGCCCTCATGGACGAGTTCGATGCCGCCGGCGACGACGACTCCGTCAGCGCCGAACCGGATGCCATGGTGCTCTTCAATCCCGCCCTCGCCATTGCGCCCGACGAGGCGCTGCCGGATGCCTACAACGCCGAGATCGGGGCACGCCTCCGCAACCGGAGCCACGGGCCGGTCCGGAAGGTGTCCCCGCTGACCTTCGCCGCGAAGAAACAGGCGCCCTGCATCATGTTCTTCGGCACCGCCGACAAGCTCCTCGCCGGGGCCGAGGCCTACCGCAAGGAATCGACCGCCGCCGGCAACGAGTGCCGTATCGTCACCTACGACGGCCAGGGGCACGGCTTCTTCAATCACGGGAAGGGCGACAACAAGCACTACGACCTCACCGTGGCGGAAATGGACCGGTTCCTCGAGGCCCGCGGATTCCTCCCGGCGCCGCGCCCGGCCACCGGTGCGCGGACCGGGCCGGCGAAGGACTGAAGCGGGCCCGCCGGGGCGCCCCCCGGCCGGGCGAATCGCTCATCCCGCGAGCCGCATGCTCTCGATGCTGGCGAAGGCGTTGTTGGCGGCGTGCATGGCGATCGGGATCCACAGGTTCCCGGTGCGTTCCCGCGCGTACCCGAGCAGGATTCCCAGCAGGAAGATGTGCGCGAGGATCGCGAACTCGTACTGCGCGGCGTGCATGAGCGTCCACAGCAGGGATGTCACGATGATCGTTCCCCACACGCCGAGGGCCGAGACGCGCCAGCCCCGGAACAGCAGCCCCCGGAAGATGAACTCCTCGAGGAGCGGGGCGCCCGCCACCACCCCCACCAGCAGGAAGACGGGCCAATCGGTGGAGCGCACGATATCGAGCATGAACTCGGGGGTTTCATCGACGCCCATGGCCGGGGCCGCGAGGTTGAACAGGAGCCCCACCACGAGGACCACCACCGACCACGCCAGCACCGGCCGGAGGCGCGGGCTGCCGAGGGCAAGGTATCCGGTCCCGGTGAATCCCCGCTTGATCTTCCCGAGAAGCAAGCAGAGCGGACAGATCACCGCCGCGGTGAGGACCGTCGCGAGTCCCAGGAAATCTCCGTCCATGGCGATGTCCTCGAGCCGTTGCGGAAGCCGATCGGGGTTCATACTGCCCCCTTCGATGGCGAGGAAGACGAGAAGGAACGCGACCTGCACGGACATCCACACCCCCATGAGGACCACGAGCCACAACAGCGTCATCCACCCGTTCCACGGCCGCGGGGGGGGCAGGGGAGGCGGCCCGGGAGAGGGCGATTCGGTCCCCTCGCTGCTGCCTGTTGCGCCTCCGATCTCCATGCGCGGCCAGCCTAGACGCACCGGCGGCCTCCTGGCAACCACAGGCGCCGCCCTAGTCCTCCTGGAAGGCGTGGGCCGCCAGGTCCTCGCGATCGATGAACTCCAGCGTGGAGAGGTGCGTCGCTTCGAGAACCACCGGCGGCGCGCACCCCGCATCGAAGGCTTCCTTCCAGCGCATGGCGCACAGGCACCACCGGTCGCCCGGCTTCAGGCCCGGGAAATGATACTCGGGCCGCGGCGTGGAGAGGTCGTTGCCCCGCCTCTGGCTGAAGGTCAGGAACTCCTCGGTCACCACCGCGCACACGGTATGCACCCCGGTATCACCCGGTCCGAGCCGGCAATGGCCGTCGCGCATGAAGCCGGTCAGGGGGTCGGTTCCGCAGGCTTCGAGCGGGCCATCGAAGATGTTGAGCGCTTTCACGGGGTGGACTTTCGCTGATCTGGCCGCGGATGCAACGCCGGACGAAACGGCCGCCGCCCTCCGGAGGCCTCGACCGGCACAAGTGCCGTCACGCCCACCCGCCCGCAATTGATTTGCGGTCAGGCATCTGCGCCGCTATGCAGGCAGCATGAAACGTCGCCGCTTTCTTGCCACCACCGGGGGAGCCCTGGCCGCCGCGCCACACGCCTCGAGATCCCGGGAAGCCGCCAGCGCGGCGCATCCGAACATCCTCTACCTGTTCTCCGACCAGTGGCGGAGCACCGACCACGGCTACGCCGGCAACACCGAGGTCCGGACGCCCCACATCGACGGCCTCGCCCGGGAAGCGGTCAATTTCTCCAACGCGGTATCGGGCATTCCGGTCTGCTGCCCGCACCGGGCGTGCCTGTTGACCGGCCAGTACCCGCTCACCCACGGCCTCTTCCTGAATGACCTGCGCCTCAATACCAATGCCCCCTCGTTTGCCCACGCCCTGGCGTCGGCGGGCTACGATACCGGTTACATCGGGAAGTGGCACCTCGACGGCACCGGCCGCTCGGCCTACATCCCGCCCGAGCGCCGCCAGGGATTCGACTACTGGAAGGTCCTCGAGTGCACGCACAACTACAACAAGTCGCAGTACTACGACAAGACCGGGACGGAGCCGAAGGTGTGGGACGGCTACGACGCCTACGCGCAGACGCGCGACGCGGTCCGCTACATCCAGTCCCGGGCCCGCCCCTCGGGGGAAGATGGCGCTGCCGACGAAGGCAAACCGTGGTCGTTGTTTCTCTCCTGGGGCCCGCCCCACGCGCCGTACCGGACCGGTCCGAAGAAGTGGCTCGACCGCTACGACAAGGAGAACCTCACCCTCCGGAAGAACGTGCCGCCCGGCAAGGCGAAGGTCGCGCAGGAAACCTACGCCGGCTACTACGCGCACTGCAGCGCCCTCGACGAGTGCGTCGGCTGGCTCATGGACGCCCTGCGGGAATCCGGGCAGCTCGAGCACACCATCATCGTCTACACGTCCGACCACGGGGACATGCTCTGGTCGCGCGGACAGCTGAAGAAGCAGCGCCCCTGGGACGAATCGCTGCGGGTCCCCTTCCTGGTGCGCTGTCCGGAGTCCATGAAGGTCACGCCGAAGACCATCGCGGCGCCGATCAACACCCCGGACATCATGCCCACCGTGCTCTCCCTCGCCGGGGCGGGCGTTCCCGACTCGGTGGAGGGCGAGGACTTCTCCCCGGTGATCCGTGGCGAGAAGACCATGGACGACAACCACGCCCTCATCACCTGTCCGGCGCCGTTCGGCCAGTGGCAGCGCAAGGACGGCGGCCGGGAATACCGCGGCATCCGCACCAACCGCTACACCTACACCCGCGCTCTCGACGGCCCGTGGGAGCTCTTTGACAACCAGGCCGACCCCTTCCAGCAGGAGAATCTCCTCGGCAAGCCGGGGCGCAAGGCCCTCCACGACGAGCTCGAGGACAAGCTCCGGGAGCGCCTCGCGCAAACCGGCGACGACTTCGCCCCGGCCGCCGAACTGATCAAGCGCGGCGGCTACCGGGTCGACGCCGGCGGGACCGTCGGCTATCGCGACGAGAAGTCGCTGGGCCAGGTCTCGAAGCCCTGCCGCGGATAGCGGCGGCGGCCACCGGACCGGCACAATTGTGATTGCAGATCGCCGGGGCGGCCTTCACAAATCGGCCCCGCCCATTCGCAGGCCGTCATCCGGATGACGGCCCGCGCAGTCCAGCGCCACCTCCACCCCGCCCGCTCCGCATGACCCCCCGCAAGTCCGTTTCCCTCGTCCTCGGCTCCGGCGGCGCCCGGGGGTACGCCCACATCGGCGTCATCCGGTGGCTCCTGCAGAACGGCTACGAGATCAGGTCCATTGCGGGGTGCTCCATGGGCGCCCTCGTCGGCGGAATCTACGCCGCCGGCAAGCTCGATGAATACACGGAGTGGTCCATCGCCCTCGGGAAGTTCGAGATCTTCCGGCTGCTGGATCCCGCCTTCGGGGCCGGCGGCCTCCTCAAGGGTGAACGGATCATCAACACCCTCCGGGAACTGCTCGGCGACTGCCAGATCGAGGAACTGCCCCTCAAGTTCACCGCCGTCGCGACCGACATCGATTCCCAGGAGGAGGTTTGGATTGAGCACGGCTCGCTGTTCGATGCCATCCGGGCCTCCATCGCGATCCCCACCGTCTTCACCCCCTTCACGCATGACGGCCGGCGGCTCCTCGACGGCGGCCTCGTCAATCCCCTCCCGGTCGAACCGGTCCTCCAGGACGACACCGACCTCACCATCGCGGTGAGCCTCTCCGGACGGCCGGAACCGCCCCGCGTGGCCGCCGAAGACCCCCCGCCGGAGGACACCAGCGAGACCCTGAGCAAACGGGAGCGCGTGCGCGAGTTCCTCAACGAGATGCAGGAACGCTTCAAGCGCGACAAGCCCGGGAACGAAAAGGACAGCCCCTTCGACCTCGTCTCGAGCTCGATCGAGACGATGCAGAACACCATCGCGGCGCTGAAGCTCGAGACCACCCCGCCGGACGTCATGATCTCGGTCCCGCGGAACATCGCCATGTTCTACGAGTTCCACCGCGCCGCGGAACTCACCTCCCTCGGCCACCGCCTCGCCGCGGAAACCCTCGGGTCCGGGAAGGGCGCGCCCGCTACTTCTTGAAGGCCCGCTTCGACTGCTGGATGAACTCGGTGCGCACCCGGGTCTTCTGCTCGCGCGTGATGTCCTGCAGGGTGAGGCTCTTGTCGAACTCCAGCGAGTAGTCGTAGCGCAGCGAGGTGGCGTCCTTGCCGGAGCCGGGCTTCACCTCGAGATCCCAAAGGAGGATCCCCTTCGGCCGCTCGAACCGCTGGTAATCGGCATCGGTGCTCAGCGGTTGCGACAATTCCCCGAGCGCCACCCGCAGGCTCGCGGTGTCCTCCATCGTCGGGGTCCGCTCGCGCACCCGCAGCTTCACCGGCTCATCCGCGTAATTGTCCACCACGACTTCCACCGAGATCTCGACCTGCTGGTTTCCGCCCTGCACCGCGGAGCGCCGGTCGACGAGGCTGCGGCGGGCCCGCAGGCGGCCGTCGACCCCGAAGCCGAGCGTGAAGTTCCGCCCGCGCGCGATGCTCGGAATCTCGGTGCGTCCCGTGAACCGCCCGTCGAGGTAAACGTTCACCTTCCCGCCGAGGAGGTCCTGCCGGGTGGCGTTCACCAGCTCCGCCTCGCGGAAGACCGCCGGCGTCAGGATCGGGACCGCCACGTGGTAGAATTTCGCCGCGCTCTTGTGCTGCAATACCGGCACCATCTGGTCCTGCCGGCGGCTCACGATCGTCACCGGCCGCTGCAGGTCGTATTCGATGCTCAGGTCATCGGAGGTGCTGTCCTCCTGGATCCGGCGCAACTCGCTCATGCGCTCCGACAGTTCGATCAACTGCACGCTGGCCGCCGATTCGTTCGCCGCGTAGTTCGCGTCGGCGGCCTCCGCCACCGTTTGCCCGCGGTACTGGTCCTTGATGGCGGCCTTCTGCCCGGCGCGCGCCTGCGTGTAGGCCGCCTGCACCTGCCCCGATTGCCCGCCCTGTTGCTGGCCGTTGGCCGTCATGCGCACGTAGAGCGGCGCCAACTGGGGGTTGTAGGCGCTCACCGTCGGCGACGCCGTCGACAGGGAGAGCTTCGCCCGTTCCCACGTCTCGCCGCTGACCTGGTGAATGAGGGCGTTGAACTCGATCTCGATCTGACCCTGCGCCGAATCGCCACGCACGTTGTAGACCGGCGACCAGCCGCAATCCTTCACGAGGTAGTTCAGGTTCAGCTTCCCGGCCCCGGCTTCCGGGCGCTCGAGGTAAAGGATCGCGTCGTAGGTGACCGGCGGACCGGCGGCGAGTTTCTCGCGCTCCTTCTTCATCACCCCCAGCGCCTCGCTGTCGGCCTCGATCTCGACATCGAGTTTCATGATCTCCTGCGAGGCGGTCTCGTACTCGGTGAAGTGCATCTTGGTCACCTTCTCGAGTTCCTCGGCCTGCAGGACTCCGTGCGTCATCTCCTGCATGGCGGCCGGGGCCACGAAGCGTTCCAGCCCGCGCAGGTAGTCCTGGCGGATCCGCCGCAGGGCGATCTCGTTCCGCGAGTTCGCGATCTTCTGCGTCAGTTCCCGGATCTGGTCGTCGAGCTTCGCGACCTGTCCCTTCACCGCCTGCGCCTCGGCGGGAGGACGCGACCGGCACGCCACCGACCGGATCTCGACGCCGTCCGCCTTGTCGGCGAAGACCGAGGCCGGATCGGTGGCCGTCGGCAGCGGCGAAACCACCACCTCGAACGGACCGGCCGGCCCGGCGGGCAATTCCACCGCGCGGGTCACGAGGGCCGTGCCCTGGTAGACGGTCACTTCCTGGATCGTCCCGGTCAGGTCCTTCGCCCCCGCCGGCTCCGCGGGGGCCACCTCCTCTGCGGGCGCCGCGGCGGGCTGCGCCGCGTCCGGATCAGGCGGGGGGGCGCCTTCCTGCCCCGTCGCCACACCCGCCAGCAAGATCCCGATCCCCATGACCACCTTCGCGTTCGTCCTCATCCATTGAGAAACGTCCTCTGGCCGGATTCCTGTTCAAGATTCTGGCCGGGATGCCGCGGCGTTCGGGGTTGGTCGATACTTTGTATATCCAAGGGACCCGGGGCGTTTCGGCGAAGGGAGCGCCCGGCCCGTCCCGCCCGGCCGGCTCGTGAAACCGCTCAAGCCGTCACGCCAAACTCCCCCGCCTTCCCTGACAGCTTGGCGTGAAATCCCGAGTAGTCCCCCCGTCATGCGCCTTCTCCTCATTCTCGCGCTCGCCGCCTGCGGCCCGTTCTCCGCCGCCGCCGAGCGCCAACCCAACGTCATCCTTTTCGTCACCGATGACCAGAGCCCCATCGCGGGATGCTACGGCAACCGGGTCATCCGGACCCCGCATCTCGACGCCCTCGCCGCGGAAGGAACGCGCTTCACCCACGCCTTCGCCACCACCGCTTCCTGTTCGGCAAGCCGCTCGGTCATCCTCTCCGGCCTGCACAACCACCGCAACGGCCAGTACGGCCACACCCACGCCTTCCACAAGTTCGAGTCGTTCGAATCCGTCGCGGCGGTGAGCCTGCCGCTCCAGATGGCGCAGGCCGGCTACCGCACCGCTTCCATCGGGAAGTATCACGTCGCCCCGGAACGCGTCTTCCACTTCGACCACTACCTCCCGGGGAACGGCCGCAACGCCCGCGAGATGGCCGGCAACTGCAAGGCGCTGATCGGGGAAGAATCGGAGCAGCCGTTCTTCATCTACTTCTGCACCAGCGATCCCCATCGCGGCGGCGGAACGGACAAGAACTTCCCCGGGAAGCACAAGCCCGACCTCTTCGGCAACAAGCCCGACAAGGGCGCCCACAAGGGGATCAAGGAGGTCATCTACTCACCCGCCGATGTCATCGTCCCGGAGTTCCTCCCCGACACCCCCGAGTGTCGCGCCGAGGTCGCGCACTATTACCAGTCGTGCTCCCGCATCGACCAGGGGCTCGGTCACCTCGTGCAGATCCTCAAGGACGCCGGGAAGTGGGACAACACCGTCCTCATTTTCACCGCCGACCACGGGATGGCGTTTCCCGGCGGCAAGACCACCGTCTACGAAGCCGGCCTGCGCGTCCCCTTCGTCGTCCGGCACCCGCAGGCCGCGAAGAAGGGCGTGGTCAACAATGCCATGATCTCCCACGTCGACATCACCCCCTCGATCCTCGATCTCGCCGGAGCGTTTGATGCGCCACGGCGCGCCCCGCGGAAACTCGTCGGGGTCCCGAAGGCGCCCCGCGGCGAGAACTACGGCAAGGTCCCCAAGGCCTACCACGGCCGCTCGTGGATCCCGATCCTCTCCGAGAGCAACCCGGAGGGCTGGGACTCCATCGACGCCTCCCACACCTTCCACGAGATCCAGATGTACTACCCGATGCGCGTCGTCCGCGACCGCAATTACAAGCTCATCTGGAACGTCGCCTACCGGCAGCCGTATCCCTTCGCCTCCGACCTCTGGGCCGCGGCCACCTGGCAGGCGCAATGGGACCAGGGCCCCGAGGCCAAGTACGGCGGGCGCAGCGTCGACTCCTACATCAACCGCCCGCAGTTCGAGTTCTTCGACATCTCGTCGGACCCCTCCGAATCCCGCAACCTCGCCGCCGACCCGAAATACGCCGGCCTCCTCGAGACCTACAAGGCCAAGGTCAAGGAGATGCAGAAACGCACCGGCGACCCGTGGATCATGAAGTGGTCCTACGAGTAGGGCCGGCCGCGGTCATGCCCCGCCTCCGGCCCGCCCCGGTTGCGGACCGCGTCGACGGGACCGCCGCCGCGAGAAATTCCGACGTCGCTCCCCGCCATTCCACGGGCGCCGGCTCACGGTGAGATGCCGGCCGCGACCCGCGTCACGCGGACCCGCAGGAAACTCTTGATGGCCCCCGAGATCGGCGTCGTCTCGCAAACCACCACCGTCTCGGTGCCGTCGCCGTTGGGCGTCGCGGTCAGTTCCTCGATCTCACCGGCGTCCGCCAGGGCCCAGCCGGCAAGGTCGGAGCCGCGCTCGATTCCGTAGAGGAGGTCGAGGTTGTCGATCCGGCGGCGGTAGATGATCCCGAAGTGCCGTTCCCCGGTGCCGACCTTCTCCACCACGGTCGGCTTGACCCGCGCCTCGCGGCTGTACTCCTTCGGCTTTCCGCCGAGGGCGTACTCGAGGAGGGTCACGAGGGCATCCCGGTCGATGTCGGCCGTCAGCCCGCTGACCGCCGGGTCGGCCAGCTCCGCCGCGGTGAACTCCCCGAACCGCCAGCCGTCGAGGGGCGTGTCCTCGATCGTGACGATGGCCGACCCCGAGGCGCCGATGGTGTAGGCCGCGTCCGGCGTGATGGTGAGGGTCGCCGACTCGGGGCCTTCCGCGTCGTTGTCGAGGAAGGGCGTGAGGTCAACCGGCGCCGAGAGCGCCCCCGCCGGAATGGTGGCGCTGCCCGCAAGGGCGAGGTAGTCGAGGCCCTCGGTGGCGGTCCCGCTCATGGCGTAGAGGACCGTCACGCTGCTCGATACGTCGCCGGTGCGGGTCAGGTAAAACTGTCCCGAGATCGACCCCAGCTCGCGGGCGACGGGCACCCAGGCCGTGACCTCCACCGCCTGTCCGGGGAAGCTGTCGGCGTCGATGGGATCGGTCCCGGCGGCGATCTCGGTGGCATTGTCGGCCCCGTCGCCGTCGAAGTCCGCCGTCCCGAGGACGTCGTCGATCTTGGTGATGGCATCGAGCGGGTCGGCATCGACGATGCGCAGCTCCTCGAAGTCGTCGAGGAGGTCGGCATCGCGGTCGAGCGACGAGAGGCCGCCGGCTTCGGTCGTCGAGAACTTGCGCAGCTCGACCGGGCCGTCATTGTCGAAGAGACTGAAAATTTCGGCGGCGTGCGCCCCGGCGACCGGCACCGCCACCAGCCCGTCGTAGATTCCCGGCGAATCGGTGGTGACCTCGGCCGGACCGGCGAGGAGGACCCCGGCGGCATCGACGTAGGCGAAGCGGATGTTGGTGCGGTCCGCGCCGGTGGTCCACGTCACGAAGTAGTGGGTGGCGATCCCGTCATCCACTGCGGCGAGGTCGAGGGAGCCCGGCGACGAATCCGCGATGATTCCCGGGAGGGCCGGCGGCGCGGGAACCGGCATCCACGGCGCGGCGCCCGTCTTAGAGAACATCCCGATCACCCCGTCGGGGCTTTCGTAAACCGCCACGAAGCTGTCGTCCGGGCCGGAGGTGAGGGCGCAGTGCTCCTGCGCGAGGGCGCCGGTGTCGAGACCCACCGTGGGCGTCACGGTGGTCCCGTCCCATCCCAGCGCCACGAATCCCCCGATGTCGGTGAAGGCCACGACCTGGGCGGGCTCGCTGCCGCCGAATCCCGGCCCCGCGGCATCCCACCCCTGGACGACGACGTCATCGAAGAGCGTCGCGGGCGCACTCCACGCCCCCGCCGCAAAGAGCGCCCCCTCGAGATCCACCACCGTCGATCCCGGCCCGCGCTCGCTCTCGAGCCACAGCAGCCCGAGGTCCCCGCCCGGCATGGCCAGCAGGCGGAAGTCAAAGACGGTCCCGGGCACCGCCGTCAACGTGGCGGGCACCGTCCAGCTCACCCCGTCCGCGGAGGTGGCATACTTGATGGTGGTGGCCGGCGCGAAGTCCCCGAGCGCCCCGGGGCCGATCTCGGACCAGACCAGCATCCATCCGCCGCCCGCCAGCGGGTGCAGGCCCACCCCGATGATGGCGGGGGCGCCGGCAACCTCCACCGGGGCACCCCACGTGGCGCCCCCGTCGAGGGCGACCTTCAGCTTCATGCCCCCGCCGCCCGGGTCCGGGTCGAGGAATGCGAGGGCCGCGCCGGATGCCGCGTATCGGGCCAGCGGGAAGTGATCCGCAACGAGGTGCGGTTCGAGCCCGCACCAGCTGGCGGCGGGCGCCCCGGCGAGGGTGAGGGTGCTCTCCGAGACGTCCATCTCGACGAGGAAGAAGAGCGCCTCGGTGTTGAAGGGCCGGTCGATCGGGAACGTCGCCAGCGTCCACTCCTTACCGACCCGGAAGATCCAGGCCTTCAGGAAGAGCTCCGCGCTGACGTCCACCGCCCCGCGCACGCGCTTGATCATGGGCGTGTCCCCGAAGCCGTTGACCTCGAGCTCCAGGGCGGGAAACCCGAGGACGGGATTCTTCGACCCCACCGTCTCGGCCTTGATCGAACCGCCAAGGCTGCCGCCCGCGATCTCCATCCCGAGGCTCGTCTCGAGCCCGAGCAGCAACATCGCTTCGAGCTTGTCCTCGTCGACGATCGGGACGAACTCCTCGCCGAGGAAGAAGTTCCGCTCGCCATTCGGGTTCGGGTCCCGGTACTTCGCCGGCACGTCGCCCGGCACGGCGGCCCTTTCGCGAAACCGCGTGATGAGGGTCCGCTCGAACGCCGCCCCGCCGCGCGGCTCGATCGCAAGGGTGAATTTCAGGAGCTCGCTCTCGCGGATCGCCGCCAGCACCGCCGCAAACTGCGGGGCGGCCGCAAGATTCCGGTAGAGGGCCCGCAGGAGGTCGACCTCGATGCGCAGGCCGACCCCGCCGCCCGCCGTCAGGCTGAGCTGCGTCTCGAGCGGCGTGATCTCCTGTCCGGCGGTGTACGGGACGCCGAGGGACGAGAGCGCCTTCACCTTGGCGCTCGCATTCAGGCGCAGGCTCGGGTTGATCACGGTGGGCTTTCTCGGTTTGACCCCCGGGAGGTTCGGCTCGTAGGCGTCCTTGTCGGCGAGGTCGCCGATGGTGATGCCCACCCCGGCGCCGCCGCCGATCCGGAAGACCGGCGCGCCCGCGACGACCTTCACCGGTTCGTTCTCGGCGTTGTAGTAAAGCTTGGCGCCGTCGAGGCCGATCTCGAGGACGCCGCGGATGCGCAGCCCCGCGAACCCCGATCCCATCCCGAGGATCCCCGTCCCGGGGGTTTCCTCGCCGAGCGAGAACTTCGTCGTGAGCTTGTAGTCGTAGTCGAGCGTCTTGTCGCCGGTGACCTTGATGTCGGCCTCCAGTTCCGGTTCAAACTCGAAGATCCCGGCCGGGAGGGAGGTCTCGAGGGCCACCTTCACGTCGCCCGCGCCTTCCTGGGCGGCCTTCACGGTCCCGAGGAGATCCGCCACCGATGCCAGCCACCGCGGGAGCTTCATCCCGTAGAGCTCGAAGAAGAGCGGATCGGTGGGGGTGCGCTTCCACTGGTGGTACTCCACCGCGCCACTGCGCGTTTCCACGATGATCCACGGCTGGAAGAGCCCCGGCGGCAGGGACGCCAGGTCGATCGTCCCCGCACCGGTCGACTTGAGCCGCCCGCCGTCGATCGTGAAGGGCCGGTTCGGGGCGAAGGTGAGGAAGGCATTCGGATGCTCCGGCTCGGGGTCACCGCCACCCGCGGGCACCACGAACTTGCCGAACTCGTTCAGGAAATCCCGCATCTCGATGTGGAAGAGCGGGTTCGGGTCGCCCATGGCGTCGAACTTCGCCGGCAGCGTGATGGGGGTGGCGTCGACGTCCCCCGGGTTCCCGTCGAAGGCGCGCGGATCGATGATCCAGATGTTGCGGACCGGGTCGGCGACCGCCAGCGGCGCCTCGGGCCGGAGCCCCCCGGTGGACGAATCGAAGTTCCCCAGCCCGTAGGTGTGGGTCTCGGCGGTGTCGGCCCGCACCTCCCAGGCCATCTCGACCGCCGGGTCGTTGCCCGTCACGCCGCCGTCCTTGCCGGTGCGCACCCCCACCAGGAAGACCCCGCGACGGTCGAAGATGTCCGGCTTGTTGGTGATGAGCGGCGCCGGAAGCGGCTTCAGGGTGATGGTGCCCGCATCGAAATCGAGGTCCGCCCCGTCTTCCGGCGTCGCCGGGGTGGAGGCGATGCGCACCAGCTTGCGCTCGTACCCGGGCACCGCGATGTCCACGAAGAGGACCTCGCTGCGCTTGATGGCCGCCGGCCTCGTGTCGAACTTCCCGTCCGCCGCGGTGGGAAGCAGCTCCCGCAGGAAGTTCCCGTGGCGATCGCGAATCGTGACCCGCGCCCCCTCGACCGGCTTCGTGATGCTCGCCGTCGTGTCGGTGTCGGGCATCTCCGCCATCACCTCGCCCCTCACCTGCGAGCCGCGAATGAAGAGGAGGGTCGTCTCCACCGTGGGCGTCTCGAGCTGCGCGTTCACATCCAGTTCGAAGGTCGGGGAACTCGCATCGCACGAGACGGGTTTCCACTTCGCGGAGTCCGTCCCGCCGGTGATCTCGTCCGGGAGGTAGGAGGCGGTCCGGGCCCCGTCCATGAAGGGCAGGGGCTCGGAAACCACGGTGGCATCCGACATGAGGGTCGTGATGCCCGCCAGGGCGTGGGCCCGGTTGTCGGCGTTCAAGGCCCGCATCGTGAAGCTGTAGGTCGGTGTCGGGGCATTCGCCACCACCGTCGGCCCCCCCGCCCCGGGGTGCTCTTCCTCGAGCTTGAAGTCGATCGTGATGGTGGCCGGGTCGGTCGGTCCCACCGAGAAGGTCCGTTCATACCAGTGCGCGCCGTCCTTGGCCCAGATGGTCCACGGCCCGTCGGTCATCGAGAACCCGGCGTAGCCCCGGAAGAGCCGCGTCCCGAGCCCCGGGTGCGTGAAGAAGTTCGGCATGGTGCGCATGCTGCGGACCACCGGGTCGCCCATGGGATCCTTCCCGATGAAGCGGATCAGCAGCGAGTGATCGCCCTTGTAGTCGCCCGTGAAGGGATCCGTCAGGCCGAAGGCGGCGTCGACCTGGCCCCAGTTGTTTTCCATCGGAATGATGTTGTCTCCCGAGCCGCCTTCCCCGGGGAATCCGTAGTCGGGCAGGTGAACAAGCTCGAAGATCCCGCTCGGAAGGGCGAAGTGCGGATGCTCGAGGGTCACCTTGTGCGTCCCGGCGGGCGCCTTGATGAGGAACGTCCCGGTGGTATCCGGAATCCGGGAACCGCCGGCGGTGATGCTGATCCCCTGCTCGAGCGGAAACTCGACCTCCCCGGGCGGCGCCGCGTCATTCTCGTCGAACTTCACCTTCCCGAGGCCGGGGGCCGCAAAGTGGCTGAAGTCGGCGGTCAGGGCGTCGACCCCGGTGCCGGTGCGGGCCACCACCCGGTCGAGCGCCGGGCTGGTCAGCGCCATCGGGGCGGTGTCGGTCACGATCGCCCCGTCGAGGAAGTAGAGTTGCTTGCGCACGAAGAGGTCGATCTCGAGATCGTCGCCGGAGCTGATCGGGATGCCGCGGCTCCCGAACGGGTGCAGCGGGATGCCGCCCGAGGCGGCCGGATCCACCGCGTACGGCCACCCGAACTCGAAGATCTCGCCGGTGACGGTATTGACCGACCGGTAGTTG
The DNA here is from genome assembly GCA_013001695.1 of Akkermansiaceae bacterium. Classification (GTDB taxonomy): domain Bacteria; phylum Verrucomicrobiota; class Verrucomicrobiia; order Verrucomicrobiales; family Akkermansiaceae; genus Roseibacillus_B. The sequence goes on from JABDMC010000066.1 coordinate 40,393, forward strand.
CTGCCGAAGTACTCGGTGAGCCCGGGGATCTTCACCCCGTAGAAGCCCGGCAAGACCGTCAGGGTGAAGACGCCGTCCTTGCCGGCGCTGGCGCCCACGATCTCGAGCCCGGGCGGCAGGATCGCCGCCAGGGCGCTCTGCGTGAACTCGATGCCCGGCTGCTCGGCGGCCTCGTAGGCCGGCCCCTTCCAGCGGTCCTGCACGCTGGGAACCTCGTTCGGCGTCCCCGGCACCTCGCTCCGGTGGTCGGCCTTGAAGAAGCGTCCCCGGATCACGGCCGGCACCACCTCCGCCTCGAGGACATGCGTGTTGAAGCCCGTCGCCACCTCCACGAAATCGTCCCCCCGGAAGTGGATGTCGATCGTCGCCATCCCGTCCTCGAGCGCCGGGACCGGCGGCGTCGTGATCGGCTGGTCGATGCTCACCCGGTAACGGCCGGGGAGGATCCCCATGAATTCGATCCGCGCCCCGCCGAACGGCAGCCCGGGTTCCGGCGGAAGGATCATGGTCGGCTCGATGCGCTCGATGCCGGTGGTGGCGGTGCCTTCCAGCCCCCCGAGTCCCTCCAGCTTCACGAAGAGCCCCGTCATGACGTCCGGCGTCGTGTAGGGACTCGTCACGATGACCTCCAGCACGGTGATCGGCGCGAGGTCGAGGACGTGCGGGTGGGTGGCCGGCAGGGTGCCGGCCCCGGCGGGAACCATCAGCGTCTGCGGTCCGCCGTAGCCGAGCTTCTTGCCATCCACGATGATCTTGGTGGGCGGCAGGCCGGTGAAGGTGACCATCCCGGCGTCGTCGGTGCGTCCCACCAGCGGCGCGGTGGTCGGGATCGCGACGTCGGTCAGGGCCTGCGCCATCGGATCAAATCCCGGCGGCGGCGCAAAGTCGGGCGTGGTGGGCGTCAACTCCACCCACACGTTGGCGAGCGGTGCCGCCGTGCCGAGTTCCGGCTTGGCGGGATCCGGACCGGTCACCGCGACCGTCACGGTCTGCTTGACGGCGAGAAGCTGCGCGATGACGGTGTGCGGCTTCTCGAGAGTCACCTTGGCGGGGCGGTCGAGCGATCCGTAGAAGACCGCCGGCGTGCCGTCGGCCGCGTCATTGAACCGGAAGGTGTAGCGTCCCTTCGGCTGGCTGCGGAGCTTGACGTTTCCATCGGCGTCGGTGACCTTCACGATCGTCTCCTCGAGGACCGCCGGGCCGGCCAGGCTGAACCGCTGGACGCGCACCGGAACCGACGGGAGCGGGACCATGGTGCTCGTGTCGCGCACCACGATGAACAGGTCGATCGTCGAACTCCCCGGGTCGACGGGGACCAGCGCGATGTCTTCCGAGGCCAGTTCGTCCGTGGCGTAGGTCCGGGCCTCGGAGAAGGGCGTATATCCCGGGTGGGAGGCGGCGAGGGTGTAGTCCCCCGGCGGGATGGCGTCGAACTCGTATCGCCCGAAAACATCGGTGGTGGTGGCGATCGCCGGTCCCCCGCCGTCCGGGGTGACCGAGACGGCGGCCTCCACCAGGGAGGCGCCGGTGAGAAAGTCCGTGACGCGTCCGCGGAGCTCGGCGTCGCCGGCGGTCGCGAGGGTGGGAAGCATCCCCGCCATCACGGCGAGAAGGAGCAAAGACACAGCGTGCATGTTCATGGTTCTCGTGGTTATCGGTGCGTCCAAGGATCTGTTGGCCTTTCCAACCGGACACTCCCCTCATGCTTACCAAAAAAGACCAATGTGGCGCAAGATTGGGGCGCGCCGCGGGCCGCCGCACCGCCACGGGATGCCGTCATGGAAGCGGTCCAAAACACCGGAGCACCGGGGCCTGCCCGCCGGAAGCTAAGGAAATGCGAAACGGGGCCCGCTCGGCGCCGCGGAACCGCCCGCTCGTTCCCGCTGCGCATATCCCATCATGCCGCGGTCGCGGTGACGGGGGGCATTTCCCCGCCCGCGCTTCACCGCGCGCTCGTTCCGGCGGCAAGCTCCACCCGCACGATCTCCTGGTCGCTGCGGGCGAAGCACGACTTCATCGCAAAGGCCGGTTGCGACCAGATGATCTTCCGACCGTAGGCTTCATTCGTCGGTTCGAGGATCCGCCGCCGTCCCAGTTCCCGGTAGCCCTCTTCCGACAATTCCGCGAGGATCAGGTCGCCGGTCTCGCTGAAGATCCAGAATTGCCCGTTGGCCTCGTGGTGGACCAGCATCGCGGTGCCGTGGCGGGCCCGCGGCGGGGCATCCGGCGCCAGGCACGGCCGGGTGGTCGCCCAGAGAATCCTCCCGTCGTCCATCGAGACGGCCCGCAACTCGCTCGTCTCGGCATCGACCCCGTAAACGACGCCGTCCATGAGGTGCGGCGTGCTGTTGAGGGTGTTGACGGCGTTCTTCGGCGTTCCCCGCCAGAGGACCTTCGCGTCCGGCCGCGCGTCGTTCAGCTCGATCATGGCGGCCACCTTCCCCGGGCCGCTCACGTAGAGCCGGCTTCCGAGTTTCCGGGGCATGGTGTTGGAGATGGCGAAGCGCGGCTTCAGGCTCACCGCCCAGTATTGCCTGCCGGTTGCGGGGTTCAGCGACGCCAGCGCCGCCGGGTACCAGATCAGGAGTTGTTCGACCCCGCCGTGCTCGATGAGGGTCGGCGGACAGTAGCCCTGCGCATCGGCATCCAGCGCCCGCCAGCGTTCCTCGCCGCTCTTCTTGTCGAAGGCCACCGCAATGCTCCCCTCGCCGCCGACGATGTGATACACAAGATCCCCGTGCACGAGCGGGTGCGCCGCGAACCCCCAGCGCGGCGGTTCGGTATGATACTCGCTCACGAAGTCGTGCTTCCACCGCAACTCCCCGGTGGCGGCATCGAGCGCGCGGCAGTTTCCCATCGCCCCCACGAAGTGCACCAGGCCGTCCTGCACCGTCGGGGTCACCCGCGGACCGCTCGGGTAGGCGATGGTGTAGGTCACCGGGTAATCGTGCGTCCAGATTTCGCGGCCCGTGCCGGCATCGAGGCAGCGGATCCGCTCCCGCCCCTTGAGGACCTTCCCGCGCTGGTTGCCGCCCTGGAACTCGCCCTCCGTGACGACGAAATCCGGCACGTAGACCCTGCCATCCGCCACCGCCGGGCCGGCATACCCCCACGACACCGGCGCCCGCCAGCGAATCTGCGGCTTCTCCTTCCCCCAGTCGGTCCGGATCCCCTCTTCGCGCCACACCGCGTCGCGCCGCTCGCCCAGCCACTGCGGCCAGTCGTCGCCGCGGCACACCGCGGCGAGAACCACCAGGAAGAGAACGGTTCTCATGGTTCCCGACCTTTGCCAGGCCGGGTTAAAAGTCAATCTTGTCCTCGTATCCTCCCCCCCGCCGGCCCCATCTTTTCCCTGTGATGACAGGTCGTCGCAGTCCGCACCCCGCCCGCGCCCGGCGTCCGCACCGTGGCATGACCGTCGCGGTCATGAACATCCCCCGGGCCGCGAGGCGGCCGAAGTTTCCGGCCCGATGGGCGGTCGTTGCCGGTCATGACCGGGACGTTCATGCCACCGGGTTCTCCTTCCCCCGCGCCGGCGGAAATCATCGCGCCGCTGCGCGCTCATCTTCCCATGGGTAAGTCCACCGATGTCACCATCACCGGGGTCGATTACTTCCTCCTGCCGGTGGAAACGCGTGTCCCGCTGAAATTCGGCACCGAGACGCTCACCAGCGTGACGTGCGTGCGGGTCCGGACCGAGGTGCGCAGGACCGACGGCACCACCGCGGCAGGTTGGGGCGAAACGCCGCTCAGCGTCCAATGGGTGTGGCCCAGCGCCAGCGCGTATGAAGCGCGCTTCGCCGCCCTCCTCGAGTTCACCGCGATCATCGCGCGCTCCTTCGCCGATTTCAGCGAGGGCGGGCATCCCCTCGAGATCAGCCACGATTTCCAGGAGACCGTCCTGCACGACGAATTGGGCAATTTCAATCGCGACCGGGACGGCGAGGCCATGCCGTGGCTCGCCGCCCTCGTGGCCTTCTCGGCCTTCGACATCGCCCTGCACGACGCCTATGGGATCGCGCACGATTCTCCCGTCTACGACACCTACAACGCGTCCTTCATGAACCGCGACCTCGCGGCCTTCCTCGCGCCGGCGCCGGACGCCGGGGTCTCCTTTCACGGCGTCTTTCCCGATCAATTCCTCGTGAGGGAGGTGCCCTCGACGCTCCCCGTCTGGCACCTCGTCGGCGGCCTCGACCTCCTCACCGACGACGAGAAGACCGGCGACGAACCCGACGACGGCTACCCGGTCACCCTCACCGGGTGGATCGAGACCGACGGCCTGACCTGTCTCAAGATCAAGTTGCGCGGGAACGATGCGGCGTGGGACTACGCCCGCCTCGTGAAGGTCGGGGAGATCGCCCTCGCCCACGGCGTCACGCACCTCACCACCGACTACAACTGCACGGTCACCGACCCGGCCTACGTGACGCGGCAACTCGACCGGCTGCAGGAGGAGCACCCCGCCATCCACGACCTCATCCTTTACGTCGAGCAGCCCTTTCCCTACGAGCTCGAGGAGCTTCGCATCGACGTCCACAGCGTCTCGGAGCGCAAGCCGCTCTTCCTGGACGAAAGCGCCCATGATTGGCGTCACGTCCGGCTCGGCCGGGAACTCGGCTGGACCGGGGTGGCCCTCAAGACCTGCAAGACCCAGACCGGCGCCCTCCTCAGCGCATGCTGGGCGAAGGCCCACGGCATGGATCTCATGGTCCAGGACCTCACCAACCCGATGCTTGCCCAGATTCCGCACGTTCTTCTCGCCGCCCACGTCGGCACCATCATGGGGGTGGAAAGCAACGGCATGCAGTTCTACCCGGACGCGTCCCGGCCCGAGGCCGCCGTCCACCCGGGTCTCTACCGGCGGCGGCACGGGCACCTCGACCTCGCCACCATCGCGGGCCCCGGATTCGGCTACCGGTTGGGGGAGATCGAGCGGACCCTGCCCGCCCCGCCGGCCGATCCGCTCCGCGATCCGTAGGGCCGGCCCTCCGCCAACCGGCGGGCGCCAAGATCCGGCTTCCGGCAGGCGGAGCGCCCGCCCTACAATTGCCCGCCGGTCTCACGGGGGGACTCGCATGGTCTGGTCTGGGCAGGCGGAGCGCCCGCCCTACAATTGGCCATGGGTCACACGGGGGCTTGCATGGTCTGGTTTCGGCAGGCCGAGCGCCCTCCCTCCAATCCCGCATCTTGAACCATGAAACCGCACCTCATCGCCCTCGTGTTCCTCCTCGCGCTTCCCGTTGCGGCCGGCCCGCCCGGCGACGAGGCGCTGCGCAAATTGCTCGGCCGTGACGACGGCACCGTCGTGCCGCTGTGGCCCGGCGACGGGGTCCGCCCGGACGACCCCGCGACGGACCTCGCCGAGACGCTCCAGGAAAAGGGCGACGACAAGCTCCGCATCACGGGGGTGACCAAACCGACCCTCCACCTCTGGCCCGCGCCGAAGCCCGACGGCCGCGCCGTCATCATCTTCCCCGGCGGCGGGTACAACATCCTTGCCGCCCAGCATGAAGGCACGGAGGTCGCGGAGTGGCTCAATTCCCAGGGCATCACCGCCTTCGTTGCCAAGTACCGGGTCCCACGGCGCAAGGGGCGCGAGCCGCATGCCGCCGCCTTGCAGGATGCCCAACGCGCCATCCGCCTCGTGCGCACCCGCGCGGCCGAATTCGGCATCGATCCCGGCCGGATCGGCGTCCTTGGTTTTTCGGCGGGAGGAAATCTCGCCGCCCTCACCATCCATCACGCAGGCAAGCCGGCCTACGAGGCTATCGACGCCATCGACCAGGCGAGCGCCCGCCCGGACTTCGCGGTGCTCATCTATCCCGCCTACCTCGCCGCCGACCGCGACGGCGACGGCCTCCATCCCTCCGTCGCCCCCCTTCCGCATCGCAGCGATTACCCGCCGATCTTCATCGCCACCGCGGCCGATGACCGCTTCACCACCGGCGCGCTCCGCTATTACCTCCATCTCAACCAGCGGAAGGCCCCCGGCGAGCTCCACGTCTATGCCAAGGGGGGCCACGGCAAGGGGCTGCGCAAGGACGGTTATCCGTTCTCCACCTGGGCGCTCCCATGCGCCCGCTGGCTCGCCGATTTAGAAGCCGGGACGATCGGCCCTCCCCGGCCTTGATGGCGCCGCCCCGGTGTGCGGTGGTCAGGAGTTCATCTTTTCCCGGTCGCGGGACCGGCCGGATTCCTTCCCGCCGCCGCTTCCATCCGCGCCGGGTTTCGCCCGGCGCCAGAATGAGAGACGCTTCTTGCGCCGCGCGGCCGCTTCCAGCTCCGCGGCAAGCTCCTCGTCGGAGAGCAGTTCCGGCCGCGATGCGATGAGCGCTTCCTTCGTCGGCCGCCGGTGATCATGAGGCGGGGTCTTGCCGGCCGTCTTCGGCGCCGCGGCGGGCCGGCTTCCTTGGCCGTTGCGCTGCGTGGTGCCCGCCGGACGCCCCGGGCCGGATCGCTCCTTCCTGGCGGCTTCCTGTTCGGCGCGTTCGCGGGCCGTCTTGCGGCTGATCTCCTCGGCCTCGATCTCGGCTTCCACGATCGCTTCGATCTCGTCGGCGGGCACGTCCGGCATGCGCTTCTTCATCCATGACAACGGATTGAAGATCGAGCGGCGGGTCGCCCCGGCTTCCTCGTCCCGGGAATCACCCCTGGCGGAGTCGGCTTCCGCCTGGGCCTGCGCAAAGGGGTTCTTGTAGGCCCGGGCCTCCTTCTCCCGGGCCCGCTCGGCGCGTTCCGCGCGCTCCCTGGCTTCGCTTTCGGCCCGCTCCCGGGCCTGGCGCAGGGCCGTCTCCTTGGCGTCCCGCGCCGCGCGCTCCTTTCGCTCACGTGCGGCGGCCTCGCGTTTCTGCTTCTTGGATTCTCCTCGGTCCACCTTCGCCTTGGATGCCTGGGCGGCCTTGCTCTCCCGGGCTTTCGCCCGGCGTTCGGCTTCGCGTTTCGCGGCCGATCCGGTGGCTTCCGGCGCATCACGCCGCGCTTTCTCTTCCCGCTCGGCCCGCGCCCGGGCTTCCCGCCCGGCCCGTTCCTTGGCGGCACGTTCCGCCCGCGCCTTGGCAGATTCCTCGGCCTTCTCCTTCGCCTCGCGATCGGCCGTCTCCTTCGCTTCGCGCTCGGCCTTCTCCTTGGCTTCGCGAGCGGCCTTCTCCTTCGCTTCGCGGGCGGCTTTCTCCTTGGCCTCGCGGGCGGCCTTCTCCTTCGCTTCGCGGGCGGCCTCCTCCTTGGCCTCGCGGGCGGCCTTCTCCTTGGCCTCGCGAGCGGCCTTCTCCTTGGCCTCGCGAGCGGCCTTCTCCTTGGCCTCGCGAGCGGCCTTCTCCTTGGCCTCGCGGGCGGCTTTCTCCTTGGCCTCGCGATCGGCCTTCTCCTTGGCCTCGCGGTCGGTCTTCTCCTTCGCTTCGCGGTCAGCCTTCTCCTTTGCTTCGCGCTCTGCCTTCTCCTTCGCTTCGCGGTCAGCCTTCTCCTTGGCTTCGCGGTCGGTCTCCTCCTTGGGCTCGCGTTCGGTCTTCTCCTTGGCCTCGCGAGCGGTCTTCTCCTTGGCCTCACGGTCGGCCTTCTCTTTCGCCTCGCGTGCGGCCTTCTCCTTGGCTTCGCGGGCGGCTTTCTCCCTGGCTTCGCGCTCGGCGTCTTCGCGGGCCTTGCGTTTGGCGGCCTCTTTTGCCTCGCGGGCGGCACGCTTCTTCTCTTCCTTTTCCTTGCGGGCGCGTTCCTTGCGTTCCGCCTTTTCGCGGGCGGCCTGCTCCTTCGCTTCGATCTTGGC
>JABDMC010000369.1 GCA_013001695.1 Akkermansiaceae bacterium
CGTCTACTTCGCGATCCTCACCCAGGCCCTGACCTACGCCGCGGCGCTCCTGTTCTTCCGGAACGACTTCACCTTCGGCGGCAACAACGGCTTCACCGACTTCAAGTTCATCCTCGGGGCCGACATCCGCGCCGACTCGACGGGACGCTGGTTGTTCGTGGCATCCGGGATCCTCATGCTGGTCGTCTATGCGCTCATCGCGTGGCTGCTGACCACCAAGTTCGGGAAGATCCAGGAGGCCATCCGCGACTCGGAGAACCGGGTGCGCTTCTCGGGATACTCCACGACGCATTTCAAGCTCTTCATCTTCGTGGTCTCGGCGGTCATCGCGGGGCTGGCCGGGGCGCTCTACGTGCCGCAGGCGGGGATCATCAACCCGGGCGAGATGTGGCCCACGAAGGGCCTCGACATCGTCGTGTGGGTCGCGGTCGGCGGACGCGGCACGAAATTCGGCCCGATCATCGGGGCGATCCTGGTCAATCTGCTGAAGAGCTACACGACGCGGGCCTACCCGGAGAGCTGGCTGCTCATCCTCGGCGCCCTCTTCGTCCTGGTGGTCCTCTTCATGCCGAACGGGATCGTGGGTGTCTTCCAGCAAATCCGGGCGCGGCTGGGAACCGGCCGGCCGGGTCCGGTGCCGGCGGTGAAGGCCGAGGAACCCGTGGGCAGCGAAACCTAGCAGACCGATGGAATCGAAGACCCACAAGCCCCATGATCTCGTCCTCTCCGCCCAGGGCGTCACGAAGGCCTTTGACGGATTCAAGGCGATCAACGACCTGAACTTCTACCTCGGCGAGGGGGAATTGCGCACCGTCATCGGTCCGAACGGGGCGGGGAAGAGCACCTTCATGGACCTCATCACGGGCCGCACCCGTCCCGACGAGGGGACCATCATCTTCCACAAGGGGGAGGGCGACAAGGAGAACGTCGATCTGACCCGCATGAAGGAATACCAGGTCAACCGCCTCGGGATCGCGCGGAAGTTCCAGGCGCCCAGCATCTACGCGAACCACAGCGTGTTCGACAACCTCCTGCTTTCGCTCGACCGCTCGCGGAGCCTCGTGAAGGCCCTCTTCTACAAGCCCGCGCCGGCGGACCTCGAGAAGATCGGGGAGGTCCTGGAGACGATCCGGCTGCAGGACCGGCAGCACGAGACGGCCGGGAGCCTGTCCCACGGGCAGAAGCAATGGCTCGAGATCGGGATGCTCCTCGCGCAGAACCCGCGCATCCTGCTGGTGGACGAGCCGGCCGCCGGGATGAGCGACGAGGAAACGGTGCGAACGGGGGAGCTTCTCCTGAGCCTCGAGGGGAAGCACAGCGTCGTGGTGGTCGAGCACGACATGGAGTTCGTGCGGCAGATCGCGCGGCGCGTGACGGTCCTCCACCAGGGACACGTCCTGAAGGAGGGGAACTTCGACTTTGTGGCCAGCGACCCGGAGGTCATCGAGGTCTACCTCGGCCGCCAGAAACACGAGAAGGTGGCATGAAGGAGGCGGCCACGATCGAGTTGCAGGACGAGGAGGGGGCCGCCGCGGCGCCCCCGCCCAAGCTGGAGCTGCAGGGGCTCGAGGCCGGCTATGACCAGTCGCCGATCCTGCGGGGCATCGACCTCGTGGTGCCCGCCAACTCGGTGGTGGCCCTGCTCGGCCGGAACGGGGTCGGCAAGACGACCACCCTGAAGGCGGCCATCGGCATCGTGCCGGCCACCGGCGGAACGGTGCGCCTCGACGGGAAGTCCCTCGGCCGGGCCAAGCCGGAATCCCGCGCCCGCCGCGGTATCGGCTACGTCCCGCAGGGGCGCGAGATCTTCCCGAATCTCACCGTGTGGGAGAACCTCAAGATCAGCATCTCGGTGGCGGGCAAAGGGGCCGCCGGGCGCCTCGAGGAGGTCTACGAGCTCTTCCCGGTCCTGAAGGAGATGCTGAACCGCAAGGGCGGGGTGCTCAGCGGCGGCCAGCAACAGCAACTCGCCATCGGCCGGGCCCTCCTCACGAATCCCAGCCTCCTCCTCCTCGACGAACCGACCGAGGGGATCCAGCCGTCGATCATCGACCAGATCGAGGATGCCCTCCACTACCTCAAGAAAACCTACAACCTCAGCATCCTCCTCGTGGAGCAGTACCTCGACTTCGCCAAGGCCGTCTCGGACCGCTTCTACATCATGGACCGCGGATCGATCATGGAATCCGGCCCCATCGACCGCCTGTCGGAGGATCTCATTTCACGCCACCTGACGGTCTAACAGATCACCTCCCATGCACCTCACACCTCGCGAACGGGAAAAGCTCATGATCGTGGTGGCGGCCGACCTGGCGCGCCGGCGGCAGGCCCGCGGCGTGAAGCTGAACTACCCGGAGGCGGTGGCCATCAT
>JABDMC010000376.1 GCA_013001695.1 Akkermansiaceae bacterium
CGCTACGGTTCGGCCGCCGGAATGGACCTCTCCCATGTCATCGAATGTGCCGCCATCAAATCGCTGACAGCGGTCGATCTGCCTGATCGCGGATCCAACCAGCACGAACTGAACGGCGGAATCCTCCTCCGCAAGCACTTCGGGATCGCCGCAAAGACCACCCTCCCCATCTCGTGGATGCTCTTGGACGAGGGGGAGGCTCTCGAGACGGAGGAGGGGATCATCACGTTCTACGACGCGCGGGCGAAGTCGGCCCACAAGACCGGGCGTTCGGAGTGGCGGGTCTACTACTCCGGCGACTTTCTGAGTCGCGCCGTTCCCGGGGATTCCCTGATTCTGGCAAGACTGGGGTCCAGCGAGTCTTACTTGGGCCTCGTCCTGCGAGAGGGCTCCACCGCAGCCAATGCGGCGAGGATTCTCTTCGGGGTAGAGCCGGAAGACTCGGAGTTCGACTTTGTCGATGTCGCCGCCATGCGGCGCACCCACCTTGAATTCGTCGAGCGACGGATCATCGAGACCCTCGGGCTCGAGCCGCCCGAAGAAGACAGCCCGGACCATGAGGAACTGGTCGTTACCGAGTTCGGGGAGAAGTTTCCGACCACGATGGAAATGTCCCGGTTCGCGAGATCCGTCGCCGGAGACTCATTCGCTGATCCCGACGCATCGCTCATGGCGTGGCTCGAGACCGAGGAAGGCCTCTTCCGCGCTCTCGAGAAGACCATCGTGAAGAAGAAACTCGACGCCGGATTCGCGTCGGTGGACGAATTCGTGTCCTACTCGCTGAGCGTGCAAAATCGCCGCAAGTCGCGCATGGGCCACGCCCTGCAGAATCATCTCCACTTTCTGTTGCAAAAGGCCGGTCTCAAGTTCACCTCACAGGCAACGACCGAGCGAAACAACCGGCCCGATTTCCTCTTCCCCGGGGAGAACGAATACCACGACCCGAACTTCCCCGCCGGCTCCCTCTTCGTTCTCGCCGCCAAATCAACCGCCAAAGACCGCTGGCGGCAAATCCTCACCGAAGCGGACCGGATCCCTTCCAAACACCTGTGCACGGTACAACCCGCGATCACCCCGGCTCAAACGGACGAGATGTGGGCCCAGGGTGTCGTTCTCGTGCTGCCAACTCCGGTTCGCGCGACATACTCTCCGCAACAACAATCGCAATCGCTTTGCCTCAGCGAGTTTCTTGACCGCGTTTCGACCGCGCAAGGTTGACAGAAGCCGCGCCTCAGTCCACCCCATGTCCGACCACCCGCACCTCGACTCCGCCCTGCCCGGTTTCTCCGAGGCGCGGGGGATCATCAAGGGGGCCGGGGACTCGGTGTTTCCGCTGCAGTACAAGGGGAGCAAGTTCGATTTTTACCGCTTTGCGAATCGCTTCCGGATGGCGGTGCGGTTCCGGGGGATCTCGCTGGCCGAATTCGGGGAGGAAACCGAGGCCGGCTACTCGGCCCTGACGCGGGTCTTCTTCGTGTGGTCGGTGTTCGAGCGCTACTCGGAACTGGCCGGCGATCCCCCGCCCTACCGGCAGTTGCTCTCGCTGGTGCCCAGGATCAAGCTGGCCGCCCTGGCGGATCACATCGAGCGGCACGATCCGGAAAGGCGCCTCTTCGACTTCCTCTACGAGCAGTCACTCGAGCAGAACCGCGGCTTTCTCGATCGCTACCGCGACGGCGACCGGCGCGGGGTGGTGTTCTATGCGGCCGCGATCCGGCACATCTATGTCCACGGTCACCTCACCGCCCACCCGAACAAGTGCGCGGCCGGGAACGTGGAATCGATCTGCCACCACCTCGCCGACTTCATCCTCGAGCTCATCCGCGACGATTTTTCCCGGCGGTTGGCGGTGGCCAAGTCGGGATCGTGAGGGTGAGTGGATCGGAGGGCGCGGAGTTGCCTTTGTAGGGCGGGCGCTCCGCCTGCCGAAGGCCCGGCGGGTGAGTTGACCACAGAGAGCACAGAAGGGCGCAGAGTTTCGGGGGTTGTCGAAGGGCGGAAGGTCGAAGGTCGGGGCTGCTTGGGCAATCGGGATGGCCGCTGCCCGGGTTGCGGAAGGGCTTCCTTCTTCGCTCTTCGAGCTTCGCAGGACAAGTCGCCTTCCGAAGGCTTGGTCTTGAGGCGAACTCTTAGAGCCGCGGGCGAACTCGTGATCGGCATCCCGCGGACGCGGGATGCCGCTACCAGCGGAATCGAAACGAAAACCTGCGTATATAGGACGAGGTATGCCGGACAGCCTCCTGTCGAGAGCCTAGCCCTTTTTCTTGCCGGGAACAGCCGCCCTGGCTTGCTGCTTGCTGGCGATAAGACGCTGCTTCTCCTTGTTGGCGGCGTCCGATTTGCCTTGTTTCTGGTTTTTTTCCTTCTGTTTCGATTTCGGTGATTTGTCGCCCATGGTCTTGGTGGTTGAGGTTTTCTGAGATGATCCCTCCCAAGCGAAGGAAGGAACCGAAATCCACTTCATTCCGGGAATCGACCGTGCCGGGCGGATCACATTCTCGCCGCGGGGCAGAAATCAAGACGGAGCAAAATAGAACAGGTCAAGTTAGGCGGGGCTCGTGACGATCACCAGCGAAATCGAGGGTCCCCTTGAGCGGCCGGATTCCGGCGCCCTTCCACGGTGCGGGCGTGATCCCCCGCACTGCCGGCTGTTCCCGGCGGCCCACTTTTTTCGGAATAGATTGAAAACGCGGTGCCGCTCAGCGTTATACCGCCATGAACGCTTGCCTGTCCAAGGACCCGCCCCCGGTTTGGGTCACCTCTCCCGACGACCTCGCGCTCGCCTGCGCCTTGGGGGAGTGATGATCGGCAGGGTCGGCCCAAGGCGGCTTTGCGAGGGGGTAGGTTGGAAGTCGCAGGTCGGAAGGTCACAGGTCGAAGGTCGGGGCTGCTTGGGCATTCGGGACGGGCACGCTAGCAACATTCGACTTTGGACGTGGGACTTGCGACGGGAGCCCGGGCGGTTCGGTTTGTTTTGTAGGGCGGGCGCTCCGCCTGCCGAGGCCGGGCGGACGAGTTGACCGCAGAGAGCACAGAGGGACAGGGCATTTCTGAGCCCCCCGCTCCACATAACCGTTTTGGGGGATCAGGTGGTTGTGACTGGGGAGCCGATTTGGCGATCTAAAGGGGTGATTGTGATGAAGTTCTCCGCCTTCCTTGCCGCCGCCGGATTCGCCTTGCTCCTGAACTCCTGTGCCACCTTTCCCGGCCTCCCGACCAATGAGGGGGTGGGCCTGAAGCGCACCACGCCGCCCCTCCCAGTGATTGCCGGCGAGATCGGGTATTCCTACTGGACGGAGGACGGAACGGAAGCGCCCCTGCGGGTGACGATCGATCTGAGCGACCAGACGGCCTACTTCTACCGGGCCGGAATGAAGGTCGGGCAGTCGCGGGTGGCGACCGGCCGGGCCGGGCATGCCACTCCCACCGGCACCTTCACGATCTCGGAGAAAGTGGCCGGAAAACGCTCCACGCTCTACGGGCGGATCTACGACGCCGAGGGCCTGCTGGTGAACGGCGACGCCGATTCCCGCAAGGATCGCGTCCCGCCCGGCGGGGAGTTCGTCGGGGCCCCGATGCCCTACTGGATGCGGCTCACCGGCTACGGGATCGGTATGCACGTCGGAGCCATCCCGAATCCCGGGACCCCCGCCTCCCACGGCTGCATCCGCATGCCGGAGGAGATGGCCCGCACGCTCTTCGAGAAAGCCCCCGCCGGAACCCAGGTGACGATTGTCGAGTAGCGAGGCGCCTGGGGCCGCGAGCCCGGGCGGTCCGAGTGACCGCAGGGAGTACAGAGGGAGACAGAGAATCTGGGGGTGTCGGAGGGCGGAAGGGCACGGGTCGCAGGTTGGGGGTGCTTGGGCACTCGGGTCGTCGACGGTGCTGACCGCAAGCACCGGAATTGCGGCGGGAGCCTGGCGGGTGAACTGACCGCAGAGAGCGCAGAGGGGCGCAGAGATTTGGGAAGAATGTCGGAGGCAGGAAGGGCGCAGGTTGAAGCTCGGGGTGGAGCGGCACCCTGACGCACTGGCCGATCGTCGCCGGGAACATGATGTCAATGCGTTTGGGCTGACCCCAATTTTATCCGCCCGACCCCGGTCGCCGCCCAAAAGTAGCGGAAGGCCTGCGCCTTCCGAAAGCCTTACCTTGGGGGCGCATCCGATGCCCTCGCCGTAGCGGAAGGCCTGCGCCTTCCGAAAGCCTCGTGTTGGGATGACCCCTGGACTTCCCGGGCCAACGGGAAACGCCCCGCTATCGGCCTGTCACCGGGTCCGTCCTACCGGCTTCAAACTTCCACCCAAGTCGCGGAACGAATCTCGGCAGGCGGGGCGCCCGCCCTACAATTGTAGGCCGGGCGCTCCGCCTGGCTAT
>JABDMC010000129.1 GCA_013001695.1 Akkermansiaceae bacterium
CCCAGAAACTCCCCGAATCTCCCCGTGTCCCCCGCACCTCGTCTGTCCCCCGCATCTCGTCTCCCGCATTTCGTCTGTCCCCCGCATCTCGTCTGTCCCGGTGCAAGTCCTCAGGGAAAGATGCCGAGGTCGAGGTAGGTGCGGGAAACGCGGTCGATGGCGTAGCAGAAGGCCGCGGTGCGAAGGTCCGGGAGCTTCTTTTCGTGCCAGGTCCGGTAGACCCGGTGGAATCCCTCCTGCATGGAGGCCCGCAGGGCGGCGTGCACGAAGTCCCGTTCGCTCGGCCCGTCGGTGATGGCCTTGCGCTGAGCGGGGTCGACCGGTTTGCCGGTGAGCTGTTCAAGGGCCTCGACGATGCGGCTGTTGGCCTGGCTCTCGTAGCCGGTGACCATGCGCTCGAAGCCGACGTGGGAGATGTTCTTGAGCCACTCGAAGTACGAGACGGTGACGCCCCCCGCATTGAGGTAGAGATCGGGGAGGACGCGGATGCCCCGCTCGCGGAGGATCTGCGCGGCCGCGGCGTCAACCGGCCCGTTGGCGGCTTCCGCGATCATCTTCGCCTGGATGCGCGGGGCGTTCTCTGCCGTGATCTGCTCCTCGAGGGCGGCCGGAATGAGGATGTCGCACTCCCTCTCGAGGAGCTCGGCCGAATTCACCACATTGGTGGCGCCCGGAAAGTCGAGAATGGACCCCGTGCCGGTGCGGTGCTGGAAGACGGCGTCGACATCGAGCCCGTCGGGATTGAAAATGCCCCCCTCGCGTTCCGCGATTCCTGTGATGATTCCGTCGCCGTGCCGCTGGATCGAATCCGCGGCATGAAAGCCGACGTTCCCGAGGCCCTGCACGATGACCCGCTTCCCGGCGACTCCCGGGGTAAGCCCGAGCGCCTTTACGATATCGGTGCATTCGAGGCACTCCTTGATTCCGTAGTAGACGCCAAGACCGGTCGCTTCGCGGCGTCCCTCGATCCCGTGCAGGGCGAGCGGCTTTCCGGTCACGCAGGCGTAGGTGTGCATGTGATCGGGCTTCAGGGCCTTGAAGGTGTCCGCGATCCAGCCCATCTCGCGCTCCCCGGTCCCGTAATCCGGCGCCGGGACATCGATGCTCGGACCGATGAAGTTCTTCTTGAGAAGCTCGGCGGTGTAGCGGCGGGTGGTGCGCTCCTTGAAGCCGTCCGAGCTCTGGTGCGGGTCGATGCAGACCCCCCCCTTGGCACCGCCGAAGGGGGCGCTGACGAGGACGCACTTGTAGGTCATGAGGGAGGCGAGGGCGATGACCTCGTCCTGGTTCACCTCCGGGCTGAAGCGCAGGCCGCCCTTGGTGGGAAGCCGGTGGTGGCTGTGTTCGGCCCGGTAGCCGCGCACCACCCGGATGTTTCCCTCGTCATCCTCGACCGGAAAGCGGACCCGGTAGACACTGTTGCAGTGCTTGATCTGTCGGAGCAGGCCCGGGGCGAGGCCGGTGTGGGGCGCCGCCTCGTCGAAGTAGCGATGCACCGACTTCAGGAAGGGGGTGCGCTTGCG
Source organism: Akkermansiaceae bacterium (assembly GCA_013001695.1). GTDB lineage: Bacteria > Verrucomicrobiota > Verrucomicrobiia > Verrucomicrobiales > Akkermansiaceae > Roseibacillus_B. The sequence continues at coordinate 1,524 of JABDMC010000129.1, forward strand.
GCGAGGACTGAGGCGGGGTTCTTCGTTGCCGGGTGTGCTCATGGATTGACGGGGCGACGGGTGGTCACTCGATTCGGACCGGCGTGCCGATCTTCGTCTTCGCGTAGATGAGGGGCATCACGGTCGACGGAAAGCGCAGGCAGCCGTGCGAGGCGGGATAACCCGGAAGCTTCCCGACGTGCATGCCCACGCCGTGCTCCGTGAGGCGCTGCCAATACGGGACCGGGGTGCCCCGCCAGCGCGTTCCCGGGGGAGCCTTGTTGCGCCGGGAACTCACGCCGGCCAGGACCACCCGCCCCTTCTTGTCGACGTAGTCGCCGTAGAGGGTCGATTCGTGGTAGAGTTTCTTCTGGCTGATGCTGAAGGCGCCCTTGGGCGTCGGGTGGGCCTTGGTGCCGGTCGAGACGGGGGTGTCGATGGCGACCTCGCCATCGACCAGGAGGTACGCCCGCTGCGACTCGAGGACGATCCGCATCGAGACGTTCTCGGGCGTGGCCCGTTCATAAACGGCGCGGAAAACGAGCGCCGGGGATTGGGCTTCGTTGACGACGATCGTCTCCGGGTCGCCGGGCGTTTGCGCCGGGGTGTCGGCGGCTGCGATGCCGCCGGCCAGGAGGGGAATCAGGAGGGTTCTCATGCGAACAGCGGACCGATCGTTAATGAACAGTATTTCGAGCAAGGGGGACAGACGAGAATACGGGGAAGCACAGTAGGCGCAAGGGAGGCGCAAGGGAGGCGCAAGGGGAGGCG
>JABDMC010000138.1 GCA_013001695.1 Akkermansiaceae bacterium
GGGGCGCGGAATGCCGTCAGCCGGATCATCCGGCAGGCCCGCGAGTTGGAGAAGAGCGATCGCAAGGTGAAGCAAGCCGCGAGGGCGCTGAGAAACATGTTCGTTTGATATGACTGACCCCTAATTCCTAATTCCTAATTCAGGCCAACCTGCTCCGCACCCTGATGCAACAGGCCGCCACCGAGGCCGGCATGGCGATCAGCGAAGTGAGCATGAAGGGCATTCTCGACTTGGTGACCACCCATCATCATTCCTTCCAAAGCCTCCGCTTCAAGCAGCGGCAACGAGAACAGTTTCGTCAGGAACTGATCTCCGTTTGCGCCACCAGAACCCTCGTCATCCGGCCCTTCCGTCAGGAACCTCGCGCCAAAAAACGACGATCAAAACCCTACCAACTTCTCACCGCGCCGAGGGACGTATTCTACGACATTCCCCACAAGGAAAACTACCGGAAACCGGCCTAATTAAGTGCCATTCATGACTGTCCCCTATTTTGCTATTTTGCCTGCTCGGTCAGAGTAATACCGATGTCCCCGGTTCATACCTGGCCCCGGGATTGCTCCTGCTCCTTGGATTCCTCCTGGTCCCGGAAATATCGACTCGCTTCGACCCTCCTGCCGCGGCAAGAATTTGCCGACATGAATCGGCTGCTGTTCGTATTCTCCTCTCTCATTATTCTCTCGTTGCTTGGGGGCTGTGAGAAGAAGCAGGCTTCTCAGCCCGGAGAATCCGATCCCAACAGCGGCTTCAAGGCACCTGCGTTCACTCTCACCGATCAGCAGGGAGCCTCGTTCTCCAGTGAGCAACTCCACGGGAAACCTTGGCTTGTCAGCTTTATCTTTACGACCTGCCCGACGATCTGCCCGGAAGTGACACGAAATCTGGTCGCGATCCAGGACTCCTTACAGGACAGGATGAATCCCGATCACATTGCGTTCGTGAGCGTGACCGTTGATCCCGCCACGGACACTGCATCAAGGTTGCGGGAGTATGCCGATCAATATGGTGCCAATCACGATGCCTGGAAGTTCCTGACCGGAGAACGTGCTTCCATCTGGCGACTGAGCAAGGATGGCTTCCGATTGCCCGTCGCGGCGGGACAGGAGCAAGGTGAAGGCATCATCTCACATTCCTCCAAAGTGATGCTGTTCGGGGACGACAGCGTTCTCATTGGCGTCTATGAGGGGACCTCGGAGGAAGAAATGACCGCGCTGGAGGGCAAATTGCATGAACTCCTGGAGGCGGCCACGCGGGGCGATCCCGGTCCGATGGCACGCATCGACGCGCCAGATGAATTTGAGGAGACGGCAAGGTGGATGAAGACACGCCAGGCCGGGCAGTTGGCCACCAGGGATCAGTTCGATGTCGCCGTGGATTTCAAATTTACGGACCGGCAGCCGGAGAGCGGGCTGGATTTCAGGCATCACATTGTGGACTGCGCTGGCAGGGACTACAAGGCTTCCCACTACGATCACGGCAACGGAATCGCGATCGCTGACATTGATGGCGATGGCCTGCTGGATGTCTATCTCGTGTCCCAGGCCGGGCCCTGCGGCCTCTACAGGAATCTTGGAAAGGGCAAATTCTCCGATGTGACGGACAAGGCGGGTGTCGCCGCCGCGGAGAGCATCGGTGCCACTGCGTCGTTCGCCGACGTGGACAACGATGGTGATCCGGACCTCTACCTGACCAACGTGAGAAGCCCGAACCAACTCTTCCTCAACAAGGGCGACGGCACTTTCGATGATGTCTCCGGAGATTCCGGCATTGATTACAATGAGCATTCCTCCGCCGCGATCTTCTTTGATTATGACAACGACGGCCAGGTAGATCTGTTCCTGTGTGTGATCGGGGAATACACTGGGGACGAACGCAGAAAGGTTGATGGCACCCCCTCGGTCCATCCCATCGAGGGACCGTCCCCTGAGTATTACGTGGCGTATGAGGACGCCTTTGCGGGACACCTGAAGCCGGAACGGCACCGGACCTCCCGCCTGTATCGCAACGTGGGCAATGGGAAATTCAAGGACGTCACCGAGTCGCTGGGCCTTGTTGACAAGGGGTGGACCGGTTCGGCAATCCCCGTCGATTTTAACCTTGATGGTTACCAGGACCTTTACTTGCTCAACATGCAGGGCAGCGACAGCTACTGGGAAAACCGGGAGGGGAAGGGATTCGTCAACAGGACGCAGGAGGTGTTCCCGGTGACCCCATGGGGCGCCATGAGCGCAAAGAATTTCGACTACAACAACGATGGACATCTGGACCTCTACATGACGGACATGCATTCGGACATGTCTCTGTACATCGAGCCGGAATTGGAGAAGAAGAAGGCCGTATGGGTGCCGGAGCACTGGGGGGAGAAATATCTCGGCGGTGGCGGCCCCTGGGTATTCGGAAATGCGTTCTTCAGGAACAAGGGCGACGGAGATTTTGAAGAGGTCTCGGACGAGTTGAACATGGAGAACTACTGGCCATGGGGCCTGAGCACCGGCGATCTGAATGCGGATGGCTGGCAGGACGTATTTGTCGCCTCGAGCATGAACTATCCGTTCCGGTATGGCATCAACACCCTGCTGATCAATAATGCGGGGGGTGGCTTCAAGGATGCGGAGTTCATCCTTGGCATTGAGCCCCGCAGGGAGGGCCGCATGGCGACACCGTGGTTCCAGCTGGATGGTTCCGGTGCCCATCGGGACCACCCGATGGCCAGGGGCCGGGAAGGCATGTTGATGGTTTGGGGACCGGTGGGATCACGGTCGTCGGCTATCTTCGACGTCGATAACGACGGCGACCTGGATATCATTACGAACGAATTTGGTGACGTTTCCCAGGTCTTGATCAGCGATCTGGCGTCTGCCACACGGGAGTTGAACTACGTGAAGATCAAGCTCAGAGGCACCCGGTCCAACAGGGACGCGCTTGGCGCCAGGGTCACGGTCAAGTCGGGCCCATTGACCCAGATCCAGGTTCACAATGGCCAGAGCGGCTACCTGTCGCAGAGCAGCATGCCGCTCTACTTCGGATTGGGAGAGAACAGGAAAATTGACGCCATCGAGGTGAAATGGCCGAGTGGCGCCTTCACGACGCATACCGACGATCTCAGAACCAATGACACGCTCGAAGTCGTTGAGCCAGGCGATCCGGGTTAGCGCGCTCTTCCTGGCAACGGTGCTCCCCTGCTTTCTGCTGCCGGGTTGCAACGACGATCCTGGCGACGAATGGATGACCGCCAACCCCTTGGAGATCAGGGTGACCGGGCGGGAGTTCTATTGGCACTTCCTGTATTCCGGACCGGACCTGGTATTGGGAACAGACGATGACGTCGGGCACAGCAAGGACCTTTACGTCCCTTCGGGACGTTTGGTGAAACTGTTGATCACCAGCGACGATTACATCTATTTTTTCAGGGTTCCCGATTACAGGCTGCGGGAGGCCGCCATTCCCGATTTGGTCCATGAAATCTCGTTTGAGCCGGAGAAGATCGGTGTCTCTGAGTTGGAAGTCGATCCGATGTGCTCGGCAAGATTCATCCACCAGGATGGTTCCATGGGGCGCATGCACACCTTGGGGGAGACAGATTTCGTGGGGTGGCTGCGCAAGAGGCAGGCTGGAGTTGAGAGTCCATGAGCGACTGGCGCGCCTTGGCAGGGGTGGCAGGGGTGGCAGCCTCATCTGCCCAGCTCTGGGTTCTGCACCCTACTCTTCAGACGAATACGGATTGGCAGTGCGTCCCTCGGTGACCTCCAATGATGTGCCGGCGGAAATATTGTGCAGGCGCTGAACCAGGCCGGACGGCCATTCAATGTTCAATTTGCTGATTCTTTCCGCCTTCCCGATACCGATGCACAATACGCTCGAGTTCTGGGCGGCCAGGCCGGCTCCGCACTGGTGATGTCGATACAGCATGCTTCCATCCGGGAGGGTCATGGTCAGCTTGGCACCGTAACCGTTGCGGTTGGATTTCCCATGGGAAGGGCGCGCGCCAGAATTGGACCCCCTGAGTTGAAGGCGGACGTGATTGTGGCCTTGGTTGCTCCGGGCGAGCTCATTGCGGAATACTTGGAGCCTGGGTGCATTGACTCCGACCAGGGCCAGATCGAGCCAGCCGTCCCTGTCGTAGTCAAGGTAGGCGAATGATCTGCCGTCCCCGATGTGGTCCAATCCTGACAGGGGGGACACATCGACGAAACGCTTGCCGGCGGAGTTCATGTACAAGTGATCTCGTTCGTGGCCGCTAAATGAGAACAACTCCCTGGTTCCGTCTTCCTTGAACACCTGAATGGGAAGATCTTCCCTGGGCGAACTCCACTGTTCAGAATCGCGAAAATTGTCGTCCTTGGTGGGGTCCGCGCGCACGACCGTGCGCCAGAAGTCACTTCAGAGATCACATTCGATCGCGACCTCCTGGGGGGCTGTAAAGAACCCGTTCGTCACATAAATGTCCTCCCAGGTATCGTTGTTCAGATCGGCGAACTGGCCCCCGAAGGCCCAGCCAGCCTTGTGAACCTCAAATCCCGGGTCTCCGGCCCTTTGCAGGAACTTTCCATCTTTATGCTCGAAGAGGAGGTTGCCCTGCGCCGAAAAGTAAATCCTCTCATCCACTTCCCCCAATCGACCGATAATCCTGTTTCCTGCCTTGGAATACATGTTCGACACGAACAGGTCGGGTTTCAGGTCGTTGTTGTAGTCCCCCCAGGAAGCTCCCATGCCGAAGCCCTTCATTGTATCGTCCGAGAGTTCCCTGGAGACGTCCGTGAAGGTGGGCATGCCATCACGATCGTTCCCGTTGTTTCGCAGGAGCTCGTCCGGGCCGAAATCATTGGACACATAAATGTCCTGGTCTCCGTCCAGGTCATAATCAGCCCACGAGGCCTGAAATGTGCTGCGGCTCGTGTCCGGTACCGACGAGACGGGGAGGCGGACGAATTTCCTGTCTCCCCGGTTGATGAACAAATGGTTTCTTGGGCCGGGCGCATCAAAGTAGGGATGACCGGTTTCTTCCTTCTTCCTGAGCGCCGCGGCATCATCGGGCTCCAACAACATCTCGGGCCACTGCGGTAGATGCCTGTAGGCCGCCGCCCTTGAGCCATAGCAGCACAGGAAAAAGTCCAGCAAGCCGTCTCCATTTGCGTCCGCCGCGGAAACAGAGGTAACAAAAAAGGGCAACTCGACAGGATCCGGAGCAAAACGGCCGCCGTTGTTCCAGAACATGAGGCTGCGCTCAAGCGATCTCCCCAGGACCAGGTCGTTGTCACCATCATTGTCAAAATCGGCGAAGATGGCGGATGTGGAGGCGGCATGGACGTCCAGTCCATAGGCAGCCGCCATGTTCTTGAAGCCCTTTCCCTGCTGGTTGACCCAAAGCTGGCACCGCCTCCACATGGAGGTGACAAACAAGTCGTCCCAACCGTCCTGGTTGATATCGACCACGCTGATTCCGGGATGCATGAAGTCGCTGTGGAGGTCAAAAAACATATAGTAGACCTTCTTCGGCAGCGAGGCGTTGTCGGCATCAAGGGCAAACTGGATGATGGCCTCCTCCTGCGCACTCCGCGTCGCGACTTGGTAGTCCTCGGGCGAGAATAGTTGCCGGGTTTGATTGCTGAACATCAAGGCTGATCGCCGGGCGGTATGCATCTTCAATGTTTCCCATCGCGCAATCCTCCAGTCTCCTCCGACCTTTCGCCAATGGACGATCACCTTGCCTGAATGGGCATAGTGGCATGTCTCCGAGCTTCCGTTGGCATTGAACTTCATCCTGGTGACCAGGTTCCCCCTGGCATCCTGGGCACCGGAGAGAAACCCGAATGAAGCTGCGTGGATCTTCCCTCCAAACTCCGTGAGAGACTTCCATATGCTGTCGGGAGCGGAAATGGACTCCTCATCGGCCAGTTCCCATGCTCCTTCCTCTATTCCGTGGTCCCTGGGGGAGAATTCACCGAGTTTCCCAAGATCGATGACCGGAATTTGGTCGGCGAACAAACTCTCCTGTCCCTCGCACAGTCCGTGGTCCTGTATCAGGGAACTGGCAAGTCGGTTCGCCAAAGGGGTGATCTCCAGCACGGCCTCCTCATCGCGCACGAGCTCCGAGATTGTTTGCTCATCGGGAATCCTGCTGCTCGACTGATCCTGATCCGTGCATTGCGAGAGCAACAAACCAACTGCGCATGCTGTAACACAACCTGAGGAACGCAATGCCATGTCCAAGAGTGATACTTACCATGCGTGGAAGGGAGTCAAATCGTTACATTCGGGAGAACTGGTCACGGGAGGAGTTGCGGGGCGGAGTGGCGCCGGGGCCGGTTCCCCGTCGTTCCCGGTGCGGTCTCCGGAGGGCATGGGACACGGCGTCGGAGAGGCTGGGATTGCCCGGTGTGGAGCTGATCGGGAGGGTGACGGGGTTGATGCTGATCGGGACAGACGAACTCTGGGTTCCGAAGCGCGAGCGGGGACAGGCAACACGTGAGCCGAAATTGGGGCACAAACGGCTCAGAATATTCTATTATGTGAGCCGAATGCGGGCTATAATTGGCTCATGCCCTATAACTGGGAGCAGCCTGACTGGCCGAAGTTCCGCTATGACTTGGTGCCGGTGCAGGACGACTTGCTGGCCTTTGCCGAGAGAGCGGGGCAGGTGAACGGCGTCCTGCGGAGCCTTCCAGAGGAGGCCCGGACCCGGGCCGTGATCGACGTGATGATTGCGGAGGCGGTGAAGACCTCGGAGATCGAGGGCGAGATGGTGAGCCGGGCCGACGTGGCGTCCTCGATCCGCAACCATCTCGGGTTGAACCGGCCGGCTGCGGCGGTGACGGACCCCGCCTCGCGGGGTGTGGCGGAATTGATGACCCAGGTTCGCGAGACTTGGCAGGAGGAGGTCAGTGCGGAGGGGCTGCTGGCCTGGCACCGGATGTTGATGCAGGGCGCCCGGGCCGTCGCGGTGGGACGGTGGCGCCGTCACGCGGAACCGATGCGGGTGGTCTCGGGTTCGGCCGCGCGTCCGACGGTTCACTTCGAGGCTCCGCCGTCGTCCCGGATTCCCGCGGAGATGGCGGGCTTTGTCGCTTGGTTCAATGCCAGCCGCGAAACGGTCCGACAGCCGCCGGTGCGGGCCGCGCTGGTGCACCTTTACTTCGAGAGCATCCATCCCTTCGAAGATGGCAACGGCAGGATCGGCCGCGCGCTCGCGGAGAAAACGCTCTCCCAGGGGCTCGGACGCCCGGTCCTGCTCAGCTTGTCGCACCGCATCGAGGCCGGGAAGAAGGCCTACTACGAGGCATTGCAGGAGGCCCAGCAATCGAACGAGGTGACACCCTGGATCTGTTACTTCACGCGGGTCGTGCTGGACGCCCAGATCGAGGCGGAGGCGCTGGTCGATTTTGTCCTGCGCAAGACGAAGTTCTTCGACCGTCACAAGGAGTCGCTGAGCGAGCGCCAGCTCAAGGTCATCCGCCGGATGCTGAACGAAGGCCCGGATGGATTCGAGGGCGGGATTAATGCCCGGAAGTATGTTGGGCTGACCGGAGTGTCCAAGGCCACCGCGACCCGGGACCTGCAGGATCTCGTCGTGAAGGATGTGCTGGTGCCGATCGGAGGCGGACGGAGCACTCGATACGAGCTGAAGCTGTAAGCGGGGGGAATGCCGATCACGAGGCACGAAAAGTGGCCGGTCGGCGCTATCCGGCACTCTCGAAGGTCACACCGGATCCCCCGGCGATTTCTCCCTGCTCGCGAAGGCGTCATCGACGAATCGTGCCAGGACGCGATCCGAACCGAAACAGTCATGTGCCAGGGTGCGGGCCGCCTCGCGGTGATGCGCATAGTCAGCTTCCACCCGCTGCAGCGCCGCGACCGCGTCGTCCGGGGTGTCGATGCTGATCAGTCCTTCCCCACAGGGCAGGACATTGCTGAAACCCGTATCCTGCACCACGACGGGCCGGCCGGCGGCGAGGTAACAGGCCGACCGGCAGCTGAACCAGCCGGTCCGCAATGCCACATAGACGTGTTTTGCGGTGGAGAATTCGCCCCGCGAGCGCTCGATGACGGCCGCATATTGGCCGGGGGTCAGGGTGGCGCTGGGCCCATCCAATACCCGCCATCCCCGACTCCGAAGCCGTTCCAGGGGGGCCCCCAGCCCCCCGACCGCGATCTCGAGAGGGACGCCGGCCTGCTCGGGCAAATCGATGAAGCGCTCAAACTCCCTGTCCTTGCTGCCAAATTCTTCGCCCCGGTAGGTCAGGGGCCCCTTGAAGGCGCTCCACGTCATCACCGTGGTCCACGGTGACCCCGACGGCGCCTCGGTGCGCGCCGCATCCGCCCACAGATCCGTCACGATCGGCATGCGGGTCGTGATCCAGTCATAGTGCAGCTTGGGCACCCGGCAGTCGGGGCCGTGGATGTTCTCCGCATAGGTGAAATGGCGGTCGTGGGCATCCACCGAGTCGCACCAGCGGTCGACGTTCTCGGCCCACGCGGGTCGTTCTGAAAGCACGATCTGGTTGTAGCCCGGGTCGGTGTCCAGGAAGACCTTCACGCAATGCGGCGGGAGTCCCTCGGGGATCAGGTTGGCGCCGCTGACGTTGATGAACAGGTCGCAGGATCTGACCACTTCATCGAATTCGCGGCGGGTCATGCCGAAGCCGGTCTCGTGCAGGTGCAGGTAGTGCCAGTGACCGGACAGCTCGGGGGCGTAGCGCTGGAAAAAGTCACGGAGGTAGTCCACCGAATACCCGGCGTCATCGGTATGCTCCTTGCTGACCGGATTGTACGGCCAGCTCCAGGTGTCCTCGTGGTAGTAGACATCGTGGCCCAACCGGGCGAGGCCGATCACGTACTGCAGGTAGTCCCATGCGACGCCGCCCACCGGGTGGAGGCCCACAAGGCCTGTCACAATGATGCGAAGGCGGGAACTTCTCGTGCTGGCGGGCTGAATCATCCGAAAGAGACGTTCTGTCGTGCTTGGTGCGAGGTTAAGCCACGGTATGGGGGAACATCGAATCTCGAATATCCAATAAGGAATGTCCAATTTCGAAGTTTGGTACGTCTTCGAGGTCGCCCCGCACTTCCTTCGATATTCATTATTCCTTGTTCGATATTGGATATTCCCAATCCCACTCGTGAGGGCTGATCCACGAAGGAGGGCCGGCACGACATACGGGTGGCCCCGCCCAGAACCAACGACGACCTGCCTTATCCTCGCAACATTCCGTTCTGTCTTTCTTTCCACATGCTATGCGGCATGGAGGGGCAACGCCAAGGCTCGATGCCACTGCCTGAGGAGGTCTCTACAAAGCCCGTTCGAGCAGGACCGGCAATAACTTTGTGGTGCTGAGATACTCCCGGGCGATTTCCCGGGCGCATGCTGCATGCTGCTCGTAGCTCTCCTCAACCTGGCAGATGGCGGCCGCCGCCTCCTCGACGCTCTTCACCGCAAAAAGCCCCTCGCCGGTGGGAAGGTGTTCGCTGAACCCGGTGTCCTGCAGGACCACCGGGCGTCCGCTGGCGAGGTAGGCCGCGCTGCGATCGCTGAACCATCCGGTCCGGGTGGCCACGAAAATGTTCTTGGCGACGCTGAATTCCCCCCGCGAGGTCGCGAGGTAGTCGCGGTAGGAATCGAACGAGACGGTGCATTCCTGGGCGTTCCTCATCCTCCATCCCGCCTCCTCCAGCTTGGAAGCCGGAACGTTTTGGCCGGAAACCGCGACTTCCATCGGCACCGCCACGCGCGCCGGAAGGTCCATGAATCCGGCGAACTCCACGTCCTTCTGTCCGTACTCGCGGCCCCCGTACTCGAGAGGGGGATGGGACTGCCAGTTCATCACGGTCGTGAACGGGGCGTCACGGGGAGGGGGAGTGACGGGGAAGAGATCGGGCACGACCGGATTGAAGATGCCTGTCCAGGTCTTTCCGGCGGTCGGGGCGGTGCTCCGGGGCGTGCCGATATTGGCGCCGTTGGAGAAGTAGAAATCGTACTCGGGGAGAGGCTGCCCGTCGGCGAGGAGCTTCTCCATCTTGATCTGGGTATACCCCGGTTCGCCATCGACAAGGGCGGTTGCGGTTCCCGCCCGGCTGGCTTCCTCGAGCCAGGCCCCGTGCGTCCCGAGGTCCAGGAAGAGGTCCGCCGTCCTGAAGACCTCCTCCATCCCGCGCGCCCCGATGCCGTGGTAGGCCCCCTCGAAATCGACGTAACAGACCCGGTCCCGGAGCCCGAAGCGCTCCAGTAGCTCCGTCACGGTCCTCAACCCGTAAGCGAAGTCGTTCCCGTTGGTTTGACGGACCGGATCGTAGCACGAATCCGGATAGGTGCTCTTCTCGACGAGGTAGACCTCGTGTCCGAGCCGGTGGAGGCCGACCAACCACTGGAGGGACCACGACATCATGCCGCCCAGCGGGTAGCGGACCATGTAGGAACCGACGAGGATGCGGGCCACGGGACGGTCAGGAGGCGTTGGAACTCGTTGGCGCGTCGACCTCGTCGAGGAAGCGTCGACGCAGGCCGGCCAGCACGCGTTGGGCCGCCGCGGCGCACTCCCGCGCCTTGGCGCGCGCCTCGGCGGTGAGGCAGTAGTCGAACGCCTCGCCGAGTTGCTCGTCGGTGACCGTTTCGACCTGGAAACAGACCGGCCAGTCGAGGACCCCGGCCTGGCGGGTGACCTTCGCCCCGCCAACGATGGCGTCGAGGGCAACGGCGGGAACCCCGTTCTTGAGGGACAGGGCGGTCCCGTGGAGGCGGGTGGTGAGAACCACGTCCATGCCGGCCAGCAGGGACTCGACCTCCGCCGGGGTGCGCAGGCCGGTGCCATTCTTGTCGAGGCGGGTGTCGATGGGGACCACCGCCATCTCGCGGGAGTCGACGAGCCGCTCGAAGGCTTCGTTGGCTTCCCGGTGCCGGGCCCGCTTGCGGTATTCCTCCTGCGGCTCGACCAGGCAGAGCCCCACCACCGGCACCTTCGGCTGGTCGCAGAGAAGCGAGATATCCGGATTGGCCTCCTTCGAGCTGTCGCGCTCGATGAGGAGGTCGAAGGGATTCCACTCGTCGAGGTCCTGGAGCATGGAGAGATTGATGCCGATTTTCCGGCAGTGCCCGAAGCGCTCCAGGAACGCCACGGTATCGGGGCTCTCTCCGAAGGGCCCGCACACGAACAGGAGATGGGTGTAAGGGGCCGGATCGATCGTGCGCCAATCCACCCCTCCCTCAAAGGGCGGGGCAAGGGCGACATCGAAGGAATGTCCCGCGGCGTCCAGCCATTCGCAAACGACGTCCTTGGCCATCAAGTCTCCGGCCGTGGCGCCATAATACTCAAAACTGAACCATCCAAGAACGAGGGTCCTCATGGGAAGCATCCGAACAGTTTCCGGAGACGTGCATGGATGTCCAGCAGTTCCCGGACCACCGGCTCGTATTGCCTTTCGTCGCACCCCGCTTCCGGGCGGGAAATTCGTCCCGGCCCCCGCGGCGGCGGGATCAAGGGTGTCGGGGGGCCTCCGGGCCATGAATTCCGGCCCCCGGCCGCGGTGGCGCCGCGCCCGGCCCCATGAGGCCCGGGCCGGGAAATTTTCCTAGCCTCTGGCCCCGCATCTGCTAGAGGTGGCATCATGAACGTTCACCCGAACGACGTCCCGGCCCGCAGAACGGCCTTCACGCTCCTCGAGCTGCTCGTGACGATCGCGATCCTCATCGTCCTCTCCGCGCTTTCCTTTGCCGGGTTCCGGGGCCTCATGGAAGCGGCCCGGGCCACGACCTGCGTCAACAACATGAAGCAGATCGCCGCGACCCACATCGCCCTCGCTACGGAGAACGGTGGCTACTTGGTGCACCCCTGGACGTCAGCGGTGAACGGGAGCGATCAACGCAACTGGAGCGAGTTCCACACGATCCTGCTGAGTCAGGATTTCGGCTGGGACCAGCCCGAGCCCGAGGTGAGCGAGCGGTTGCGGACCATGAGTCATTTCCGCTGCCCGACCGCCTACGCGCTCCGGAAGTCCGAAATGGCCCAGGAGCGCAACCACAGGGGCTGGCGGACCTACGGACTCAACCAGAAGCTCGGCGTCAACCTTGATTCCGACCCCGCCCAACGTGAATGGACCGACGGGGCCAAGACGGTCGGGGAAGTGGTGGCGCCGGAGAAACTGGTGCTGGTGGCGGAGAAGGTGTGGGACGGCTCCAGGTATCCCGGTGCCATCAGTCCGCAGCCGAGGCCCCCGTATGCCGACTTTCATGGCGGCGGATTCAACGTCGCTTACTTCGATGGCCACGTCGAAAAACACACCAAGGACACCTTCCTGCTCATCGGGAAGACGCTCCCGAACGGACAGAAAGGCGACTGGTCGAATCCCGAGTTCTCCCTGATGTGGAGGGGAAGATTGACGAGACGGAACCTTGAGTAAGGAAGCAGGAGGCGGGTGACGTCGGCGCGCTCGACGGTGCGCCGGTCCGCGCCCTCCCGCAGCGTGTTCACGCCGGGACCTCTCACAGGTTCCTGAGCCGCGTGTAGATGTCGAGCAGTGGCTGGACCACCGGCTCCAGCTCCTCCTCGTTTCGCTTCCACTTTTCGGCATCCGGCGCGGACAAGGTAGCGCGGGACCGCGGCAGCGCCGAGCCGACCCGCTCCTGCAGAGACCCGTCCAACCGCAGATCGGCGAAGCGGCACAGGCGCCCGATCTCGCCGGCCGGGTCCGCCAGCAGGTCGGAGTAGTGCACCGCGCACCACTGGTCGGCAGGGAGACGGGCGAGATCATCCAGCAGAACCGCGTAGGATTGGCGCCACTGGAAGGCCGCGATCTCGGCCAGCGAACGCCCGCGCAGCTCGGGCCACCCGGGCGGCAGGAGCATGCGCCACTCGCCTTTTTTCCAGCATTCGCCGGCGGGCCAGTCCGGCAGGGACTGGAACGCCCGGTAGTGCCGCCCGCCCCGGCGCCATGCCTCCATGAGGCTGCTGACGTTTTCCCGCGGATCCCGGTAGAGGACGAGAAAGCGGGCCTCCGGGAACAGGGCGCGCAGAAACGGGAGCCGGAGGGCGTTCTTGGGCGTCTTCTCGAGAAAACGCAGCTTGCCCGGCCGTTCTTCGCGCGGAGTCGCGAACAACAGGCGGCCCCCGGCGTCCCGCAGGCCGCCTGCAAAGCCGGCCCGGAGCTTGCCGGCAGTCTCCGGCGCCAGGTCTTCGGCGACGAGCCGATTGGAGACGTACCCGCGCTCCCGGGTGTTCAGTTCGGGAAAGGCCTCGATGACATGGTGGCTCTCCCCGCCGATGGTCCAGACCTCGGAAGACGCCGCGAGCGTTTCCCAGAGCAGGGTGCTGCCGGCCCGGGGGGCGCTCAGGATGATGACCGGCCGGTCGAAGATCTCGGTGTCCTCGATGAGGGACCGCCGGCTCGACACCTCGCAAAGCTGCGGGTGGTCTTGAAGCGCTTGCAGCGGCCCGTCCAGGAATTGCTCAAGGGATGCGTCGGTGTAGAAAACCGCGGCCAGCTCGACGGTCCGCGCACCGATCGCCCACGGGTGGAGAATCGACTCCGGGCCGAAATCGACCGCGTCCCAGAAGGGGCTCAGGTCGAGATCCTCGCCCGGCGCCCTGCGACGGGCGGACACGATGAGGGAGTGCAAGCCCACGGGGAGTTCTCTTTCCGGTCCGGGCGAAAGCGTTCCTACTCCCGCACCAGGACGTAGAAGAACGAGTCCCCGGGAGGTGGATTGTCGGTGTATTGCTTCACGGAACCGTCGCCGGGCCCGGTGCCCGGAAGGACGGTCCAGGTCGTGGCCGGGTCCCCCGCCAGATCGGGAGACCGCCGCACCCCGAAATCGACCCCGCTTTCGGACTGGTAGTCGATGGTCACGGTGTTGGTGCCCTCCGTATAACCTATGGCGAGCACCACCGGCGCCTCCGTGAATTCGTGGGCGCCGATATCCAGCGCCGTCCCGTACGGCAGGGGCCCTCCGTAGAAGTCCCGCGGGCCGGGGTCGATGCCGAACTCGGCCTGCAGGTCGAGCCCGGCGTCCACCATCGGGGAGCCGGCCTGCAACTTGTAGGCCGTAAGCGTGCCGAGCAGGCCGGCGTCGCCCACCGTCCCGCCGTTCCCGGGGTCGGTGAGATGCGGATCGAGTGCCGACCCCGTCGGGCTGCCGCCCAGCAATTCCTGGCCGGTGCCGGTCCGCCAGGCGCTCAGCGAGGGGTAGGTGGTGCCGTTGTAGAGGATGCTGAATGCTCCGCCGCTCGGCCAATAGTTGTTGCCCGCAAAGGTCGTGTCGGCTCCGGAATCGCGCCAGATCAGGGGGTTGCCGCCCGCGGTGACGAAGAGGTTGTTGGCGAGAAGGATATCGGACGGATCAGACAAAACGCTGTAGAAGTAGGCCGCGGGGAAGCTGGCACCGGCTCCCGGTCCGGCCATGAACACCGTGTTCCCGTAGACGTCCAGCCGGTTCACCCGGCCGCCGGCCAGGATCCCGCTCGCCGCGGTAGCCAGCGCGTTCCGGCCGTCGTTCTCGGAGATGCTGTATCGGACGACATTGTCATTGTTCCCGTCCGAGCTCTTGTCGTTCGAGCTGGTGCCGTCGAAGAGGGAATACCCCGCGCCCGCATTGCCGTGACTGTAGTTGTATTGCATCACCGAGTTGCTGACGTTCACGTCGAAGGCGAAGCCGGCCCCGCCACTGCTTCCGGCGGTCCGGTTCGAGTGGGACTCGTTGAACTGGATGGTGACATTGGCCGAGCTGTAAGCCCAGATGCCGACGGCGTTGTTGTTCTGCCCGTTGTCGTAGGACAGGCAGCGCTCAATGATTGCGCCGTCCACGCCGCCGAGGACGATGCCGTGGGAGGCACGGGGAGGGTTGCTGGTCGTTGTTCCCACGTTGTGATACGTCTCGCAGTGTGCGACGTAGACGTTGGTGAGGGCATCGGTGACATTGTTGCCCCCGAAGGTCTCGATGCCGCTGCGGAGGTTGCCGTGCGAGACGACATGGGTGATGCGGACGTCGTTGTATCCGGCGCTTCCGTTGAACCCCGCGATGAGGACGCCGCGGTTTCCGAATCCCGTGACCGTCAACTGGTCGAGGTGCACCCGGGGGTACTTGAAGTCGGTCGGTCCGTTCGCGAAGAAGTTGACCCCCGGCTTGGTGCTGGTGGTGGTCCCGTTTTCCGCCACCCCGGATCCAATGAGGTTGAGGTGGGAGATCTCGAAGCCCCCCGTGTCGACCCCGTTGATCCCGACCGCGTCGCCGGCGTTGATGGTGGCGCGCCCGGTTCCGGTGCTCGTCACCACGATCGGGTCGGCATCGGTCCCGAGGTCCTCGGAAGTGAACAGGAGGCTGCCCGAGAAGGTCATGCCGCCCTCGAGCAGGATCCGGTCGCCCGGATCGAAGTCGGTGGTGTTCAGGGCGTCGAACTCGGCCTGATTGGTGACCGTGTGATCGGCCGCCCCGAGAGCGGGGGCGGGAAACAACAAGGGACTCGCGACGAGGGCAAGGGTGGGGAACCTCATGGAGCCCAGCTAAGCGGATCGGGTCTACCCGGGCAACAGAAAAGACCGGGGGCAAGACGTGTCACCCCTCCCGGGGTTCGGGCGTTCGTGGCCCGTCGATTCCGCTGGCTTTCGCCAGCGGCTAGGATGTGTCGCCCCTTCCGGGGCTAGGGTGTGTCGCTCTTC
>JABDMC010000144.1 GCA_013001695.1 Akkermansiaceae bacterium
AAGTCGGAGGTCGGAGGTCGGAGGTCGGAGGTCGGAGGTCGGAGAATCTAACAGAAACCCCGCCATCCAACATCCAACATCCAACATCCAACATCCAACATCCAACATCCAACATCCAAGATCGACAATCGAACATCGGATATCCAGCATCCCCCCGCGAGCCTTCACCAGCCCCCGTGCCACCCTCCTCCCCACACGCCGACCGCTCCTCCTGGAACTTCCCGGTTCCGGAGACCATCGCGCAGTCCACCGCCCCGCCCGGCTCGCCTCTCTCCTTCGCCGAGGCCCGCATCTTTTCCCACAACGGCGTCGTCATCGACGCCGAGAACCGCCTCCGCGCCGGCCTCTCTCCCGACTTCCGCCCGCCGCCCAGCGGCCACCGCGTCCTCGACTACTCCGGGCTCCCCGAGCCGAAACCCGTCGACGCGCACGTCCTCGCCCTCGCCACCCCCGCCTGCTGGAAAAACTACTTCCACTGGATCATCGACGCCCTCCCGCGCCTCCGTTCGCTCGACCTGCGCGATTTCGATCTCGTCTGCACGCCCCTCGGGCAGCCCTTTCACGCCGAAGCCCTCGAGGCCCTCGACATCCCGGCGGACCGCTGGCTGGAAGCCACCGTCGACAGCCACTTCCTCTGCCGGCGCGTCACCGGCGTTTCCCCCCTGCCCATCGGCGCCATCGATCGCGATGGCATCTCCTTCCTCCGCGACACCTTCCGCATCCAGCCGCAGGCGCCGTCCCGCCGGATTTACGTCTCCCGCTCCGACGCCTGGCGCCGCCGCCTCCTCAACGAGGACGATTTCCAGCCGTTCCTCCGGCGCCTCGGATTCGAAACCGTCACCATCACCGGTCTCACCATCCGCGAGCAAGCCGACCTCTTCTCCTCCGCCCAGGCCGTCATCGCCCCGCACGGCGCGGCCCTCGCGAACCTCGTCTTCGCCCCGCCCGCCTGCCGGGTCCTCGAGCTGTTTCCCGACAACCTCCACTCGCCCCACTTCGAGAACCTCGCCGCCATCTGCGGGATCCGTCACATCGCCCACCCCAGCCCCGCCGCCAACATCGACGGCGACTTCCACCTCCAGCTCGACCTCGTCCCGGCCGTGCTCGAGCGATTCCTGCGATAAAATATCCGCCCCCTCCCCCCATGACCGCCACGCCGCTCGACCGCATCGCCCGCTACCTCGAATCCCTCCGGCCCGAGTCCCTCGATCAGCTCGCCGATCACTACGCGGAGGGCATCGACTTCCGGGATCCCGTCAACACGGGTCACGGCCTCGACGATCTCCGGACCATCTTCGACGACCTCTTCAAGCAACTCCAAGATGTCCGCATCGAGGTCACCCGCCGGGCCGGCGACGACGCCCACGGGTTCCTCCGCTGGACGATGCGCTACGACTTCCGCGGCAAGCCCCGCGAACTCGAGGGCACCTCGCACTTCACCTTCGCCCCCGACGGCAGGGCCGCCTCGCAACACGACTTCTGGGATGCCGCCTTCGGCGTCTACGCCGAGTTCCCCCTCGTCGGCGCCACCCTCCGCGGCCTACGCAGGCTGGTCCGCGTCAAACCCTAGACGCCCCGCGCGTCCACCACGCAGAAACCGGACGAACCACAGGTCCGGCCCACGCCGCTCAAAACTTGTTGTAGGCGAGAAACTCCTTCTCGTAGAGCGCCTGGAACTCGTCCCGGTAGGCCCGCCGCTTGTCGGCGAGGTTGTTCTTCGAATAGCCCTTCGTGATCGTGCGGATCGTGAGCGGGTCCTTCTGAAACGGCAGCTTCCACAGGGTCAGGAAGGAACCCAGGTGGGCCACGAGGAAGATTGCGATGCCGGTGATGATGTAGGTCTTCATGCGAGATGAGGGGAGTCTCTGGAAGGCGTCTGAACGGACCCCTATTATTGATTAATCGCCCCATCCAACAAGATGATTACTTCATGTAATTCAACAATCAGGCTGCCCTAGCCGCTTTCCCGCTGGGATTCAGGGCTTTCGCCCTCCTAGTCACGCCATCGCCATATTTTGCCGCCCGCGCCTTGTGTTGAATTGTGTTAAAAAACAGGGGCAAACTCCCGCGCCCGCTTCGCCAGGCGCCGTTCTTGTCAAACAGATCGCGGCCGCGGGGACGTGCAACGGGATGGAATTCGTTCCCAGTCGGGTCCCGATCACGCAGCAAATGCACCGCCACCCAGCGGCCGGATTGCCGGCCAAGCCCGGCCATGCAGGGTCGCTCGCGTTGCTCGCGGGATCGGTTCGCCGCTTAAAAGCGGCGGAGCATTCGAACCTTCGGTTCTCGTCCGCCAGCCAGCTGTCGGATTGACTCCGCTCCGCTCCGTCCATACGCAATTCCCTCGCCCCGCTCGGGCCAAATGGAGCCCCTTAAAAGGGGCCGGTATTCGAACTGCGTTCTCGTCCGCCAGCCAGCTGTCGGACTCGAACCGACAACCGCCCGATTACAAGTCGGGTGCTCTACCAATTGAAGCTAAGCTGGCGTTTTCCGGACCGGGCGGGAGTATGCCTGAAATCGGGTGGCCCGCAAGGCGGAAGGGTGCGATTCGCATCGCCACTGCGGCCCTCCTGTCCTAGCGTCCCCCCATGACGATCGGGCTCCTGAAGGAGATCAAGACGCAGGAACACCGCGTCGGCATCATTCCGCCGGCCGTGGCCGAACTCGTCAAGCACGGGCATTCCGTGGTGGTGCAGTCCGGGGCGGGAGAAGGCAGCAGCTACGGCGACGATCAGTACGAGCACGCCGGAGCCACCGTGGTTCCCGCCGCCGCGGACGTCTTCGCCCAGGCGGATCTCCTCGTGAAGGTCAAGGAACCGCAGCCCGAGGAGGTCGCCCGGCTCGAGGACCGCCACATCCTCTTCACCTACCTCCACCTCGCCGCCGACAAGGAACTCACCGAGGCGCTCACGCAATCGGGCTGCACCGCGATCGCCTACGAGACCCTCGAGGTCAACGGCCGCCTCCCGCTGCTCGAACCGATGAGCGAGATCGCGGGACGCATGGCCTCGCTGGTGGGATCGTATCACCTCGCCAGCCACCGCGGCGGGCGGGGCATTCTCCTCGGCGGGGTTCCGGGGGTCAAACCGGGCCGCGTCATGGTCATCGGCGGCGGAACCGCCGGGGTCAATGCGGCCCGCGTCGCGACGGGCATCGGGGCCGACGTCACCATCGTGGAAGTCGATTTCGAGCGCATGCGCTTCCTCGACATCACCATGCACGAGGCCCACACCCTCTATTCGACGGAAGCCAACATCTCCTCCCTGCTCCCCCGCCTCGATCTCATCGTCGGGGCGGTCCTCATTCCCGGCGCGGCCGCCCCGAAGCTCATCACGCGCGAGATGCTCCGGCAGATGCAGCCCGGCAGCGTCTTCGTCGATATCGCCATCGACCAGGGAGGCTGCGCCGAGACCAGCCGCCCCACCACCCACGACGACCCGACCTACGTCGAGGAGGGCGTCCTGCACTACTGCGTCACCAACATGCCCGGCGCCTACGCCCGCACCGCCACCCAGGCCCTCAACAACTCCACCCACCGGTGGACGCTGCTCATCGCCGACCTCGGCCTCGAGGAGGCCTGCCGCCAGCACCCGGAGCTTCTCACCGGCATCAATTGCGCCAAGGGGCGCCTGACCTGCCAGCCCGTCGCCGAGAGCCATTCCCTCCCCGTCGCCCCGGCCGAGGAGGTGCTCAATATTTGAGAAGAGACGCCTGCGGCGAAAGACCTCCGCCGGCGGAGGAAAGACAACTTCATCACCCCCGCGGCCACTTTCAATTCCAGCGTCTTTCGCTCCAGCGTCCTTCGCACCGCGTCTTTCGCCGCAGTCGTCTTCCGACGCAGTCGTCTTTCGCCGCAGGCGTCCTTCGCAACGCGTCTTCCGCCGCAGGCGTCTTCCCCCTAGACCCGTGGATCCGGTTCGACGGGGACTGCCTGCCGGCGGCCGAGGCTGAGGCGCATCGACGGCCAGAGGAGGATCGAGGCGAAGATGATGAGCCCCGCCCCGGTCGCCCCGACGGCCTGGGGCCCCAGCCATTTCGCGGCCGGAAAGGCGATGAACGGCGCCACCACCCCCCGCACCCCGCACAGGAAGGTGTGCACGCTCATGTATTCCGCGACGTGGTCGCTCGCGGCGAACTTCGTGACCCAGAGGCTCCACGCGATGTTTCCCCCGGCGCGCGCGATCCCGTGGAAGGCGATCCCGATGTAGAGGGCCCACACGCCGTCGCCCAGGAAGTAAAAGAGGATCCCGATGGCGAAGAGGATGTTGATCGCGATGCGCACCGCGAAGAAGTTGACCCGGTCGAAGACCACCCCCCACCCGACGACGAAGATGAGAAACATGATCTCCGGGACGGAGCCGGTGATGAAGGCGATTTCGAATTCGTCGAGGTCCTTGCCGTAGGCCGGGTTCGAGATGTATTCCACGAAGAGGGAAAAGCACAGGAGGTTGCCGAACCCGAGGATCATCCATGACACCAGGAGCTTCCGGAAGGGCTTGTCGCGCTTGGCGTGATCGAAGGCCGCGAACAACCGCACCACCTTCGTCTTCTGCAGGTGCACGCGGTCCATCCCGAGGACACAGAGCGCCATCAGGAAGCACCCCGCCGCATAGGCCCCGAGGAGCCAGCGGAAGTTGTCGAGGTCGTTGCGCAGCATCCACCCGAAGAGGGCCGCCACCAGCAGCGCCGAGAACTTGCGCACCACCCCGGTGGTCGCGAAGAGCCTGCCGCGGTTCGCGTCGGGGTAATGCTTGCGGTAAATCTGCGCCATGAGGGGCGTCCCGATGAGGATGCTCACCAGGGCCACCACCATCGCCCCCGTGAAGACCGCGAGGTTCCGGCCGGCGATGGCCGCCGCCAGGATGCTCGCCGCCGCGACGAACCACAGCAGCGCCGTGGCGACATTCACCGACCACCCGGAGCGCCGCACGTACTGCACCCCGAAGAGGCTGAGCAGCAGGCCCAGGCTGGGCGCCGCCACCAGCCCGGCCTTGACCCATTGGCTCGCCTCGAAGACGCGCACCGCGATGAGGACCACGAAGGTCATTCCCATGACCTCCACGCACCCGCTCGGCAGGGCCCGCAGGCTGTCGAGCAGGTAGGTCCGCCGGGCGGGGTTCTCGGCGGGAATGATGCGCATGCCGGGACGTTCTTACCCGCTCGCTTCGCGGGTGGCGAGCAGCCAGAGAAAAAGTGCCGCCACCAGCAGGGCCGCGGCCCCGACGTGCAGGACCTGCACGACCTGCAGGACCCCCACCTGCGCGAGGATCAGTCCCATCACCATCAGCGAGAAGACGAGCAGCCCGATGGCCGTCTCGAGCCACCCGAGGCGGCCGCGCCCCCTGCGGATCATCCCCAGCAGGGCCACCGTGCCGACGACGATCAGCCACGAGAAACTCCGGTGCGCGAGGTAGGTGGACGATCCTTCCAGCTCGGCGGTCCACTCCGCGCGCTCCGCCCCGGCGTGGGACTTTGCCAGCTCATCGGTCAACTCGCGCACCTGCGAACCCATCACGCCCTCCGTCACCACCAGCGCCAGGAGGAT
>JABDMC010000169.1 GCA_013001695.1 Akkermansiaceae bacterium
GAGCCGTGGCGACTATCCTTTACAATCCGCTCCCCGGGCCATATCAAGCTCCATGGCCAAGCGAGTCGGCATCTGGCTCCGGGTCTCGACCGAGGACCAGGTCCGAGATGAGAGCCCGGAAGTCCACCTCGCAAGGGCCCAGGCCTACGCCGACGCCAAGGACTGGAAAGTCGTCGAAATCTACCGGCTCGACGCCACCAGTGGGAAGTCGGTCATCGAGCTCCCGCAGGCCCAGCAGATGCTCTCCGACGTCCGGAGCGGCCACATTACCGGCCTGGTGTTTTCGAAGCTCGCCCGGCTAGCCCGAAACACCCGGGAACTGCTGGAGTTCTCTGACGAGTTCCAACAATACGGGGCCGACCTGATTTCGCTCCAAGAATCGATCGACACCTCCACGCCGGCAGGCCGCATGTTCTTCACCGTGATCGCCGCCATGGCCCAGTGGGAGCGCGAGGAGATCGCGGAGCGGGTCGCCGCGTCCGTCCCCGTGAGGGCCAAGATGGGCAAGAATACGGGCGGTCAGGCTACCTATGGCTACCAGTGGAAAGACGGCAAGCTGGTCCCCGACCCCGAGGAGGCTCCAATCCGGGCTCTCGTCTACGAGCTGTTTCTCCAGATCAAGACCAAGCAGGGGGTGGCCCGGGCCCTCAACGAGAAGGGCTACCGGACCCGCAACGGCCACAAGTTCTCCTACACGACCGTAGGGCGCCTCCTGCGCGATCCCACCGCCAAGGGCGTCAAGGTGGCCAACTACACCAAGAGCCGCGGCGAGGGCCGCGGTTGGGAGCTGAAGGATGAAAGCGAGTGGGTCACCCACGAGGTGGAGCCCGTCGTCTCGGAGGAGATCTGGGACCAATGCAACCGCATCCTCGACCAGGGAGCCGCCAACAAGGCCGAGCGGCCCAGGAGGCCAACCACCTACCTCTTCTCCGGCTACGTCTACTGCGGCCGCTGTGGGGGCAAACAGAAGCTCTACCCACAGACCGGCTGGGACAAATACCGCTGCACCAAGTGCGCCAACAAGATCCCCATGGACGACCTCGAGGAGCTCTTCCAGCGGAACCTCGCCGCATTCCTGGTCTCCGATGTCGCCCTCGACATGCTGGCCTCCAAGGCAGAAGACCGTATCAAGGACCGCCAGCGCCTCCTGCAGGTCCACCGCAAGGAACTGGACGGTATTCAGTCCAAGATCGACTCCTGCTTCGAGCTCTTCCACGAAGGCGCCATGAGCGGTCTGGAGGTCAAAGAGCACGCCAAACCGCTTGAGAACCGCAAGAAACAGCTCCAGGAGGAGATCCCAGCCATGGAGGAGGACATCGAGAGCCTCAAACGCCACCGCGACTCCCGGGACGAGCTGGTCGCGCAGGGAAACACCCTCGCGGAACGCTGGTCGAGCTACGACCAGGAGGCCAAAAGAGACATTGTGGAGGGGTCCCTCGACCGCATCATCGTCCACCCCGATGGAGTCGAATTTGAGTTCAATTACATCCCGGGAAGCTTCCCTTTAACCTAAGCAAAGCAATGAAGGTAAAACGCCGTAAAATCGTTCGAATAGACACGCAGAGTTCCAAAATCGGCCGGATTTCTGTAACCACTACTCGCAAATATGCCCGTGCGGCTACTTCGGCGACCCCAAGCGCGAGTGCCGGTGCTCGCCGCGCCAGATCGAGAACTACCGCCAGCGGATCTCGGGCCCGCTGCTGGACCGCATCGACCTCCACGTCGAGGTGCCCCTCGTCGACTACAAGGACCTCTCGTCGGCGGCCTCCGGCGAACAGTCCGAACCGGTCCGCCGGCGGGTGGTGGCGGCCCGCACCCGGCAGTTGAAACGATTCGTCAAGCACCCCGGCCTGACGACCAATGCCACCATGCCCGCCAGGCAGGTCCGCAAGCACTGCGAGCTCGACAAGGAATCGTCGGCCCTCCTCGAGCAGGCCATGGCGCAGCTCAACTTCTCGGCCCGCGCCCACGACCGCATCCTGAAGGTGGCCCGCACCCTCGCCGACCTCGAGCAGCAGGACCGCATCGGGGCCGCCCACATCCTCGAGGCCATCCAGTACCGTTCCCTGGATCGGTCCCTGCAGTTGTGACCGCCAATTCCCAGCGCGCGGCAGGGAGCCTGGTCCCCGAATCTTCGGCGGAGAACACGGTGGCATTCACGAGTGTGCGCCGCATTTGGAGGAATCCGCCGCCTCGCCCCCGGAGGCTTGGGGACAAGCCTTCCAGCGGGTCCTATCGTGCCCTCTTGATGTCCCAAGATGTGATACCAAGGTCGCGCCGCGGCGGTCGCAGGAGGCCCTCGATCCGGACCGAGGACGGGGTTACTCCGGAGCCGCGGCCATGCGGTAGAACCGCTCCGAAGTGGTGGAAGCTCCGCCCGGATCACTGGCGGTGAGGACCCCGCCGGTGCCGCTGATCCCGTCCTCGATGGTGGTCCATGTCTCGAGATCGTTGCTTCGCTGCAGGGAGTAGGAAATCCCCGGGGTGCTTCGGAAACGGACCTCCACGTCCGTGCCGCTGGCACCTGTCAGGCGGATGTCGGTCACGCGGAGCACGTTGCTCTGGAAGATGACCTCGTCGACCCAACCGGTGTCGGCGCCATCGCTGCCGCCACTGTCCTTTGTATAACGCCAGCGGAGGATGTGCCTGCCGGCCGGGATGGCCACGGTCTTCCGCTCCCACGCCGTAGCCCCCGAAATCCGGAAGAGAGTCTCCGCGTCGATCTCGAACCGCAGGAAATCGGCCCCCGCCTGTGAATCGCTCCGCCACCAGAAACTCAGGATGTCCGGCCCGGTCACCGGCGTTTCAAAGGAGCTGCTCCCGTTGGAGCCGATGTCGCCGGCCTGGGCGGCGTCGACTCCGTCGCGGGTCACCAGCGACTGGGCAAACCAATCGGCGTTGCCGCCCCCGCTGACCCATGGCTCGGCGGGGGAATCGAGGGCGTCGCCGATGGCGAGGACCGGAACAAGGTCCAGGACCAGCTCCGCCGTGCCGCTTCCGGAGCCGTTGGCGGCTCCCAGGGAAATCACGAAGCGTCCCACGCCGCCGGGTGTCCCGGTGATCGCGCCGGTAGATGCATCGAGCGCGAGGCCCGCGGGCAATCCCGCCGCGGTGAAGGATACCGGGTTGCCGGTGGCCGTGATCGCGTAGCTGAACGGCCGCCCGGTGGCGTGGATCACATTGAGGGCGCTGGTAACGAGCGGCGCCGGCGAGCCCGAGTCCAGGGCAACGAGGTCAAGGAACCCCGCGTCCGCGCCGTCCGAACGCGTGGCGTCCTTCTCGTAGAGCCACCGCAGGGTGTGTTCCCCGGCCGGGATGGAGACAAGGCGGCGGTGCCAGTCCCGTTCGCCCGAGATGCCGAACTGCGTGATGCCGTCGAGCTGGAACCACAGGAAATCGAACTCCTGTTCCGAGGACACCTTCCACATGAAGCTCAGCAGGTCCGGCCCCGTCACGGTGGCCTCGAGGATGCTCCGCTCGCCATCCGCAAGGGCGCCGCTCCTCGCGGCATCCACCCCGTCTCGCGTCGGCTCCGGCGGAACGACGCGGAACCACTCGGCGCCGGCCCCCGTCGTCCACCTCAGGGGTGCGTCGAGGCCGTCCGTCAGGTCGTCGGTGATCACGTCGATGGTGAGCGGCCCCTCTCCGGTGCCCTCGGCGTTGGTGGCGCTGATCGTGAGCGGGTGGCTGCCCGCCGCCTCGGGGATCCCGGAGATCTCCCCCGTGCCGGGGTCGAATCCCAATCCCGGCGGAAGGGCCCCGCTGATTCCGAACGACAGCGGGTCCCCGGTGGCGGTCACCTGGTAGGACAGGGACGCTCCGACGATGCCGTCCGCGGCGGGAGCGCTCGTGATGACCGGCGCCCCCGGGTCGTCGTCGATGATGGTCCCCACCCCCTCGCCGTCACCGATGACGGCCCCGCCGGTGGCGGCGCTCAGAGTCACGAAGAACGTCTCGTCGCCCTCCACGGCGCCGTCCCCCGCGACCGCGACCATGATCTGCCGAGCCCCCTCGCCGGGGGCAAACTCCACGATCCCGCTGCTCGTCGCGTAGTCGCCGGGCGCCGTCGCGGAAGCGTCCTGCGTCGCCCAGTTAACGGTGACCGGCTGGCTTGAGGCGGGGTGCATCACGACTGTGAACCAGGCCGGCACGATTCCGGAATCCCCTTCCGTGACCGAGACGTCTCCGACGCTCAGGACGGGACCGGGAGGCGGTTCCAAAATGAAATTCTCGTCGCTGATGTCGAAGAAGATGTTGCCGGCGGCTTCCACCCGGATCCGCGCCGTCGCCGAGTCGATCCCCGGAAGAACGACCGTTTCGGCTCCGTCATTGGCGGTGTCCGCGGCGAGGGTCATTGGCCATGTCTGGCCGCCATCCGTCGAGAGCAGGATATTCACCCCGTCCTCGCTCACCGGGGCGAGGTCGGTGTCTGCCACATCCCAGGTCACGGTCATCGCTCCCGAGGCGGTGACGCTGCTCCGGTTGGGAAAGAGCACCTCGAACGGGCCGGCATCCTCGGTGACGGTGACCCGCATCCGATCCGCGGCGACGCCCCCTCCCCCCGACTGGTTGTCGCGGACCATGACCGCAAAGGTCATGACCCGGCTCCGCGTCGGCAACTGTTCCCCGACGGCGGTGGTGTTAACGAGGAGATCGGCGAGCCGGGGAAAGGTCCGGGTGGGACTCGTGGCGGGCGGCCAGCACCGGAAGAGCGGACTGCTGCCGTTGTCGGAGTCGCTGACCTTCCGGGCCGGGCCGAGGTCCCGCTCCTCCCAGGCGTAGGTCAGGACGGCCCCCGCGTCGGGATCGCTCGCCACCGCGGTCAGGGCGAAGGGGGTCTCCACCGGAATCGTGAAGTCCGGCCCGGCATCCACCGCCGGCGGGGTGTTGCCGGTCGCGGCGGGGGTCGCGCAGCCGTCCCCGAGGCTCTCCACGAACAGGCGGATCTGCTCGTAGCTCCCGCCGTGGAAGTACGGGTCGGCGTGGGGTTGCAGGTTGTCGCTGCCGCAGAAGCCGGCATAAGCCATGATGGTCGACCCGCTTCCCGGCTCCCAGGCCGACCCCGGATTGCGGGCCGTGGCGCTGCAATCGTCCCGCGTCCCGTTGAAGGTGTGCCTCGCGCCGAACTGGTGCCCGATCTCGTGGGCGACCAGGTCGATCCAGAACGGATCGCCGCTGGGCATCGCTCTCCCCGTGGCTCCATAGGCCTTGCTCCCCGTGTCACAGACCACGCCGAAATAGGCCACGCCCGTCCCGCCGGTCCCGAAGACGTGACCGAGATCGTAATTCCCGCTGCCGATCACGCTGTCGCACGTGGCCTGGTTCTGGCCCAGCATGGTGGCGGCATCCTCGTTCGCGTAGGGGTCGGACGCGCCGTCCGTGAAGATCAACTGGTCGTTGTTGGCGACGAGGACGAGGCGCACCGCGAGATCCACTTCGTAAATGCCCGTCACGCGGTTGATGGCGGTGACCACCGCGGCGAGTCCCGCGCCCACCGACCCGCCATGGAACGCGGTGTATTCGCCGGTCGC
Organism: Akkermansiaceae bacterium; assembly: GCA_013001695.1. GTDB lineage: Bacteria > Verrucomicrobiota > Verrucomicrobiia > Verrucomicrobiales > Akkermansiaceae > Roseibacillus_B. The sequence continues at coordinate 5,532 of JABDMC010000169.1, forward strand.
GGCGCAGGCCAGGCGGTAGGTGCGCAAAGTGTCCCCCGAACCCGGGGCCGGCGCCGCCCCCGGCGGCGGTGGCGGGGCGACCAGCGCCGTGGCCGCCGGCAGTCCACTTGACAGGCACCCTCCGTGCTGTGCGCCCGGGCCTCCCGGGAGCCGCATCTGCGCCTGCGAATAGTCCTCCTTGTGATAGCACGCGTAGCTGCCGGGATCATCCCTCGAGAGCGGATCGATGTAGCAGGTGCCGAGCGGCGAGATGACCTGGGCGTGAAATCCAGCGGGCGTGGTGTCGAAGCGCACCGTGGCCGCCGGATCGTCAATCCCCTGGCCGCGGTAGGTCTTGATCCCCGGATACTTCGCCGCCAGGCCGGGCTCCATCACTGGAGCCTCGACCACCAGGAACCGGGCGTAGCCTCCCTCCGGGGTCGGGAGCCGGATCACGTCCTGCGGCTTCCTCCGCTCACCCGCTCCCTCCGCACGCACCGCGGCGAGAGATGCCTCGAGTTGCGTTCGATCGAGACGGTATGCCTCGAACCGGTCCGGGAGAATCCACGGGCGAGCCGACCGGGCCCGGTTCGCCGCCTCGTCGCAGCCCGTCCGCGTCCACGTCCCGCAGGGCGACCGCTCCTGCGCGACCACGACGGACGCCAGGAGAACCATCCCCGGCACCCATCCCCGCGCGAGGATCGGAACGATGCGGATGCAGGGGAACAGCTGGGGAACACGCAGCATGGGCCTCGCTACGCTAGCCCAACATCCCGCCGCGGAAAACTCCGGAAACCCCCGTCAATCCCGGGAAATCACCGTCTGTCCCCCATCCGGGCCCCGTTCTCGTCCGTCCTCCGGCCCGGGGCCCCTCCTCGCAAACTTCGTCTGTCCCCCATTCGGGCCCCTTTTTCGCGAGCGGGCCTTGTCCCCCCCGGGCCCTGTGAAGCCGCGGCGGAGAGGGCGCGCTCCGGCGGGGAGAACCGCTTCGGGCGGTGGCGGGTGCCGCACGGGCTTACCGGGCTGCCGCGGCCCGCTCCAGGTGCGCCTTCAGCCAGGCGCGCAGCTCGTTCCGCGCCGGCGAGGGCCGCAGGACCCAGGCGTCATTGTGATTCCGGAAACCGGTGGTGCGGAACGTCCAGCGGCCCGTGACGCCGGTCGATTCGAGGTAGCTGCGCGTCGCGTCGGCGCCGGTCCCTTCGCTGCAGATGAACTGGGGACGATTCCCCAGGCGCTTCAGGCGCGCGAGGGCGGCCTCGCGATCGGACCCGGGGTACGGCCACCCCGTATTCACCCCGTCGTAATGGCTGTAGGGGATGAAGGCCGACCACAACTTCGCGATGGTGTCGTCGTGCAAGCCGATGAAGTTGCAGGCGATGGCCCCGCGCGAAAACCCGCAGAGCACGATCCGTTGCGGATCCCCCCCGTAATGTTCGCACACCCACGGCACCGCCGCGCGGCAATAGGCAACGGTCGGCCCCGGGTCATACTCCGGCTTCTCTCCCCACCACTGCGTCACATTCGCGCCACCGGCGTTGTCGAGGTAGGGCAGGCACAACCAGATGAACCCCCGCCCCCCCGAGATCCCGTAGCCGAGCTTGCTGCCCTCGACCTTTCCCGAACTGACGTCGCCATGCTTGTTCCGGTAGGGTCCGTTGCCGGCGAACTCCACGAGAACCGGAAACTTCCGCGCCGCATCCGGAGTCCAGTCGGCCGGCAGGTAGAGGACATGGTGCACCGCGGTGCCCCCCTTCGCCGGGAGAACCTGCTTCACGCGCTTTCCGGCCGCCGGCGGTCCGCCCGACAGCGGCGGAACCTCGAGATCCGCGGGGACGGAGGCGATGTCGGGAAGCGGGCCCGCAAGGAGCGGGGCGCAGGCGGCACCAAGGGCGAGCACCCCGGTCCAGGCGCCTGATCGGGGAATGATCATCGTCGATCCGGTATAGCACGTTTCCCCCGGGGATCGAATGGAATGATCCCCCCGGTGGCGGCACGGCGGTTGCGGGGCGGGCTCGAGGGCTCCGGGGGTGGGCGCGCTTGGCGGGGTTCGGAAGGCGCAAGCCTTCCGCCACCACGCCCACGGTAGCGGCACGGCTGCCCGTGCCGATGGGGAGTCCACCGGAACGGCCGGCGAGTTGGCCCTCGTGGCGGCGCCTCGGAAGGCGCAAGCCTTCCGCCACGCCCACGGCTCGGGGGGACGTCCCGCGGAATCTACCCTCCTAGAATCCCGCCACTCCCCAGCCGTCGCGGTAGTCGCGGCGGAGAAGCTTGTGGGCGCCGGGGTGATTGGTGATGGCGAGTTTCTCCGCGTCCCATTCGAGCGTTTCCCCGGGGGTGCGGATCGCCACCGTCCCGAGCAGGATCGCTTCCGTCATCGGCCCGCTCACGTCGAAGAAGGATTCGTTCTCGGCCGTCCCGTGGATGGCATCGAGGAAGTGATGATAGTGATTCCGCGGCTCGAGGTCCGGGGCCTCCACGGAGGCGAACTTCTCCTTCGGCATGAGGGTCGGCATCTTTCCGTTGGGGATCACAATGGCGCCCTCGGTTCCCACCAGCATCGCGGACTCGAACGGGTAGGACTCGCCCGGGTAGAGCTTGCGGATCGCTTCGGGCGGATACGTTTCGCCGTCGAACCACTCCACCGTGATCTCATCCCCGGCCGTCATCGGCGTCCCCGGAAACGTCCAGGTGATGTGATCGCTCTGCGGCCAGGTATCGGCCCGGCGCGCGGGGGAATTCCTCCAAGATTCCTGCACGGTGGCGCGGACCGTGGTGGGGGCCGTCAGGCCGAGCGCCTTCCAGGTGGCGTCGAAGACGTGGCACCCGATGTCGCCGGACCAGCCGGTCCCGAAATCCTGCCAGGTCCGCCACTTGGCGGGATGATAGATTTCCGGCGCGTAGGGACGGACCGGGGCGTTCCCGAGCCAGAGGTTCCACGCGAGGTTCTCGGGCGGCGCCTGGCTCTCCTCCGGCCGGGGCCCCACGAGCCGGTACCTCCCGATCACCCCGGGGCGGTTCGAGCACAGATAGACATGATTGATTTTTCCGATGACCCCCTGGCGCAGGTGATAGATTCCGGCGCGGTCGCCGAAGCCGGAGGCCCCCTGCGTTCCGAGCTGCGATTTGACGCCCGCCTTGCGCACCGCTTCCGTCAAGGCGCGCACCTCCGCGACGTCGTGACACATCGGCTTCTGGCAATAGACGTGCTTGCCGGCCTGCACGGCCTTCATGGCGATCGGAAAGTGCATGTGGTCCGGCACGGTGACGTTGACGGAATCGATCCGGCCACCCTCCTTCTCGAGCAACTCCCGCCAGTCGGTGTACTTCCGCGCCTCCGGAACGACCTGGGCGGCGGCCTCCAGCCGCGCCCCGTCCACATCGCAGATCGCGACGACGGTCGTCTTGCCGTGGGAGACGAAGTGCTTCAGGTCGTTGGCGCCCATCCCGCCCACCCCGATGCAGGCGTGCTGGCCGTTGCCGTTGAGGTTGGCCGCCCGCACGACCGCCGGCGCCGCGAGGGCCGCCCCGGCGGTGGTCTTCAGGAAGGAACGACGATTGCGATTCATAACCCCATGCTGGATCCCCCTCGCCCGGGGATCAAGAATCTCCGCCCGATCCCGCCCGACGCCCGGGCCGATCCCCCCTCCCGGCCATGGCCCGGCCCGCCCCCGCCTCTGATTTCCGGCCCGGCCGGCCCCGGCGGGCCTGCGAACAAGGCGGGTGCAGGTCATTTTGTTGAAAACTATCGCCCACAATCCGGGTTTATTCTGCAAAGCCTAAATGGTATCATCCATCAACCCATGAAGCATCTTCTTCCGCTCCTTCTTCTCTCGCTGGCTGTGGCCCCGCTGGGGGCCGCCCCGCAGAGCAAGCCCCTCCCCCTGGAAAGCATCCTCAAGGCGGCGGCCAAAATCGATGCCCTCCTCGAGGAGGAGCTCGCCGCCAAGGGACTCGAGCCCCTCCCCATCGTGGCGGATGACGTCTTCGTGCGGCGCGCCTATGTGGCGATCGCGGGGCGCATCCCCACCGCGCAGGAGGCGGCGCGTTTCCTCGAGAACGGCTCCGCCGACAAGCGCCAGCGACTCATCGAGGAACTCGTGGCCTCCCCGGGGTACGACAGCGCCGCCTTCAACTACTTCGCCGACCTCCTCCGCCTCCAGACAAACCACGAACAGTACGGCCTCGGCTGGCACGTCTGGCTGCGCAAGTCGCTCAACCAGGACAAGCCGTGGGACCGCATGGTGAATGAGATGCTCTCCGCCGAGGGCCACAGCGTCAACAACCCGGCGGCCGGGTACTACCTGCGCGATCGCAACATGCTCCTCGATAACGTCAGCAACACCGTGCAGGTCTTCCTCGGCCACCAGATCGGCTGCGCGCAGTGTCACGACCACCCCTTCGACAAGTGGACCCAGATGGAATACTACGAGCTGGCGGCCTTCAGCGGCGGGCTCAGTTGGCGGAGCCAGGAGTCGCGCGACGCCGTCAATTCGGTCGTGAACCACATGAAGGCCTCCCACCCCGGGATGAACGCCGCCGCCAAGGACAGATCCAGCCCGAAGGCCCGGCAGAGAGCGCGCCAGAAACAGACCGCCGTCCTGGCCCGGAAGGCCTCCGGCAGCCTGCGGAACCTCTTCCGCGATTTCAGCAAGAACGAGATCTCGGAGTTCCCGAAGGGCGTCGTGAAACTTCCCGACGACTACCAGTACGAGGACGGTGATCCGGGAGAAGTGATTCCGCCGGCCACCCTCTTCGGTCCGAAGATCGGGGACGTCGCCCCCGAGGAGCGCCGCCGGGCGTTCGCGGACTGGGTGACCTCGCCCGAGAACCCCTACTTCACGAAGGTCATCGCGAACCGCCTGTGGGACCGGACCTTCGGCCACGGCCTGGTCGATCCCCTCGACGACTGGTCGGGGAACTCGAAGACGGCCCACCCGAAGGTGCTCGAGTACCTCGAATTTGCCATGAAGGCCGTGAAGTACCGCACCCGGGATTTCGACCGCATCCTGTTTCACAGCCGGCTTTTCCAGCGCGAGGTGTCCCCGAAGGAGGCGACCCCGGGCACGGAGTACGCCTTCGTGGGTCCGCAACTGCGGCGCCTGAAGGCGGAGGAACTCTACGACTCCCTGACGGTCCTCGCGTTCGGCAACACCGACGACAACATCAACACGACCCTCGAGGAAAAGTGGAACGAGCACCGCAAGAAGATCCTCAACATTCTTGATTACTCGCCCAAGGAGCTGATCGCGGCGGGGGAATTGGCCACCAAGGCCGAGAAGGAGCGCCGCGACTTCCAGGACAAGTCCCGCAACCTCAGGTTCGCCATCCAGAAGGCCAGCAAGGCCGGCAATTCGAAGGAGGTCGCCAAGTTGCGCCGGGAGGAGACGGCCCTCCGCAGCGCCTACCGCGATCGGCGGGAGACCATGATGTCGAGCGTGCCGGACCGCTACACGGGCCGCAACGCCAAGGCCAGGATCAACATGCGCGCCTCCGAGCACCCCACCCCGTTCCGCGGCGACCACCTCGTGCGCCAGTTCGGCGGGTCCGACCGGAACATCCCGGAGTCGGCCCATACCTCGGCCTCGGTCCCGCAGGCCCTGACGCTCCTCAATGGCCAGATCGCGAATAGCGCCGAGAACCGGAAGTCGAAGGTCTTCGAGGCGCTTTCCGAGATCACGAGCGCGGAGAGCCGGCTCGACTACCTCTTCCTGGCGTTTTTCGCCAGCAAGCCGACGGAGGCCGAGAAAGAGCAATTCCTGCCGCTGGCCTCCAACCGCGAGGACATCTTCACCCTCGCCCGCGCCATGCTCACCTCCAATCGCTTCCTGTTCGTGCAGTAGAAACCGGCCGACGAACGGACCAATCACCGACAACTTCCAAAGGATCACCACCATGCTCAACCATCTCGACGAACTCACCCGCCGCCGCTTCCTGGCGAACACCGCGAAGACCTGCTTCGGGGTGACCATCGGCGGCGCCGCCAAGGACTTCTTCGCGCCGGCCGCCATCGCAGCCGATGCCGCCACCGCCGCGAAGGGCGGCGGAAAGGCCAAGAGCGTCATCTACCTCTTCATGTCGGGCGGGATGACCCACCTCGACACCTTCGACCCGAAGCCCGAGGCCCCGGTGGAATTCCGCGGCCCGACCAAGGCCATCAAGACCAACGCCGACGGGGTGCGCCTCGGCCACTACATGGAGAACCTCGCCGCGCACGGCGACAAGATCGCCTTGGTGAACTCCATGACCTCCACGCAGGGGGCCCATGCCCAGGGCCGTTACTTCATGCGCACCGGCTATGCGCCGCGGGCCTCGATCGTGCATCCCTCCAACGGGGCGTGGATCTCGCGGCTGGCGGGCCGCACCAACGACACCCTGCCGGCCTTCGTGACGGTCAACAGCGGGAACGGGCACCCGGGCGCGGGCTTCTTCGAACCCGAATTCGCCCCCCTTCCGGTGGGCGACGCCGCCTCCGGCCTGAAGGACGTCCGGCGCCTGCGCAACATCAGCGAGGAGCAGTTCAACAAGCAGCTCGCCCTTCGCCAGGCCCTCGACAAGCAGTTCGACTCGCGCTTCCACGAGGGCCAGAAGAACGTGCGGGCCTACAACCAGGTGTTTGACGAGGCCGTCAAGCTGATGAACAGCAAGGATCTCGAGGCCTTCGACATTGCGAAGGAATCGCGGGAGATGCACGAGCGTTACGGCGACCACAGTTTCGCGAAGGGCGTCCTCCTGGCCCGGCGTCTCGTCGAGCGCGGGGTCCGCTTCATCGACGTCGAGCTCGGCGGATTCGACTGGCACAGCGAGAACTTCGAGCAGGCGGAGCAGAAGCTGCCGATCCTCGACCAGGCCCTCGCCGCCCTCCTCGAAGACCTTTCCTCGCGGGGCATGCTGGAGAGCACCCTCGTGGTGGTCGCCACCGAGTTCGGGCGCACCCCGAAGATCGTGCAGGAACGCAACGGCCGGAACCACTTCCCGAAGGCCTTCTCCTACCTGCTGGCGGGCGGCGGAATCCGCGGCGGCCAGGTCTACGGCAAGACCGACGAAACCGGCTCGAACGTGATCGAAAACAAGGTCACCGGCCCGGACTTCAACGCCACCATCGGCTTCGCCATGGGAATCCCCCACGCCTTGCCGTTGATGTCGCCCAGCCGCCGCCCCTTCAAGCTGGGCGGCCGCGAAGGCGAACCGCTCACGAGCCTCTTCGGGTGAGGACCCCGGGGGGAGGATGCTCCCCCCTCTTCGGCGGGAGTCGATCGCCCCGTGGCGGGCGCCGGGCGGGTTACTTCAGCGGCGTCACGCCGGGAGGGAGCCACTCGCCCTTCATTTTCTGAATGGTCCCGTCACCCGCGGTGCCGCCCTCCGGCGCGGCGCCCGGCGGCGGCAGGATGGCGGCGTGCTTCACCACCATCTGCTCGAGTTGCGCGGCCGGGCGGTACCCGATGATCTGCTTCAGCTGCTTTCCGCCGTGCAGGAGGCGCATGTCCGGAATGGACTGCACGCCCGCCTTCATGGCGAGATCGCGCTCCTCGTCGATGTTGACCTTCACGACCACGACCTTGTCGCCGTGGTTCCTGGCGAGGGCCTCCAGCTGCGGCGCCAGTTGCTTGCACGGCGGACACCAGTCCGCGTAGTAATCCACGAGGATGAGGACATCCTCCCGCCGCGTCCACTGCGCGAAGTTCGAGGAGGTCCCCTGCTTCGGCGTGGTGGTCACCACGGGCCGCTGCACCGCCCCGGCGTCCGCCCCGGCGGCGCCCTCCCCGCCTTCGGCCGCTTCGATCTGGGCGCGCAGTTCGTCCATGCCCGGCCAATCGAGATCTTCCCAGTTCAGGTAGATGTAGGTGCCGACCGCCCCCGCCACCACCGTCCCGACCAGCCCCAGGATCAGCATGACTCCGAGCACCTTCAGGCACCCTCCAGATTTCTTTTCTCCTTCCGAGGCTTCCTGGGACATCGTTAGTGATTCGAGATAACCAAGGCATTTTAGCAAAATCGGCCCCGCCCGGCAAACGCCAAGAGCCCTCCCGGGGCTTTTCATCGCGGGGCGGCCTTCCTACCCTCGCCCCGTCATGGAACGCCCCCCCCTCGCCGTCACCATGGGCGATCCTGCCGGGATCGGCCCCGAATTGTGTCTCGAGCTCCTCCGGGACGAGGTCATGCTCGCCAACCATGAATTGCGGGTCTTCGGCAGCGCCGCGGTTCTCGAGGGCCTCGCGGGTGCTGCCGGTCCGATCCGGGACGAGCACCTCGTCGACTTCGGGCCGGTGGACGACCTCGTGCCGGGACAGGTGAGCGCCGCCACCGGGGCGGCCTCCTTCCGCTACCTGGAAGCCGCCATCGAAGCGGCCCTCAACGGCGAGGTGCGGGCCATCATCACCTGCCCGATCCACAAGGCGGCCCTCGCCGCGGCCGGAATCGATTTCGCCGGCCACACCGAGATCCTCGTCGACAAGACCGGCTCCCAATCGCACGCGATGATGCTCACCACCCCGGCGATCACCTGTTCGCTGGTCACCACGCACCTGGCGCTGTCGGACGTGCCCGCGCACCTGACGACCGGGCGGATCGCCGAGGTGATCGACCTGACCGCCGCGGCGATGAGCACCCTGCACGGCCGCGGCGCCCGCCTCGCCGTCCTCGGGCTGAACCCCCATGCCGGGGAAGGCGGCCTCTTCGGCGACGAGGAAAGCCGCATCATCCAGCCTGCCATCGACGCCGCCCGCAAGGGGGCCATCGATGTGCGTGGCCCCCTCCCGCCCGACACGGCCTTTCTTCCCAAGACCCGCCGTGAAGTGGACGCCTACATCTGCATGTACCACGACCAGGGACTCATTCCGCTGAAGACCCTCGACTTCGAGCACGCCGTGAATGTCACCCTCGGCCTGCCCTTCGTGCGGACCTCCGTCGGTCACGGCACGGCCCTCGAAATTGCCGGCAAAGGCCTCGCCAGCAGCGACTCGCTCTATGCCGCGGTGCGGCTTGCGAGCCGCCTCTTGAAATGACCGGCCCGGCGCGGAACGTCAGGCCGCTTGCCGCCCCTCGACCTCTTGGAGGGTTTCCACAAGGGCCTCGAAGACCTCGGGCTCCATCCCGCGGTTCGGCGCGCCCCGGGCGCAGCTTCCGAACCACTTCGCCAGCAGGTTGCGCCGGCTTCGCGGCAGGTTGCGCACGAGGCTCTCGCCGCGGCCGGCCGCGAGGACCTCTTCGTCCCGCCGGCCGTGGGCCCGGGCCAGGATCGCGGCGTAGCGATGCAGGACGCTGTCCAACAGAATCCACGGGAAGTTCTCGTTCTTCGGCGGCCCCAGCACCAGGGTGCGGCCGCTGCCCGACGACATCTTCAAGCCTCCCGCGAGGCCGAACTCGGGCAGATCCGCGCCTTTCCAGAAAGTCGCGAGGGCGCCCACCACGCCGCCGGTGAGGGTCCCCCAACCGTGCGTCAGCCCCCCGGTGCCGACGTCGACCACCGCCCCGCCGGCCGCGCCCGCCACGGCGCCCGCCACGGTCAGTTGACCGCGGCTCAGTCCCCACTTCTTCCATCGCTCTTCCTCCTCCAGCTCCGTCCCGGAGGTGTCGGCGGCGCGGTCTTCGATCTCCACGAGATGATGCCGGTAAATCTGGAGCAATTCCTCGTAGCCCCGGCGTTCGACGCGCTGCACCTCCGCGGCGTATTTCCCGGCGAGGTCGGCGGCCACCCGTTCCCGCCGGTGCTCGAGGTGCACGTCCTCCTCCTCGAGGCGGCCCTCGGCGCGCACCATCAAGGCCGCGCGGAGCATCTCCAGCACCACGTCGGCGGACTCCTTGCGCCGCTGCACCCATTCCTCTTCGATGCAGCGCAGGGCCCGCTCCAGCAGCACCCGGTGGCCTTCATCAATCTCGAGGAGGGAACGGATCAGCCGTTTGCGCTCCTCGAAGCGCGCCTTGTGGGCATTGAACGTCCGGACGAGGTTGAAGTAGCTTCCCAGCCGGTCCTTCCATTCGGTGAGGTGCTCGCCGGCCTCCTCCTTCTCGTTCAAGAGGGCCATGCGCGGCCGGCCGGTCCAGCGCAGGATCTCCATCTCCGCCACGAAGGCATCCCGCAGGGGCTTGCCGGGATCGATCACGTAGAGAATCCCCGCCCCTTGGATGACCGGTTCGAGGAGGCGGGCTTCATCCTCGAACTCGCCCCCCTGCCGGTGGTCGGCGACAAACTGCTGCACCGCGGGGAGGCCCGGGGTCCCCTCGCCGTGAAGATCCTGGATGGCGCGCATCGCGTCCAGCGGCCGCGAAAACCCGGGCGTATCGATGAAGCGCAGCAGTTCCTTGTCATGAAATGCCACCGGCAGGACCTGGCAGCGGGTCGTCTCGCCCGGGGTGGCGCTCACCCGGATGATCTTGTCGTCGTCGACCTCGAGGAGCGTCGCGAGCACCGCGGACTTCCCCATGTTGATTCGCCCCACCACCGCGAAGACCGGCAGGTCGTGTGGCACGAGATGGCTCATGCCGCCTCCTCCCTTCCCTCGTAGGCGATGACCTCCGCGGCGGGATCGCGCAAGCCATCGACGTATTTCTTCCACTGCTCGAGATCCTCCGCTCCCGGGGCGGTGGCGCGGCCATCCTTCACGGGGCCGAGCACGAGGAACCGCAGGAGGCGATCCTCGGCGCCGGCGCGGACGCGCTGGTAATGGGCATTCATCTGTTTCGGGGACAGCGCCCAGCCTTCCACCAGGAAGACCACCCCGAGCGGCGCCTTCGCGATGGCCTCCCACGCCTCCGCCTCGCGCTCTTCATCGAGCACCGAGGCGGTGTAGCGGGCTTCCGGGTTGACCCGCAGATCCCGCAGGAGGAATTCCCGCAGGGCCTCCGTCTCGACCTCGATGCCGCCGACATCCAGGAGGACCACCCCGTCGGCCGGACCGCCCGGCGGCCGGGCGCGCTCCACCTTGACGAGTTCGCGCCACAGCTCGCGGTGCCGCCGTTCCTGGAACGGGAGCCGGGCGAGGGCCCTCTCTTCGCGCCCCCAGCACCACAGCCACAGCAGAACCCGCGGCAACAATCCCCACACCGCGAGGCCCGTCATCAGGAACGGCCACCATTGATCGGCGGCAAACATGAGTTCCCGGGCGGGCACCGCGCCCTGCGCCTCGAGAACCGGCGGAAGGGCCGCCCCGGTCCACGACCACGGCAGCGAGAGCCCGTGCACGAGTTGCATCAGCTTCGGCCAGCTGAAGACCGGCAGCGACGATTCCCAGAAGAAGCCGATTTTCAGGAACCAGAGGCACCCGAAGAAACCCGCCAGGAGCCCGAGGTTGTAGAGCACCCCGCTGCCCTGCACGAGCCGCGCGAGGCGCCATGAAACCACCGGGCGATATCCCTGCCCGCCGCGCAACAGGCGTTCCCAAAGATCGGGGGCCGCCACCCCCGACACGCGGCGCGACAGCGAGGCGGCGAGGCGTTCGAGAAGCGAGAGGGCCCCCGATCGCCTCCGCACCAGCACATACCCCAGCACGCCCCCGAGCAGGGCCAACCACTGCAACCCGAGCGTCACGGCGAGGAACACCCAGAGGTGATATGCCTTTCCGGCGGCTTCGGTCTCCACGAGGAGACCACGCATCAATCCGACGCCGGCCAGGAAGGCGAGCACGCCGAGAACCAGGCCCGCGAGCCCGACCCCGGCCACGACCCGGCTTCCGGCACGATCCTCATCCCGGCCGCGGTTGGCCTCCAGCCAGGCGCGGAGCCCGATCCGGCGCCGCTCCCCCTCGCTGCGGGGACCCGCCTTCTCGAGGACGGCCCGGATCTCCTCGCGATGGGCCGTGGCCCCCGCCGCGGCGCGACCGCCCTCGTTCCCGGCCCGGAGCAGCACCTCGAAGTCCACCACGTCCCGCAGACGCCACTTGCTCTCCCGACTCGCCATTCGCTGAGGACAGTCTGGGCCACCGGCCCCCAAAAATCCACTGTTAGCAATGGGGAGAAATACGCATCAACATATCAAGATTCGTTGATTTATTGTTGAACGCGGGGCGCCCCGCTCCGATACTCCCCCCGCGGAATGGAAACCGACTGTACAGCCGACCTCGAAGACCTCCTCGGGCAGCGCATCGCGATTCTCGACGGGGCCATGGGGACCACCATCCGCAGCTACGGCCTCGACGAAGCCGCGGCGCGCGGGGACCGCTTTGTGGACAACGACAAGGACCTCCTCAACAACGGGGACATCCTCTCGCTCACCCGCCCCGACGTCATCGGTGATATTCACAAGCGCTTCTTCGAGGCGGGGTCCGACATCGTCGAGACCAACACCTTCTCGGCCACCACCATTTCGCAATCGGAGTTCTTCGTGGAGGACCCCCGCGAGACGGGCGCCGGCCGCAAGGACCCCGAGTTCTTCCAGTCCAAGGTGCTCGAGAGCGCCTTCCTCCAGGAACTCGCGCACGAGATCAACGTCGTCTCGGCACAACTCGCCCGGAAGGAAGCCGACCGGATCGCGGAGGCGACCGGCGTCCCCCGCTACGTCGCGGGCGCCATCGGACCGCTCACGGTCTCCCTCACGAACTCCCCGGACCCCGAGGACTCCGGATTCCGCACCGTGACGTTCGACCAGGTGAAGGAAGCCTACGCCCAGCAGGTGCATTCCCTCCTCGAAGGCGGATCCGACATCCTGATGGTCGAGACCATCTTCGACTCCCTCAACGCCAAGGCGGCCCTCGTCGCCATCCAGGAGGTCTTCGACGAGCTCGGCCGCCGGTTCCCCATCGTCATTTCCGCGGCGGTGGGCCGCGGCGGCGAGACCATGATCTCGGCCCAGAAGGTGGAGGCCGTCTGGAACGCCTTCCGGCACGTCGATCCGCTGGCCATCGGGCTGAACTGCTCGCTGGGGCCGGACCTCATGAAGCCCCACCTCGAGGAGCTCGCCAACGTCGCGGAGTGCGCGATCTCGTGTTATCCGAATGCCGGGCTGCCGAACCCGCTCGCCCCCACCGGCTTCGACCTCGAACCCGCCGACATGGCCCGCTTCATGGCCGACTTCGCCGACGACGGCCTCCTCAACCTCGCGGGCGGATGCTGCGGAAACACCCCGGAGCACGTCGCGGCCATCGCCGCCGCCCTCCGGGACAAGGCCCCCCGCCCCCTTCCCGCCGCCGTTTGATGACCCCCGAACCCCACATCCTCCGCCTTTCCGGAACCGAGCCGTACAATCACACGGCCGACAAGAATTTCCTCATGATCGGGGAGCGCACCAACGTGGCCGGATCGCCGCGCTTCCGGAAGCTCGTGAAGGAGGGAAACCTCGAGGAGGCCGTGGAGGTCGCCCGCCAACAGGTCGTCAACGGCGCCAACGTCATCGACATCTGCTTCGACGAGGGGCTCATCGACGGGGTCGCCATGATGTCGCGCTTCCTGCAGCTCCTGCAGGGCGAGCCGGACATCGCCAAGGTCCCCTTCATGGTGGACTCCTCGAAATGGGAAATCCTCGAGGCCGGCCTGAAATGCCTGCAGGGCAAGGGCATCGTGAACTCGATCTCCATGAAGGAGGGCGAGGAGAAATTCAAGGAGCAGGCCCGCACCATTCGCCGCTACGGGGCCGCGGTGGTCGTCATGGCTTTCGACGAGAAGGGACAGGCCGCCACCTACGAGGACAAGATCCGCATCTGCCGGCGCGCCTACGACATCCTCACCAAGGAGGTCGGGTTCCCCCCGGAGGACATCATCTTCGATCCCAACATCCTCACCGTGGCGACCGGCATCGAGGAGCACAACAACTACGCCCTCGACTTCATCAACGCCACGAAGTGGATCAAGGAGAACCTGCCCTACGCCAAGGTTTCCGGCGGGGTCTCGAACATCTCGTTTTCCTTCCGCGGCAACAACATCGTGCGGGAAGCGATGCACTCCGCCTTCCTCTACCACGCCACCCGGGCCGGAATGGACATGGGGATCGTCAACGCCGGGATGCTCGAGGTCTACGACGAGATCCCCAAGAATCTCCTCACCGCCGTGGAGGATGTCCTCCTGAACCGTGACCCCGGCGCCACCGAGCGCCTCCTCGACCTCGCCGAGGAGTTCAAGGGGAAGGGCGGAAAGAAGCTCGAGGAGGACCTCGCCTGGCGCGAGGACCCGGTCGAAAAGCGCCTCGAGCACGCCCTCCTGAAGGGCATCGACAAGTTCATCGACGAGGACACCGAGGAGGCCCGGCAGAAATACGGGCGCCCGATCAAGGTCATCGAGGGTCCCCTCATGGACGGCATGTCGATCGTGGGCGACCTCTTCGGGGCCGGGAAGATGTTCCTCCCGCAGGTCGTGAAGTCGGCCCGGGTCATGAAGAAGGCCGTGGCCTGGCTCGAACCGTTCATGGAAGCCGAGAAGACCGGGGAGAGCACCTCCGCCGGCACCGTCGTGATGGCCACCGTGAAGGGGGACGTGCACGACATCGGCAAGAACATCGTCGGGGTGGTCCTCGCCTGCAACGGCTTCGAGGTCATCGACCTCGGCGTGATGGTCCCCTGCGACCGCATCCTCGAGACGGCCCGCGACAGAAAGGCCGACATCATCGGCCTCTCCGGGCTCATCACCCCGTCCCTCGACGAGATGATGCACGTCGCTTCGGAGATGGAGAAAGGCGGCTTCGATCTGCCGCTCCTCATCGGCGGCGCCACGACTTCCCCGGCCCACACCGCCATCAAGATCGCCCCGAACTATTCCGGCCCCATCGTGCACGTCCTCGACGCCTCCCGCTCGGTTCCGGTGGCCTCCTCGCTCCTCTCCGACGAGCAGCGCGACACCTTCGTGGCCGAGAACGACCGCCGGCACGTGAAGCATCGCGAGCAGTTCGCCGGCGGCGCGAAGAAGGAATCCGTCCCTCTCGAGACGGCCCGCGGCAACGCCTTCGCCTCCGACTGGGCGGCCTACACCCCGCCGGTCCCGGAATTCATCGGGACGCGGCCCATCGCGAGCCAGTCGCTCCGCGAGCTCGCCGGATACATCGACTGGACGCCCTTTTTCCACTCGTGGGAACTGCGCGGCGTGTGGGACCCCGAGGCAAAGGTCCTCAAGACGAGGAACGCCGCCGCCGCGGAACAGGCCGCCAAGCTTTACGACGAGGCCCGGGAACTCCTCGAGCGCATCATCGCCGAGGACCGCCTGAAGGCGAAGGGCATTTTCGGCTTCTTCCCCGCCAACGCCGACGGCGACGACATCATCGTCTGGACCGACGAGTCCCGCCAATCCGAAGCCACCCGCTTCCACACTCTCCGCCAGCAACTCGCCAAGAACTCCGGCAAACCGCACTACGCGCTGGCGGATTTCGTGAGGCCCAAGAGTAGCATGACCGTCCCGGTCATGACCGACCCCGACGGCGAAGCCGCAAGTCTCCCAAGCCTTCCCACCTTCCTCGATGACGACCAGTTGGTAGACAAGCGTAGTGGTGCAAACTTGCCTCATTGGACCCAGGGCGGAGCAACCTACGCGGTCACCTTCCGGCTCGCAGACTCCCTTCCACAAGAAGTCCTTCGGGAGTATGCTGCTGAGAAAGCCCATTGGACGCAGCTTCGCCAAAAGGCGGTTGATGACGGCGACTTGCCGCTCGCCAAAGACGCCACCAAACGCTTGTGCGAAGCATATCATACGCACCTTGAAACCGCCCTCGAAGCCGGCCACGGAGAATGCGTGCTCAATGACCCCGAGGCGGCGGATATTGTGGCGAATTCCCTGAACCATTTTGATGGCGAGCGATACCAACTATTCGCCTACGCCGTGGCTCCCAACCATGTGCATGTGATATTCCGCCCAATCGGGGATCATTCCATGGACGGGATTCTCCATTCGTGGAAGTCGTTTACTTCCCACGAGATCAACAAGAGGCTGAAGCGCACGGGAGATCTCTGGCAGAACGAAAATTATGACCATATTCTTCGTGATCCGGAGGATTACGCCCATCAACGCGATTACATCGTCCGGCACCGGACCGCCCACAAGATGGGACTGGAACTTGTCACTGATCCCGACGGGAACGTCCTTGGGGTCGGGGTAAATGTGGTCGAAGGCGCTACAAGCTTCGCAGGAAGCGGCGCGCCGCGCCGGCCGGATTCAGATCATGACCGAGACGGTCATGCCACTTCGCCTACCGACCATTCAGATCATGACCGAGACGGTCATGCCACTTCGACTGCGGACCATTCAGATCATGACCGGGACGGTCAGGCCACGTCCCCGCCCGACTACATCGGTGGCTTCGTGGTCGGCATCCACGGGGCCGATGAGTGGGCGAAGGAGCTCGAGGAGCAGGAGCACGACCCCTACCACGCCATCATGGTGAAGGCCCTCGCGGACCGGCTCGCGGAGGCCTTCGCGGAGCTTCTCCATCACCGGGCCCGCGTCGCCTGGGGGTACGAGCGCCCCAACGAGTTCAATGCCGCGGAGCTCATCCACGAGAAGTATCGCGGCATCCGCCCCGCTCCCGGCTACCCGGCCCAGCCGGATCACACCGAGAAGCCGCTCCTGTTCGACCTCCTCAACGCCTCCGAAGAAACCGGGGTGACCCTCACCGAATCGCAGGCCATGCATCCCGGCGCGGCGGTGTGCGGCCTCTACTTCTCGCACCCGGAATCGCGCTACTTCGCGATCTCGGAACTCCGGAAGGACCAGGTCGAGGACTACGCCACGCGGAAGGGACTCTCCCTTGAGGAATGCGAGAAGTGGCTCGGGCCCTGGCTGGGCTACAAGTGAGGCGGCGGCGGATGGAACGTCATTCCCGCCGCTGCGCGAACATCCAGTCGTAGAACTCCGGCGTCGAGTAGACCACCCGCCGCGCGTTGTGACCCTCGTCGGGATAGACCTTGAGCCTGGCCTTCTTCCCCCCGGCTTTCCGGATGGCGGCGATCATCCGCTCCGAGCGTTCCGCCGGCACGACCCGGTCCTGCGCCCCCGCAAAGGCGTAGACCGGCACCTTGGCGAGATTGGCGGCCCAATTTTCGAGGTCCGGGGTGACGTCCTTGGGTCCCCCGCGGCCGATCCCGCCGACGATGGGCGCGATGGCGGCGAAATGCTCCGGGGCATTCCCGCCCCAGACCCACGACCCGTAGCCACCCATGCTGTTCCCGGTCAGGTAGATCCGCTTCTCATCGACCGGCAAGGTGGCCTTCAGGTGGCCGAGAAGGACATCGAGGTCCTCCGGCGTCCAGACGCCCCGCCCCGCGGGGGTGGCCTTCAGGCACTGCGGCGCCACCACGATGCACGGGCCCTTCCTGAACCGCTCGATCCCCTCCACCACGGCGCGTGGCTGGCCCTTGATCCGGTCAATGTCATCCCCCACCCCGCCGGCGCCGTGCAGGTAGATCAGGAGGGGCACCTTCCCGCCGTCCTTCACCTTCGGCGCGAAGACGAGGTAGTCCGGATTGAGAAAGACGGTCCGGCGGGCGAGTTCCGGGCCGAGTCGTGCCACCTCCGGATTCCCGGCATCGCCACGGACCGGCGCCGCCCCGGACAGGACCAGGAGGAACAATGCGATCAACTTCATCGGACTGCGGGCTGCGCGGTGGCCGGCCCCTACTTCAGGACCCGCATCTTGATGTTCCGGAAGGCCACCTCGGCGCCGTGGTCCTGGAGGCCGATGTGACCCTTCGCGGTTTCGGCGAAGCCCTTCCAATCCTTGAACTTCGATTCCGCCACCCGCTTCTTCCAGTCCTCGGATCCGATCTCGTACTCCGCGACCTTCACGCCGTTGAACCAGTGGGTCCCCTTGTTGTTCTCGAGGCGGATCCGGATCGTGTTCCAGCCGTCGGGCTTCATCGGCTTGTCGCCCTCGCAGGCGATCTCGTAGAGGGCGTAAAGCCCGCCGGCATCGGTGCTCTTCTTGCCGGTGGACCGCTCGATCTGGACCTCGGGCGCGACCTTGTAAATGGGCCCCGGCACCTCCGGGTCGACCCGGAAGAGGACCCCGCTGTTCCCCTTCGTCTTGAAGTCGACCGAGAAGTCGAAGTTCTCGTACTTCTTCGCGGTGTAGATGTCGCCGGCCCCTTTCCCCTTCAGGACGAGGGCCCCGTCCTCGATGACCCAGGCGCCGGTCTCGAGCTTCTTCTTCGTCTTCCAGCTCTTCCACCCCTTCGTCGTTTTCCCGTCGAAGAGGAGTTTCCATCCCTCCTTCTTCTCGGCTTCCGTCAGGGTGTTCGGCTCCCCGCCGAAGGCGAGCGGAGCAAGGGCAAGGAGGAGTGCGATCGTGGCTTTCATCGCAGGACTATACTGCCGGCCACCCCGCGGTTTCTCACCAATCGGGCCGCCAGCGCATTTCGCCTACGGGGCGGCGGTGACGCCGGTTTGCACCGTGGCGGGGTCGTTCGTTTCCCGCCCGCCATCGCGCAGCCACTCATCCAGGAAGGCCACCGCCTCCACGATGACCGACTTCATTCCCGAGCTCGTCTTCCACCACGATTCGGGGTCGTAGGCCACCGGCGGCATCGAGAGGACCCCGATCCCGGTGGGCGCGTTGCCGAACACCTTCCGATAAACGGCGCGCGACCGGCGGCCGTGGGGCCCCTCGGTGATCACGACGATGCGCGAAGCGAGCAGGTCCTCCGTCTCCAGCCACTGGTAAACCGCCGCCGCGCCGGCGAAGGAACGATGCCGGTGATTCGGTCCGGCCGGCGCCGGATGCACCTCGTCTTCCGGCACCCCCATCGCTTCGAGGGTCGCCTCGCCGAGGTGCGCGTAGGTCTTGTATTCACTCAGGAAGTGGCCGGTCGCAAGGTCCACGCCCGCCACGAGCATCACTTTGCACGACTTCTGTTCCGCGAGCGCCATCGCGGCTTCCATGCTCCGGTCCGAGATCCAGCCGTCGACGACGATCACATCGGGTTGCTCCACCGGGCTCGACAGCGCGAGGAAGGGATAGAGGCCGCGCAAAACCGCCACCGCCATCACCACCACCACGACGAGAAGCACCAGCGCCAGTCTCCACGTCGGCACGTAAACGGATCGCTTGCGGAACAGTCGGAAGAGCATTGGTCGACCCGGGAGACTGTGACCGATCCCGTCCCCGGGCACAAGAACGCGGACCCCATCTCTGAACTCGTCCGCCCCTGGAGCCGCCATCAGGCGGAGGTTGGGCGCTCCGTCTTCATCATGATCCCCCTGGCTCTTTCATCCCTGGATCTTCGCGGCGCTTCTCACCTCCTTCTTCCCGCCGATGGTCATCTCCTCCGCTCCCGGATGCGTCTTCGGTTTCTTCTGTTTCATGATGGTCCTCCAGATGATATGGGTGAAGCTCATGGCCCCCGAAACCAAGGGGCGGCCCCTTGAACAAATCGAACCCGAATTCGGAATGGCGGAATCATGAGCGGCCCCACGATCATCTCCCTCGGTGAAGTCCTCTGGGACCTGTTCCCGGAAGGACCCCGCTTCGGCGGGGCGCCCGCGAACTTCGCCTGCCACGCCGCCATCCTCGGCGGGGATGTCATCATGGTGAGCGCCGTGGGCAACGACCAGCGCGGACGCGAGGCGGTCGGGATCCTCGAACGCTACGGGATCGACACGAGCCTCGTGCAGGTCATCGCCGGGGCCCCGACCGGCACCGTCGGGATCGAACTCGATGCGAAGCGGAAGCCGACCTTCACCATCCACGAAGGCAGCGCGTGGGACCGGTTGGCGTGGACGCCGGAACTGGAGGCGCGCCTCCGGGAAGCGGACGCGGTCTACTTCGGCACCCTGGGACAACGGGGCGACGCCTCCCGCGCCACCATCCGCCGGGCGCTCGAGATCGCCGCGGAGGCCAGGGTTCCCCGCGTCCTCGACGTGAACCTGCGCGCGCCCTTCCACGACGACGCCTTGATCCGGGATTCGGTCGAACACGCCAGCATCCTGAAGCTGAGCGATGACGAGTTGCGCCAGGTGGCGACGGCATGCGGGGTTGCCATAACCGGGCGCCCCGAAGATTCCCTGCGCCGCTTGCTCGACAGTGGTCACCTCGACCTCGTCGTCATGACGCGCGGCTCCGACGGCGCCCTGCTCGTGTCGCCCGGCGAGACCGTCGATCAGGCGGGCATTCCGGCGAAGGTCCGCGACACCGTCGGGGCCGGCGACTCCTTCACCGCCGCCCTCGTCCTCGGCGCCCTGCGGGGCGAGGCCCTTCCCGCGATTGCCCGCCGCGCGTGCGAAGTTGCCGCCGCGGTGTGCGCCATCTCCGGCGCGGTGCCGGAACCCTCTCCACCACAAGCCAGAATATCATGAAGAGTCAACTCTCCATCCTTGCCATCCTTGCCGCGATCAGCGCGACGCTCACGGGAACCGCGGCCGCGGCGAAGCCGCTAGTGGATGAAACGTCCAATGCCCGTCCGGCTCGGACTTCCCCCAACATCCTGATCATCTTCACCGATGACCAGGGCTACGCCGATCTCGCCTGTTACGGGAACACGGAGAACAAGACCCCGCGGCTCGACCAGTTGGCGAAGGAGGGGACCCGCTTCACCTCCTTCTACTCGCAGACCGTCTGCGGCCCGTCGCGCTCGGCGCTCCTCACCGGTCGCCAGCCGATCCGCTCGAAGGGCTGGAGCATGCCGGCCTCCGAGATCACCTGGGCCGAGCTCATCCGGAAGGCCGGCTACCAGACGGCCTGCATCGGCAAGTGGGACGTCTCAAACCGCAAGGCCATCATCGACCGCATGCCTCTCGCCCAGGGATTCGATTACTACTTCGGGCCGCTGGGGGCGAACGATGCGGGCCGGGTGAAGCTCCACGAGAACAACGAACCGGCCGGCACCGACGATGACATGGGCGGCCTCACCACCCTTTACACCGACAAGTCGATCGCGTGGCTCAAGGAGAAGCGCGATCCCGAAAAGCCCTTCGTCCTCTACCTCGCGCACACCATGATGCACACCATCATCGACGCCTCCGACCGCTTCCGCGGGAAGTCGGCGGGCGGCCTCTACGGCGACGTCGTCGAGGAATTCGACTACGAGACCGGCCGCCTCCTCGATGTCGTCGATGAGCTGGGCCTCCGCGACAACACCCTCGTCATCTACACCAGCGACAACGGCCCGTGGAACCAGGACAAGTACACGAAGAACAAGAAAGGACACCCACCGGGGTCCATCTTCTGGGGCGAGGCCGGCCCGCTGCGCAACGGGAAGGGCTCGTGCTATGAAGCGGGATACCGCGTCCCCTGCATCGTCCGCTGGCCCGGCAAAGTGCCCGCCGGTCGCACCTCCGATGCCATCTTCGCCACCATCGATTTCCTGCCGACCTTTGCGAACCTCTGCGGCTTCGAGGTTCCGAAGGACCGCCGCATCGACGGGATCGACCAGACCGGCCTCCTCCTCGGGAAGCGCGAGACGGGGCGCGAGCACTTCTACTTCAACAATGCCGGCATCCGCCGGGGGAAGTGGAAATACCTCAAGCCCAACGCCCACTTCCACGGATTTGCCGTCGAGGACGACCGCGAGAAGGTGGAGGAACTCTACGACCTCGAGGCCGACCTCGGGGAGCAGACCAACCTCGCCGCGAAGTTCCCCGAGAAGGTCGCCGAACTGAAGGCCCTGATGGCCACGATCGAGGGGCGCGATTCGCCCGAACCGGACAAGATCAGGTAGCACCCCGCGAAGCCATGAACACCCCCATTCCCGCTTCGCGCGCGCCGGAGCGACACCTCCTCCTTACCGATACCGTTCCATCACCAGTCCCTCCACGCGCTCGAAGTGCTGCGTGTTGTCCGTCACGAGGGGGACACCTGCCACCAGGGCGGTGGCGGCGATCAGGATGTCGAAGTCGCCGATCATCTCGCCCCTCTGACGGAGGGAACGCCGGATGCGGCTCGCGCTGCGCGCCACGCCGCGGGTGACCTCAATCTGGGGAAATGGTTCCAGAAAACGCTCTCCCTCCGCGACCTGCGCGTAGCCCTCGAGAAACTCGAGGGAGGTGATCACCGAGATCGAGAACTCTTCACTTCCGTGGTCGCGCAAGTATGCGTGCACCGGCCCGTCTTCGTCGCGGGTCCATTCGCGTTGCAGGTGAATGAGAACACTCGTGTCGAGAAGCTTCACGACTCCTTCTCCCATTCGGAAGGACTCGCGGGGCGCTCCTTGCGCTTCGCTCCCTGCCAGTACTTCGCCGCCTCCCGATCCCCTTCCCGCACCCGCATCCCTTTGAAGGCAGCCACGATCGAATCCCCCGACGCATCCGCCGGCCC
>JABDMC010000200.1 GCA_013001695.1 Akkermansiaceae bacterium
GTCATGAGCTGGCGGGTTCGCCCCGCGGGGGTCGGAATTTCGGCCGCAATGCGGCCCGGGAATCCATCCGTGACCGGGACGGTCATGCCACTTCTGGCGGCCTGCTCCGCACCGGCGTTCATCGACCCATCTCCCTCTCCCCGTCGATCAGCTGGTATCCCACCGCCCGGACGGTGCGGATGAACCGGGGCGCCCTGGCGTCGTCCCCCAGCTTCTTCCGCAACGCCGAGATGTGCACGTCGATGGACCGATCGAAGACATCGAACTTCCGCTCCGAGACCTCCTCGATGAGCGCCTCCCGCGTCTTGACCCGCCCGCGGGCACTCATCAGCGAGGCGAGAATGGCGAACTCCAGGGCCGTCAGATCGAGGGGCTGGTCGTCGACGGTGGCGACATGCGTCCCCTCGTCGAGACGCAGTCCGCCGATCACGAATTCGCGGGCCTCGTCCGCGGCGGCGGGTTCCAAGAGGTGGGTCCGCCGCGTCACGGCGCGCAGGCGCGCCAGCAACTCCCGCGTCGAGAAGGTCTTCGGAAGGTAATCGTCCGCCCCGGTCTCGAGGCCCGCGATGCGGTCCGCCTCCTCCCCCATGGAGGTCAGCATGAGGACCGGCACGTTGGATTTCTTCCGCAGTTCGCGCAGGACCTCGAACCCGTCCATCCCGGGAAGCATCACATCGAGGATGACCGCCTCGAACGTTCCCTCCCCGTCCACCGCCTCGCGCAGGCCGTCCGGACCGGTGTGGGCCGCCGTCACGGCATAGCCCAACGGTTCGAGATACTCCCGGATCAATCCGCACAGCTTCCGGTCGTCATCGATCACCAGCAACGGTTTCTTTCCATCGGCGGCATTCATGAGTTCCCGGGAGTGGTTGTCTAACAACTTTGCAGACCCCAACACAACGCATTTACACCCCCTTAACACTTTTTCGCGCGCGCCGCCATCATCCCTTAACAAGCGGGCCCTTGCCTTGGAGCAGACGGTCCCTCGCGGTCCATCGCAGCGGACCGGAAACCAGCGACGAGGCGCAAGGACATGATGAAGAACCACGCACACGAGAAGGGAGCCCTCGGGGGCCTCACCCCAGCCACGCCCGCCACCGGCCGCGCGGGTTCCATGATCGGCAACCTCGTCATCGACCGGTTCACGCGGCGGCGCGACGGCGACCGGTTCTCCGATGAGACCACCCTCCCCGCGGCGCTGGTGGCCCGCGTCGGGGAGCCATCCCTCGCAAGGATCATCCGCCGCAACACCGGCAGGCGCGGAAAACTGCCGGACGATGTCTGCATGGCGCCGGACGCGGGGGATTGCCCGGCGGGCCCCACCCGTCCCCCGCGCCGCGGGAGGCGCCAGGTCGACCTCGCCCCGTCCGCTCGAGGGCGGGGCCGGGGGCGAAAAGTCCGCGGCGGCGCCTTCCCGGAGGACGGCTGGGCGTGGGCGGGGAAGACCGCCGCCCGCAGGGCGATCCGGGGCCTGTCCGACACCTCCGGCCGCTGGAGGCCTCCCCGGATTCGGGCCCGATCCCCTTTTTTTCTGGTTCCCCGGGGGCTTGCTCACAATAATTCCCGTCCGGTTCGCCCGGAAGATCCTCCCGGGCGTCTTGGACCACACCCTCGTGGGAACCCCCTGCACACCGCCATGAACCCTTGCCTGTCCTTGCGTACCCTGATCTCGCCCGTCCTCGCCCTCCTGCTCGCGCTGAGCACGGGGCCGCTCCTCGCCGACCCTGACCGCCACCACGGCGCCGACGACGGGGCGCGCCATCCGTCCAAATTGCCGCGGCCCCACGCCGGCCGCAAGGGCCCGAAGAAGCCGCCCTCCCAGGGTTCGTGGGCGAGGCTTCCCGCCGAGATCCAGAGCATCGACGGCACCGGCAACAACCTCGCCAATCCCGACTGGGGGGCCGCCGTGCAGGCCCTCCTGCGCCTCGTCGATGCCGACTACGACGACGGCGCCTCGACCCCGGCCGGGGCCCACCGCCCGAGCGCGCGCGCCATCAGCAACGCCGTCTCGATCCAGACCGAGCTGGTCCCCAATGCCCGCTGGGCCAGCGACTTCCTCTGGCAATGGGGGCAGTTCGTCGACCATGACATCGACGAGACTCCCGGCGTCGATCCGCCCGAGTACTTTTCGATCGCGGTTCCCGACGGCGATCCGTGGTTCGGGGGTGGCATCATCCCCCTGAACCGGTCGGTGGCGTGGGACATCGACGGCGTGCGCCAGCAATTGAATTTCATCACGGCCTACATCGACGCCTCCAACGTCTACGGGTCCGACGCGGCGCGCGCCGACGCGCTCCGCACCAACGACGGATCCGGGAAGCTGAGGACCTCCCCGAGCCCGCACGGCGACCTGCTTCCCTACAATGACGGGCCGGTGGCATTTCCCAACGCCCCGTCCCCGGACCCGGGGTTCTTTCTGGCGGGCGATGTGCGCGCCAACGAACAAGCCGGCCTCACCGCCATGCACACCCTCTTCGTGCGCGAGCACAACTACTGGGCGGAACAATTCGCCCGGCTGAATCCCGGCGCGGACGGCGACGACTGCTACCAGTTCGCGCGCATGATCGTGGGCGCCGAGATGCAGGCCATCACCTACCGCGAATTCCTGCCGGTGCTCCTCGGGCGCGGCGCCCTTCCTCCCTACCGGGGCTACCGGCCCAAGGTGAATGCCGGCGTCGCCAACGTCTTCTCCACCGGGGCCTACCGCCTCGGCCACAGCCTCCTATCCCCCACCCTCCTGCGGCTCGACCGGGCCGGACGGGCCATCGCCGCCGGGCACCTGCCCCTCGCGGCGGCCTTCTTCCACCCGCCGAACATCGAGGACGAGGGGATCGACCCGCTCCTGCGGGGTCTCGCCGCGCAGCGCTGCCAGGAGCTCGACATGATGCTGGTCGATGACGTGCGCAACATGCTCTTCGGCAAGCCGGGATCCGGCGGCATGGACCTCGCGGCCCTCAACATCCAGCGCGGCCGCGATCACGGTCTTCCCCCCTACACCGCGGTCTGCGAAAGCATGGGCCTCCCCATGGCGCACGACTTCCACGACATCAACCCGGACCCGGCCGTCTGGCAGCGTCTCGCCGCCGCCTACGAGCATGTCGGCGACATCGATTGCTGGGTCGGCGGCCTCTGCGAACCCCATGCCCCCGGCTCCATGACGGGCCCCATGGTCCGCGCCGTCCTGGTCGATCAATTCACCCGGCTGCGCGACGGCGACCGCTTCTACTACAAGAACCGCCTCTCCCCAAGGATGGCCCGCTTCATCGAGCAGCAGACCCTCGCCCGCATCATCCGCCGCAACACCGGCATCGGCCGGGAACTTTCCGACAACGTCTTCATGATCCGCAAACCGAAGGGCCCGCGGGACCGGCCCGTCGCGGAGAAGCACCGCCGGAAACACAAGTCCGGCAAACCCGGCGGCCGGCCGTAGCGCCGCCCGGGCAACCCCGCCACCCGGGCAATCCCGCCACCCGCGCGACGCCCTCCCTACCGTTGCAGTTCCAGCATGGCCTCCGCGAAGGCGCGGCCCATACGGAGGTGCCAGATGGCGCTGCCGAGGTAGTGGTAGGGATGATCCGAGCCGGTCTTCTCCCACTGCTCGCGGTTCTCCTTCCACTTCGGGTAGAGTTCCTCCGCGGCCTTGTCGACGAGGACGTCGGTGCGCACCGCCTTCACGTTCCCCCTGAATTCCGGCAGCGTCTCCATCGCCAGCTGGGCGTCCTGGATCACCTTCATGGGTCCCTTCGGCTCCTTCGACATGTTCTGCCCCATCACCCCGATCACGAAGGGGAGGTCCGGCACGCCGAGATCCTTCCGCACATCCTTGATGAAGTGCTTCAGGTTCGACTCGTACTCGGTCTCCGCCCCGTTGTACTGGTCGTTCCACCCCTGGAACCAGACGAATCCCGCGATCTCCAGCTTCTTCCCCTTCAGCGCCGGAAACATCGCTTCGTACCCGTCCCGCACCGCGGCGACCTCCGCCAGCATGTTGCGATACGATTTGCCGTAGTCGCCCTTGATGTCGTCCACCGTCGGCAGGGGGTCGTTCCGGTTCTTCTTCTTGTTGTTGTTCTCGACGCGTTTCACGGCCCGCTCGAGATCCGCCGCCAGCAGGGCTTCCGGCAATCCCGCCGACGGGGAACGGAAGAGCTTGTAGAGGGAATGACCGCCCCACGCCGTCTTGATGAGGAGGACCGGCTCGTCGAGCTTCTCCCCCAGGACGGTGCCAAACTCGAGTTCCACCCCGGTGCGGTCTCCGGATCCGTAGCCCACCGTCAGCCCGCCGTGCTCGTTGAGGAACTTGATGAAGACATCGTCGCGCACGACCCACCCGTCGTCCTTGCGCAGGTGGGCGAAGAGGTCCTTCGTCTTCGCGTCGACCGCCTGGTGGTCGAGCAGCTTCCGCTGCACCTTCCCCTCCATGTTCGACTGGCCGGCGAGGATGTAGACCTGGACGGTCTCGGCAGCCGGCGCAAGGAGAGCCGTGGCGAGGAATGTGGCAAAGGTGACGGGAGCGAGGTTCGGTTTCATGATGATCGGAACTGGAGACTGGGAGCGCGGACGGCCCGTCCGCAATCCGAAAATGCCGCGGCCGGAGGC
>JABDMC010000218.1 GCA_013001695.1 Akkermansiaceae bacterium
CTACATACCTCCCCTCTCCACTGTTCCTCCTTTCCCTACCGCCGATCCTCCGCTTACCGTTGGCTCGTGGCTTACCTCTGGCGCAAGCTGACTGCGAAACAGCGCGAGGAACTCCTCGCATACCGCGTATCGAATCGCCGTCCGCTTCATTCCCCGCCTCACTTCGACCAGGGCGCCATCCATTACCACCTAGTCGGAGCATGTTTTGAACATGAACCCGTCATCGGGCAAAGTCCGGAGCGAATCGCCGCTTTCACTTCCATCCTGCTAAATCATCTCGTTGAGCACGGGGGCACATCACCACCGGCGGCATGGTGCGTGCTCCCCAACCATTACCACCTCTTGATCAGGACCGGCGCCATCAAGGCGCTCACCAGGCACCTCGGTCTCCTCCACGGCCGCCTCTCTCGCGAATGGAATCTCGAAGACGACCAGGCCGGCCGGAAGGTCTGGCACCGCGTCTCCGACCGGGGAAATCGCTCTGGCGACCACTACTGGGTGACCATGAACTACATACATCACAATCCGGTGCACCACGGCTATGTTGATTCATGGACCGACTGGCCATTCACGAGCGCCCACGGCTTTCTGGAGGAAGTCGGCCGCGAACGCGCCGCCCGGATCTGGCGCGAGTTCCCGGTGAAGAACTACGGCAAGGGATGGGACGATCAATAGTCCGGCCTGCCGCCTCCCGCCGCCGAACCTCCCCCGCCCCTCCGCTGGACGCTGCATGGAGTTCCGCCTTCAGGCGGAAGGCGGCGGGAGAGCATCGACGCCTCCAAGGTCCCCCTTGCACCCCCCACGTCCCGGCCACCCGGAATCCTTTTTATGTGAACGGGATTGAGATTGCCGGACGTTATATTCCGTCCCACGACCGCGGGACGGATCTCCATACAC
Organism: Akkermansiaceae bacterium; assembly: GCA_013001695.1. Lineage (GTDB taxonomy): Bacteria > Verrucomicrobiota > Verrucomicrobiia > Verrucomicrobiales > Akkermansiaceae > Roseibacillus_B. Next base: position 898 of record JABDMC010000218.1, read on the forward strand.
CTGCACCCATGCGTATTCTTTTGCTCCTCGGCGTCCTCGCCGTCCACAACCTGCCCGCCGCGCCCCTCGAGGAAGAGGCGGCCGCCACCGTCAAGGCGGCGCGCGCCATCCTTGATCCCTGGCATGGCGACCACGGCCAGGCCGGCGTCCGGCAACTGCACCTTGTCTACTGGCACACCAACGACCGGGAACCGTGCGCCGGCTACGAGGCGCGCCTGACGCGCATCATGGAGCACATCCGCGCCTTCTACGCGGACGAGATGCAGCGTCTCGGGTTCGGACCGCGCACCTTCAACCTCGATTACGACACCAACGGGAAACTGTTGATCCACGTCGTGGAGGGGGCCGGGCCGTTCGCCGACTACGAGGTGCAGAGCGGCGGCAAGATCCGGCAGGAGTGTGTCCCGGTCCTCGAGGCCGCCGGCCTCGACCCGAGCCGCGAGACGATCCTGATCTTCACCAACCTCTCCGACTGGGATCCCGAGAAGCTCGTCTTCAAGCACAAGTCGCCGTATTACGCCGGCGGCTCGCACCGGCAGGGGACGGCCTGGCAGCTCGACTCGCCGGAGCTCGACACCCTGCACCTTCCCAAGAAGGAGCCCGTGATACGGGACGGCCAGTACGGGCGCATCTCCCTCGGGAAACACAACTCGATCTTCATCGGCGGCATCGCGCATGAACTCGGCCACGCCCTCGGGCTCCCGCACAACAAGGAGCGCCCCGACGAGCGCGAGGCCTTCGGCACGGCCCTCATGGGCTCCGGCAACCGGACCTACGGCGACGAGACCCGCGGCGAGGGGAAGGGCTCCTTCCTCACCCTCGCCCACGGCCTGCGACTCGCCTCCCACCCGCAGTTCTCCGGATCGGTGAAGGGGATGAACCAACCGGCGAGCGCCGACCTCGCGAACTTCGAGGTGAAGGTCGTCGACGGCGGTTTCGATTTCTCCGGCACCGTGGAGGCCACCCCGCCGGTCTACGCGATCATCGGCTACTGCGATCCCGAGGGGTCGAGCGACTACAATGCCACCACCGCCACCGCCGTGCCGGACGAGAACGGGAACTTCACCCTGCGCTGCCGCGGGCTTGCCAAGGGTAAGGCGGCGGCCCTGCGTCTCGTGGCCTGCCACGTCAACGGCGCCGCCAACAGCTACAACACCGCCCGCTCGAAATACGTCTTCCCGTACTCCGTGGCCAAGGACGGCACCATCGACCTCTCCGCCATGCAGCAGCGCTTCGCGCTCGCTCCCCTCGTCATGGCGCTCAAGGCCCGCGACCGCGCCGGGGCCGAGGACGCCTTCGACTCCCTCTACGACCGCGCCCCCGACGGCCCGGGCGGAGCCACCGAGCGCATCGGACGCCGCCTCGTGGCGGCCCTCCTTGGCGAGCGCAAGCTCACGAACCCCTCGGCGGTGGCGGGAGCCGATTCGTGGCCGCTTTCCGACGCCCGCCCCGCGGAACAGAAGGTCGGGTGGGGGCGCCCCGCCTACGACTTCCTCCCGGGACCGTCGCTCCTCCTCGAATCGGGAGGCCGCCTCTGGGAACACGGGATCTACGCCCACGCCCCGGCGCGGCACGTCTACGACCTCGGCGGGAGATGGAAGACGCTCAGCGGTTCCTGCGGCCTCGCCGAAGGCCACGGCGGCTCGGTCGTCTTCGTCGTCAGCGCCGACGGCAAGGAACTCTGGCGCAGCAAGACCCTCAAACCCGGAACCGTCGCGGACTACGAGATCGATGTCACCGGCGCCGGGAAACTCGAGCTCCGCACCGGGGACGCCGGCGACGGCACCGGCGCCGACTGGGGCGTCTGGCTGGAGCCGGTATTGGAACGGTAGCGGAACTTCCACCTGACCCACCCCTCGCCCGCCGAGGCGCGAGGTACGTAGTTCCGCCTTCAGGCGGACACGAGGAGGGGCACGCCATTTGTCGACTCCCTGATACCCTTGCAGGACCCACGTGCCGGTTCCACGGAGATGGCCCGGGATGACTTCAATCTCCGCCTGAAGGCGGAACTACATACACCCCGCCTCGAGCCGCTTCTCCCGCGAGCTCCCGGTCATCGTCACCGCCGCCGCTTGGCCTCGTAGCGCGCTTCGATCTTGAGCACGTCGCCGTCGAGGATGTGCTCGTAGCCGCCCTCGAGCGTGACGGTCGTGGGCGTCTTCGCGACGCACTTCTTCGTCCAGAGTTCCTTGTCGCCGTTCCGCAGGATGCACCGTCCGTCGGCGAGGAATTCCCGGCTGTAGGTATCGAGGTACGTCCACGTCCCGAGGATGGCGTGCCCGGCGAGCGGCACCGCCGGGCGGTTCTTCGGGTTCGGGATTTCCGGGACCGCGATGGTCATTCCCTCCGGCAGCTTCGTCTCCATCGGCGGCAGCTTGCGCAGCCGGAGGTTCCTGAACTCGATCGGCGCCCCTTCCGATTCGAGGCAGAGAAATCCCGAGGCGGGGGAAATCCCCTCGCCGCCCGAGACCTCCTCCCCGTTCACCCAGAGGCGCACCACCCCGTCGAGGGCGCGGACGTAGTAGTGGTTCCACTGGTTGATCCCGAGGGTGGTCTCCTTCGACGGAAAGCTGCGCCTCCCGTTGGGCGCCGCCGGGGGAAAGGGCTTCATCTTGACCGGCCCCACCGGGAAGACGTCTCCGTGGCAGGTGAACCAGTCGGCCTTCTTCCCGGATTGCCTCTCGAACACCTCGGTGTAGCCGAGGTCGAGGACCTGCACCTCGATGCCGTGCGGCAACCTCCCCCCGCCCTGCGTCAGCTTCACGATCGACTGCGGGGTGGCCCACACGAAGATCCCCGAATTCCCGCCGTGCCTCTTGTGCATCCACTCGCAGGAGAATTCGAAGTTCGTCATCGGCTCGTGGTAGCGGATCACGCCGGTCGGCTGTCCGGTGCACCACGCGTGTCCCTCCTCCCACCGCCAGGTATCATCCCAGCAGTTCACGTTGCGGAAGTCGGCGCCGCCCAACCCGATCCACCCCGGACCGACCCCGCGGCTGAAGGCCGGGACGATCTTCCCGGACTCCTCCCCCACGGCAGCCCCGGCCAGGACTACACCAGCCAGCACCGTTTTCCCGTTCTCTTTCAACCAGCCCATCTCCCTCTCCTATACGGGCGAGGATCCCGCCGCAATTCCAGGTTTTCCGGCCCACCGCCGCCGCAGGCGCTGAACACCTCCGTGCATTTCGCCGGAAGGATGAGCCCCAAAACACCCCTGCCTCTCGACACCGGGAGTAGGTAGTTCCGCCTTCAGGCGGCAAGAAGGTCAGCGCTGGCTGATTGGTGTATCTGGAGGCCACTCGCGTAGGCGTCACGAGTTCCAGTCTGAACGCCACCCATTGGATGCTCGCCAATTTCCGCCTGAAGGCGGAACGACATACCTCACCGTTCCGCGGATGCTTGCCCACTCTCCCCGCGCATCCCCTCCCCGGCCCGCGAAATGAGCGAAAATTCGGGGTGCATCGGCCGCCATCCCGGCATCTAATCCCGCCGCGCCATGGCCGGATGGACCCTCGATAATGCCCGCGAACTCTACGGCATCGACCGGTGGGGGAACGGATTCTACGACCTCGACGACAATGGGGACGTCGTCGTTCACCTCCGGGAAAACGGCAAATCCGCGGCGGTCTCGCTGAAGAGCCTCGTCGACGAGGTCCGCGAGCGCGGCGGCGCCCTGCCGCTCCTCCTGCGCTTCCGGAACCTCCTCGACCGGCGCATCGAGGCCCTCAACGATTCCTTCCGCAGCGCCATGGAAGCCTCGGGCTACACCGCCGGCTACCGCGGCGTCTACCCGATCAAGGTGAACCAGCAGCAGCAGGTCATCGAGGAGATCAGCGATTTCGGGCGCCAGTACAACTACGGCCTCGAGGCCGGCTCGCGTCCCGAGTTGCTGGTGGCGCTGTCGTACATGCACGACCCCGGGGCGCTCATCATCTGCAACGGCTACAAGGACAATGCCTTCGTGGATCTCGCCCTGCAGGCGACGCGCATGGGCCTCCGCGTCATCCTCGTCATCGAGATGCCCGGGGAGCTGCCGACCATCATCGCCCGCTCGAAGGCCCTCGGCATCAGGCCCGATCTCGGGGTGCGCTTCCGGCTCTCGACCGGGTCGGAAGGCCGCTGGGCCGGATCGGGCGGGGACCGCTCGACCTTCGGCCTCAACGCCGCGCAGCTCATCGACGCCGTCGACCTGCTGCGCGAGGAGGGCTACCTCGATTGCCTCCACCTCTTCCACTATCACCAGGGGTCGCAGCTCCCCAACATTCGCGCGATTCGCGAGGCCGCGAACGAGGCGGTGCGGGTCTACCTGTCCCTGTGCGAGGAGGGCGCGCCGATGGGCCTCCTCGACCTCGGCGGGGGCCTCGCCATCGACTACGACGGGACGCAATCGAGCGCGCCGTCGTCGTGCAACTACGGCATGGCGGAGTACGCCGCCGACCTCGTCGAAGTCGTCCAGGCGCAGTGCGACCGCGCCGGGGCCCCGCATCCGGAACTCATCACCGAATCCGGCCGGGCCGTGGTGGCCTATTATTCCGTCCTGGTGTTCGACATCCTGGACGTGACCGAGTTCGCGCACCCGGAGCCCCCCGATCCCCCGTCGGCGGACAGCCCGGAGATGCTGCGCAACCTGTGGGATGTCGGCGGGGCCCTCTCGGGGAAGAAGCTCCAGGAGTGCTACAACGATGCCTACTACTACCGCGACCAGGTTCGCGAACTCTTCAACTTCGGGCAGGTCACCCTTCGCGATCGCGCCCATGCGGAAAAGATCTTCTGGCACCTCCTGACGCGCATCAACGCGGAGGTGCAGCTCCTCGAGCACGTCCCGGAGGAACTCGAGACGCTGGAAAGCGAACTCACCGACTTCTATTACGGAAATTTCTCGTTGTTCCAGTCGCTTCCCGATCATTGGGCGATCAACCAGTTGTTTCCGGTGCTGCCGCTGCACCGCCACAACGAGGAACCCACCCACCGCGCCGTGGTATCGGACATCACCTGCGATTCGGACGGCAAGATCGACCGGTTCATCGACCGGGAGGGGGAACGCAAGCATCTGCCGGTCCACAAGCGGGGACCGGGGGAGGATTACCTCCTCGGCATCTTCCTGGTGGGCGCCTACCAGGAGACCCTCGGCGACCTCCACAACCTCCTCGGCGATCCGAATGTCGTGTCGGTCTCGCTGGACGACGGCGAACCGGTCTTTTCCCACGAAATCGAAGGGGACAGCGTGGCGGATGTCCTCTCCTACGTCGAATACGATCCGAAGACGCTCGAGGAACGATTCCGGCGGTTCGCGGAGCGGGCCGTGCAGGCCGGCAACATCACGCCCGCCCAGCGCCGCGACGTCATGCGCGCCTACCGGGCGTCGCTCAACGGCTACACCTACTTCGAAGGCTGAGCGTGCAGGGCCATCACGGCCGGCAGGAGGACCAGCACCGGTTCGAGGCGGGGGGTGGTCAGGAGGGAGAAGATGAGGGAGGTGTCGAAGAGGACGCCCATCGCGCCGGTGGCGAGGAGCGCCAGCCAGACCGCATCGGCCGGGGCGGCTTCCCGCAGGCCCCGCCACGCCGCCCCGCCGAGCACCACCAGCAGAAGCGCCAGGCCGATTCCGCCGGTGAGATACAGCTGGGTGAGATAGGCGCTGTGCGGATGTTCGACGAACCAGCCGAGCTGATCCTCCGCGATGACGGCCGCAGTGCCCGCACCCGCTCCCGCGATCCACTCCATGCCCCCCATCCGTCCGAGAAACCACAGGTAGATGTCCATGCGGCCTGCCGCCCCGCGTTCAAGCAAGGCGGCGGCCTCCCCGCCACCCGAGAAGAGGATCACGAAATACACCCCCGCCGCACAGCCCGCGGCGAGGAGACCCGCGACAAGTCGCCGGCGCTCGAACCAGGCCAGCACGATCGCTCCCGCCAGCAAGGCGAGCAAGGCGCCCCGGCTGCGCGTCGCAAGGACCGCGAACACGCAGCAACCGGCCGCGGCGAGGCAGACGACGCGATCGAAGCGGTCCCGCCCGCGCGCCCCCTCGCCCAGAGCCGCCACCGCGCCGGCCGCGCACAAGAGCCCGGTGAGCACCGCGTTGAGGCCATCCCCGTGAATCCACGGCAGGCGGAGCCGCTCGCCGCCGAGGCTCCGGCCGTGCAGCAGGTAAAAGACAACGAGCGCCAGCAGGGCCGAGAAGAGCGCCACCCAGACCATGACGGGAATGAGCGCCCGCCGCCAATCCGGCCGCCCCGCCACGAGGCCCAGGGCCGTCACCACCGCCAGCACCCCGGCGGCATCGAGGAGCATCCACCAGCCCCCGCCATCCGACCAAAGGAGGGAGGCCAGCTGCCACGCCAGCAAGGCGCCGACCGCCCACGCCCACTTCGTCGCGCGCCACCACCGGAGGCCGTCCCGCGCGTGCGGGATCATGGCCGCGGCCACCGC
>JABDMC010000227.1 GCA_013001695.1 Akkermansiaceae bacterium
GGGAAGGGCCGTTGCGGACCCGGACCCGGCGCAGGCCACCGCGGAAGCGGCGCGGGCCGAGATGGCGGCGCCCGGTCCCGATGCGTCCTCCGCGCCCGACGGGGCGGTGGCCACCGCGACCAAGGAGGGCAAGGGCCGTCTGAAAGCGGTTCCGGCCGCCCCCTTCAAGAAGCTGAAGATGAAGGTGAGCGAGGTGGAAGCCAATCCGGCCAAGGCGCCGAAGCCCGTGACCGGCAAGAATGCCGGCGGGAATGGCAAGGCCTCGAAGGCGCTCGCCAAGGCGAAGGGGTTCATCGTGACCAAGGGGGGCAAGACCGACGACGCTCCCGCCGAGGAGGCCAAGGCCGAGGCGCCGGAAGCGGCCGCCGATCCCCCGGCGCCAAGCCGCCCGCCACTCCCCGAGTTGAAGAGCGACCCGCAGTCCGCTCCCGCCGCCGACAGCGGTCTCGGAGAACTGGAAGATCTCGACGCCATCGACGGCGTCGGTGGCGAGCCGGGGGCGAACCGCGGCAAGGTCGACCTGCGGACCCGCCGGGTGAAGCTCCCGCCGAAACGCCAGGGCTCCACCATCCGCGAAGTGCGCGACGTTTACGAGGGCGGCGAGGAAGGGAAGGCCGCCCCGGGAGAAGTGTCGACCCTGCCGCCGGCACCCGTGCCGATGGCGGCGCCCGGCGCGCCGGCCGAGAACAACGAAGACGGCGTGGCCTTCGAGACCATCGAGCCCGGCGCCGGGGAGAGCGGTGACCTCCGCACCAGCATCGAGGAACTCCAGGCCGCGGCCGACTTCGACCCGAAAAACCAGACCGAGCTGGCCCTGGAAGGCGGTCCGAAGGGGCGCTTCGAGGGCGAGGAGCCGAACATGATCGACGGCGAGGACCTCGACGTGCCTCCCTTCCTGCGCCGCCAGTCGTAGGCAGGCCGCGGAAAAGGGTCAGGCCGCGGAAAAGGGTCAGGCCGCGGAAAGACGGGGTCAAAAAAGAACCCCGCCGGACGGGCAGCCGGGCGGGGTCGGTTTTTTCCAGCGGCGCAGGCTCAGGCCGTGAGGTCCTTGCAGTCCGCGGCGCAGTTCTTTTGCACCGAGGCGATGCCGCCCTTCAGGCCCGAGTCCGACTTGTACATCTGGCTCTGCCCGATGACCTGGCCGTTGGAGGCCTTCAAGGTGAAGTACTTGCGCCCGTCCTTGGCCTCCTTGACCTCGAAATGGCTCTCCTGGGCGGCATTCTTCCGGACCGACTCGATGCCGTTCAGGCAGTCGGCCTTGGCCTTGTACCCCTGGCCGGTGAAAATGATCTCGCCGTTGGAGGCCTTCAGGCGGAAGTGGAACTTCTCGGTCGTGTCGCTTTGATAAACTTCAAACATGGGAATTACGGGTAGTTGTTGACCCCCGAGGTTGCGCGCCACGGGCGGCGCAACTCAAGGCGGGATCTCGCCCTTATAGAGTGATCCCGTGGAAAAGTGGTCACAACTTCCAGGCCCTGCGGTCCTCCCCGCGGCCCCTTGTTCTCATGGACGCCCTCCCGGCGCCCGGCGCTTCGCCCGGGGGTTCCCGCACAGCAATTCGCAGAGCTTCACCACCACCGGATCCGAGATCGAGTAGTAGATCGACTGGCCGTCGCGCTCGCCCCGCACGAATCCGGCCCGCTTGAGGGCCGCCAGGTGCCGGGACACGTTGGGCTGGCTGTGCCCGATGTCCTCCGCGATCTCCCCCACCGCCGCTTCCCCGGCCATCAGGCGCCGCAGGACCGCCAGCCGCGAGGGGTCCGAGAGGGCCTTGAACCTCTCCGCCAGTTCCTCGAGTTGGGCGTCCGTCACTTCCGGCATGCAAATATCATGAATTATTGATTGACGTTTGTCAATATATACGTAAATAAGCATACATGAAAACAGAAGACGTGAAGAAGGTGAAGAAGGGCCGGCTTGGGGCGGGGGAATTGCGGGAGCTTCTCGAGGCGGGGGGTTGTGAGCTGGTGGATGTGCGGGAGGCGGTGGAGTATGCGGGGAAGCGGATTCCGGGGGCGCGGCACCTGCCCTTGGGCAAGCTGGACGGGACCTGCGGGGAGCTGCCGGCCGACGGGAAGCTCGTCCTGATGTGCCGTTCCGGGAAGCGGAGCGCGAAGGCCGCCGAAATTCTGCGGGCGAAGGGATTCGAGAACGTGGCGGAGCTGGAGGGTGGACTGCAGGCATGGGAGGAGGCCGGGCTGGAGACCGAGCAGGACGCGCGGGCGCCATGGCCCCTGGAGCGCCAGGTGCGGATCGCGGCGGGGGCCCTCGTCCTGGCGGGACTGGCGGCTTCGCTGTGGTGGCCGGCGGCGGTCGCGCTGGCCTGGTTCGTGGGTGCGGGGCTCGTTTTCGCGGGCCTCACCGATTGGTGCGGGATGGGGATGCTTCTCGCCAAGGCCCCCTGGAACCGGCGTGGTCCCCAAGGCGCATGCGCGGCGGGGGGCGGCATCACGGAGAAGGCCTGATGGTTCTCGCCCTGACACTGGCCCTGGGAATCGGCCTGGCGCTGGGCCTCCTCGGCAGCGGCGGCTCGATCCTGACCTTGCCCGCCATGGTGTACGGAGCGGGCGTGCCGGAGCACGATGCGGTGCCGATGTCCTTGGCGGTGGTGGGAGTGACGGCGGCGGTGGGCGCCGCCGTGCAGGCCCGCAAGGGATGGATCGACTGGCGGGCTGCGATCCTCTTCTCGATCGGGGGCGCGGCCGGGGCCATCCCGGGCGGCATGCTTTCCACCCGGGTTCCGGGAGCGGTGCTGATGCTGGTATTTTCGGGGATCATGGCGGTGGTGGGCGTGCGGATGCTGCGGGGGACCAGGACGGACGTGCCGGTGGTGAGGTCCTCGCGCACCTGGCCGGCGCTGGCGGCGGGCGGCGGGGTGGGATTGCTGACCGCCTTCCTCGGGGCCGGGGGCGGCTTCGTGGTGGTGCCGGTCCTGGAACGTTTTCTCGGTTTGTCCCTTCCGAAGGCCATCGCGACCTCCCTGGTCGTCATCGCGGCCAACTGCGCGGCCGGGCTCGTGGTGCACGCCGGTCATGCCCACTTCGACTGGGGGCTGACGGGGGCCTTTGCGGGACTCGCCGTGGCCGGCATGGCGGGGGGAGTGCTGGTGGGCCGCCGCTTGCCGGTTCCGGTCCTGCGGGTGGCCTTCGGAGGGTTCGTGCTCGCCATGGCGGTCTTTGTGGCGGTGCAGAGTTCCGGCGTCCTGTTCCCGGCGGAGGCCGCTTCCGCTTCCCTCCCTTGATCAATCAATCCCAACAAGCAATCCCATGTTCCTACGACAAATCCATAATCCCGGGCTGGCGCAGTATGCCTACCTGATCGGGTGCCAACGGACCGGCGAGGCGGTCGTGATCGATCCGCTCCGCGACGTGGACCAATACCTGGCGATCGCCGCCGAAAACGATTTGCGGCTGACGGCCGCGGCCGAGACGCACATCCACGCCGATTTCCTGAGCGGGGTGCGGCAGCTCGTCGAGAAGCACGGGGCGAAGGCCTGCGTTTCGGGCCTGGGCGGGGCGGACTGGCAGAGCGAGTGGGCCCGGGAGAATCCGGCCGTGCGGGTCCTGGCCGACGGGGATTCATTCCACGTCGGGAAGATCGAGATCAGGGCGGTGCACACCCCGGGGCACACGCCCGAGCACCTGAGCTATCTCGTGATCGATCACGGGGGCGGCGCGGAGGAACCCGCGCTGTTCCTCACGGGGGACTTCATTTTCGTGGGGGACGTCGGGCGGCCGGATCTGCTCGAGAGCGCCGCCGGGGTGGCGGGCGCGATGGAGCCGAGTGCGCGGACCCTCTACGCGAGCCTCCGGAAGACCGCCGGTCTGCCGGGGCACCTGCAGGTCCTCCCGGCGCACGGGGCTGGGAGCGCCTGCGGCAAGGCCCTCGGCGCGGTGCCCAGCTCGGTGCTCGACTACGAACGGCTCTACAACCGTCCCCTGCGCGAGGCGCTGGAGGAAGACGAGCAGGTCTTCGTGGACGACATCCTGCACGGGCAGCCGGAACCGCCGCGCTACTTCGCGCGGATGAAGCGCGACAACAAGCTCGGGCCGAAGGTCCTGGAGGCGCTGCCCCGGCCGAATCGGTGGACCCGTTCCGATCTCGAAAACAGCGGCGACCTGGACCCGTGGTTCCTCGACCTGCGGCACGACAAGGCGACCTTCATGCGGCATCACCTGCGGGGCAGCCTGCACTGTCCGCTGCAGGGCGTGAACGTCTCGATGGTGGCCGGGTCCTACATCGATGACGACGAAGCGGTGGTCTTGCTGGTCGAAGACGAGGGGCAGGTGGACGAGGCCGTCCGGCAGCTGGTGCGGATCGGCCTGGATCGCATCAGCGGCTGGATGCCCGCCGGGGAAGCCCTCGAATGGGCCGCGGAGGTCGGACTGATGGCGAAAACGGAGCGCATGAAGGGCGCCGGGTTGACCCCCGCGACGGGGGTGATCCTCGACGTCCGCACCTCGGTGGAACACGAGGCCGGAGCGGTGCCCGGGGCGGTCAACATTTCCTCCACCCGCCTGCGGGCGCGGCACGACGAGATCCCGCAGGGCGGGCCGATCTACGTCCACTGCGGCACCGGCAAGCGGGCCTCGTTCGTGGTCGGCTACCTCGAGCGCCTCGGGCGCGAGGTGGTCTGGGTCGATGGTCCGGTCCCGACCGGATCAGCCTGTGCCGTGTAGAAGGGGGGGCTCCCGAGGCGGGCCGCTTCCCGTGGGGAGGCCTCCCGGTCCGCCCCGGGGCTTCGGAGCGATGCCCGCCGTGCCTCCCCATCACCGGGACGGTCATGCCACCCGGGGATGCGTCCGGGCTTGCTTTCCGGCCGAAATCGCGGACATTCCCCGCCTCCCAATGACCGAGCAGATCCGAAATGTCGCCATCATCGCGCACGTCGACCACGGCAAGACCACCTTGGTCGACGAGCTGCTGAAGGCCGGCGGCGCGGTCGAGGCCCACCAGGAACTGGCGGACCGCGCCATGGATTCCATGGATCTCGAGCGCGAGAAGGGAATCACCATCAAGGCCAAGAACACCGCCGTGCATTGGGGGGACTACACGATCAACATCGTCGACACCCCCGGGCACGCCGACTTCGGCGGGGAGGTCGAGCGCGTCATGCGGATGGTGGACGGGGTGCTGCTCGTCGTCGACGCCTACGAGGGGCCGCAGGCCCAGACGCGCTTCGTGCTGCGCAAGGCGCTGGAGGAAGGGCTCATGCCGATCATCGTGGTGAACAAGATCGACCGGGACGCCAGCGATCCGCTCGCCGTGCAGGAGAAGGTTTTGGAACTCCTCCTGGAGCTGGGCGCGGACGAACGGCAATTCGAAGCGCCGGTCCTGTATGGGAGCGCGAAGAACGGCTTCTTCATGAAGGACCTCGACAGCGGGGCGCGCGACAGCGTGGAGCCCCTGCTGGAAACCATCGTGGAGCGGGTTCCGGCCCCCGAGGCCGACCCCGGCGGCAGTTTCGCCATGCTGGTGAGCAACATCGACTGGGACGACTACGTCGGGCGAATCGCGATCGGGAAGGTGCAGTCCGGGGCGGTCAGCAAGGGCGACACGGCGTGGCTGCTCCGAAAGGACGGCACGAAGGTCAAGGCCACCGTGACGAAGGTCATCGAGTATTCCAAGCTCGGGTCGCACGACGCCGGGTCGGGCGAAGCGGGCAACATCGTGGGCGTCGCCGGCTTCGAGGACGTTGATATCGGCGAGACCCTCGCCGGGGATTCCAGGACCGAGCCGATGCCATTCGTCTCCATCGATCCGCCCACCGTGCAGATGCAGTTCGCGGTCAATGACGGGCCATTTGCGGGGCGGGACGGAAAGAATGTCACCTCCCGCGCGATCTGGGACCGGCTGCAGCGCGAGCTGAAGACCAACATCTCGATCGAAGTGGGCGAATCCGGTGAGGCCGGGATCTTCAACGTGGCGGCGCGGGGGGCGATGCAGATCGCGGTGCTGGTGGAAACGATGCGGCGCGAAGGCTACGAGGTGCTCGTCTCGCGGCCGACGGTCATCACCCATTTCGAGGACGGGGTGGAGGTGGAACCCTTCGAGACCCTCTACCTCGAGCTGCCCGACGACATGACCGGCGGGGTGATCCAGGCCCTCGCGAACCGCAAGGGCCAGGTCGAGGTGATGAACCCGCGGGGCACGATGACCTACATGGAAGTCGTCATTCCGACCCGGGGACTGATTGGTTTCGAGTTCGAGTTGATGAACCTGACGAGCGGCCACGGGGTGATGTCGCACCTCTTCAAGGAGTACCGCCCGATTGCCGGGCGGATCCGGACCCGCCAGCAGGGGACCCTGGTGTCGATGGCGACCGGGGCCGCCATGGCCTACTCGCTGGAAGCCCTCGAGGAGCGGGGGATTCTCTTCGTGGGCCCGCAGGACGAGGTCTACGAAGGGCAGGTCATCGGTCAAAACCAGCGGGACGGAGACCTGGCGGTGAATCCGACCAAGGCCAAGAACCTCACCAACCACCGGTCCGCCACGAAGTCGATCGATGAGGGGCTGAAGCCACCGCTCAAGATGACCCTCGAGCGCGCCATCGAGTATATCGAGCCCGACGAATACGTGGAAGCGACGCCCTCGTTCATCCGCCTCCGCAAACGCATCCTCTGCCCGCACGAGCGGAAGCGGAAGGACAAGGCCATGGCGGCGGAGTAAGGGCGGCCAATCGCGCCTTCTCCATCCGGGCCGGGGAAATCGTGCCCTCGTGCGCAATCTTCCCCAGGCCAACCAGCAAACGGCCCGCGGTGGGTGGGTGTCCAGCGGGCCCGTTGCGCACCAACGATGCGGCACCCGCCCCCGCTTCTCCCCCTGCCAGAGCCCAATCCGGCTTAAAGCATTGACAATCATGGCCCTGATTCGTACGTAATCAGGGTTCCTTGCCCTTCGAGTTGATGAATTCGCCGACCCGCATCCTGCCCGCCCTCTTGGCCCTGGCCATCGGAAGCGCCTCAGCCTCCCTGATCGTCACCCCGACCTCGATTACCTACACGGGCACCGGGGTGGAGGCCGCGGGCCTCAACCTTGATGACGAAAACAACATCATCAACGGGAACGGGCTGTCGGCCACGCCCACCTTCGCGAACTACACTACCGTCACCCATGCTGCGGTCAGCTTTGCCGCCCCGGGCAACGCCTGGGTGACGAACGACCCCGGGGGGCCCGGCTCGGACTATTACGCGGCTAGTGGGGGAGCCACCATCGTTTTCGACGTCTTCCTCGACCAGGCGTACTCCCTCACCGACTTCGTGAGTTGGGGATACCATTTCGGATCCCCCAACGACAATGACATCCAGGGGGTCACCCTCGACTACGGCGTGGGCAGTTTCACCGACGGGAGCACCAGCATCGTCGTCCCGCTGGCTGCCAGTCCGGGGGCGGCCGTCTCGACCGCGCTCGGCAGCACCATCCAGGCGGATCGCGTCCGCCTCACCATCACCGACAATCACTTCGGAACCAGCGGCGACGGGGGAGACCGCGTCGGCTTCGCCGAGATGCGCTTCGTGGCCGTCCCGGAAGCCTCCGAAGCCGCCATCGCATGCATCGGCATCCTCGGTCTCGCCGCCCACCGCCGCCGGAAGCGCTGAAGCCCTCCGGCCTGACGCCGGGACCAAGCGGCTCTCAACTGATCGGGACGGTGGAGGTCACCATCCCGTGGAACGGTCCGGAAACTGCCCTCGCTGCGCGATCACGCGCCCCGCGAGGCGATGATCTGCTCCAACTCCGCGATCCGGTGGCGTTGGGAGCGGCGGTTCAGAGCAAGGAGCAGAAGGCCGATGGCGAGAAGGAGCCAGCCGATGCCGCCAATGCCGCCGATGACGGCGAAGATTTGCCCGATCTGGTCGGGAGACGAGACCCGGGTGAGCAGTGGCACCACAAGGTGGCTGGCGAGTCCGGAGAGGCCCGAGAGGCAGGAGCCGATCAGCAGGAGCACGGCGCAGATGTGCCGCTCGCGGAGAAGCAGGATGGAGGCGGTGATCATCAAGACGCTCACCGTGAGGTTGGTGATGATCCAGGCGATCTGCATGATGGTCATTGGGGAAGAGGACATGACGGGCTCGCTTTTATGGATTCTGGTTCCGAGTTCAAGGTTCCGGGTTCAGGTCAGTGCTCCCCCGGTGACGCCGCGTTGCTCGCTGGCCTTGATGCGGCCCGGGCTCACGGCGGGCAGAGTCGAGGACAGCCCTGTTTTTCAAGGCCCTGCAAGCTGGTCCGCCCGAGGCGGATGGTGGGGGAGCAACACCGACAGGTAAAGGGATTCGGTAAGGCTGCAGAGGGAAGAGGGGGCGGCGAATCCCCTGCAGCTCGACGACGGCTGACCCTCCCCCTGGGAGCGCGGACGGCCCGTCCGCATCCATCCCCCGACGGCCGAAGGCCGCAAGAAGTTCGCCCTCCACCACACGCCGCAAGATCCACCCGTCTTC
>JABDMC010000308.1 GCA_013001695.1 Akkermansiaceae bacterium
GTGAGGATTCGCGCGCGAATCCTCACCGCGGGAGCATGATCTCCTCGTTGTCCAGGCCGGTCAGGGCGCGGAGGCCCCGCAGCAGGAACCACAGCAGGAAAAACAACAGCAGCAGGATCGGCACGCCGATCACCGCAAATCCCCAGCCGGTGAGCTTGGCGACCCCCTCGTTGTATTTCACGAGGGCGTCGGGGGCGTCGGTATCGATGCCGCCCAGGAAATGCAGGGCGAGGAAGAAGTTCGCCACGGTGCTGACCAGGAACGACGAGGCGAAGATGATGGTGCTGGTGAAGAGCAGGCGCCGGTAGCGGTCCTGGGCGTTGCGTTCCTCCACCGCCTTCTCGATCCGCTTCAGGTCGAAGATCTGCGGGCTGTAGAGGAAGGCGTTGAGGAGCGGCGTCTTGGTCCAGTGCGAGGCGAAAATGGCGCACCCGAGGACCAGCGGGATGGAGGCCTCCTTCAGGCCGAAGAGTTCCGCGGCGTGCGGCTTGATGCTGCCGTCCTTGTTCCAGAGGTAGAGCGTCAGCCCGCCGGTCAGGAGCACCGAGATGAACCCGAGGATCGAGAAAAAGTTCGCCGACCGGTGCCGGACGAAGAACCAGACGCCGTAGCCGATCGGCAGGGCCAGGGCGATGATGATGGCCTTCGCGGGGCCCAGGTGCCACGGCCGCACCGTTTCCCCGAGGGTCTCCTGGATCGCGGGGTCCTTGCTCAGGTAGCTCAGCACCAGCACCGGCACGATCACGTTGACGAGGATGTTCGTCAGCGGATTCTCCTGCGGCGGCTTGGCGTCGACTTCGGTCATCGGTGGGATTGTCGCCAGCCCCGGGAGGGGCGCAACATCTTAGCCGCTGGCGAAAGCCAGCGGAGTATCCAGGGGGAGGGGCGGGGGAGCCCCGGGAGGGGCGATGCAAGCCGCCCGGTATCGGCCTCGCGCATCCGCGTCGAAGGTCGGCAATTATGCCCCGAAAATCGTGTTCCCCGTGCTCTTCAGGTCATCACACGCCTTCATCAGCCGGTCGCAGAGGCTCTGCTCGGCCTTCTTCAGGTAGGAGCGCGGGTCGTAGACCTTCTTGTTGCCGACCTCCCCGTCGATCTTGAGAACCCCCTCGATGTTCTCGCAGACGTGCGTCACGATCGGGCGGGTGAAGGCGTACTGCGTGTCGGTGTCGATGTTCATCTTGATCACCCCGTAGTCGAGGGTCTCGCGGAGTTCCTCGAGCGACGACCCGCTCCCGCCGTGGAAAACGAGGTCCATCTCGGCCTCCGCCCCGTGCTTGTCGGTGACCGCCTTCTGGCCGTCGCGCAGGATGGTCGGCTTCAGCTTCACTGCGCCCGGCTTGTAGGCCCCGTGGACGTTGCCGAAGGTCGCCGCAAACATGAAGCGGCCGATGCCGTGCAGGGCCTCGTAGACCTCCAGCATGTCCTCGGGGGTCGTGTAGAGTTTCTCGGCCGGCAGCCCGGAGGTGTCGTGCCCGTCTTCCTCGCCGCCGACGCAGCCCGCCTCGACCTCCAGGATGATCTCGAGCTCGGCGCACTCCTTGAGCAGTTCCTTCGAGATCTTGAGGTTCTCGGAGAGCTCGACGACCGAGCCGTCGAACATGTGGCTCTGGAACAGGGGACCGTGCCCGGCCGCGATGCGCTGCCGGGAGGCCTCGAGAAGGGGGCGCAGAAAGCCGTCGACCTTGGCGGGATGACAATGATCGGTGTGCAGGGCCACCAGGACGTCATACTTCTCCGCGAGCCGGTGCACGGCCTCCGCCAGCACGATGGCCCCGAAGGCGGCGTCGGCGACATTCAGCCCCGAGGCGAACTGCCCGCCGCCGGTCGAGACCTGGATGATCCCGTCGGACTTCGCGTCCGCGAAGGCCTTCAGGGCCCCGTTGGCGGTCGTCAGGGAGGTGATATTGATCGCCGGGTAGGCATATCCGCCCTCCTGGGCGGCATCCAGCATGGCTTCATATTGGGCGGGCGTCGCGATCGGCATGTCGGGAGGGGGGGTAGCGGAAAGGGTGCCAAGTAGGCAAGGCATTCCGGGAGAGCGGCAGGGCCCCGGGAGAGAGAGCCGCGGGAAACAGGAGGCTCCATTTCCAGGCAAATCCCACCCCCCAGCCTCCAGATCCCGGGGGCCCCCTTGGAAACTGGACCTTGGGAACCGGGGATGATCCGGAACATGGGCGATGCTATTTTCCGGACCTCCCGGTGCCCCCGGCAGCCCAGTTTAGGCTTGTCCCTCCCGGGCCTCCATCGTATCTCCTCCGCCCCGCATCGATGTGGGTAGGTACCGAAGCGGTCAAACGGGGCAGACTGTAAATCTGCTGGCTATGCCTTCACAGGTTCGAATCCTGTCCTGCCCACCACCCCTCATAATCAAGGGGTTACGAAGCAGTTAGAGCCCAAAGTTGACGCCCCGGCCACCCCTGTGAACGCAGGTGGTGACAAAATGGTGACAAACGCGGGGGCGGCAACCGCGAAGGCACGCAAGCAGCCCAAGCGCCCCGGCACGGGCAAGCCCCACGCCACCGTGAAGTTCGGCTCCGCGGTGGTGCCCATCTACCGCACCACCTCGGGCGGACGGACCCGCTTCACCATCTCCTATCACCGCGACGGGAAGCGCATGCGCCAGATCTTCTCGAAGCTGGACGCGGCGAAGAAGGAAGCCCGTCTCGTGGCGCAGCGAATCCAGGCCGGCCAGCAGCACGTCACCGACCTCAAGGCGCACGAGCGCGACGCCTACGTGACCGCCGCCAGGCTCCTCGAGGACCTCGACATGCCGCTGGTGGCCGCGGTGCAGGAATACGTGCGGGCCCGCAAGGTGCTGGGGGAGACGCCCCTCGTGGCCGCCGCGGAGGAATTCACGCGCCGGACCCGCGGGATCAAGCTCGGGGTGAAGGTGGGGGAGGTCGTCGAGGAATTGCTGGAGGCGAAAAAGCAGGACGGGGTGAGCGAGCGCTACATCCTGCAACTCCAGAGCAACCTGCGGCGATTTGCGGCAGCCTTCGACCTCCCCATCACCCACGTCCAGCGCGACCAGATCGACGACTGGCTGCGCGAGCGGGATCTGAAACCCCGGTCCCGCAACTCCCTGCTGGCCACGGTGCGGGTCCTGTTTTCCTTCGCCCGGAAGCGCAGCTACCTCCCCGCCAACGAGAAGACCGAGGCGGAGGCGGTCGACAAGGTGAAGGCCCCCGACGTCGAGACCGCCATCTTCACGCCGGAGGAGTTCCGGAAGATCCTGCACGCCGCCCCGCCGCATCTCATCCCCATCCTCGCCATCGGCGGCTTCGCGGGGATGCGGAAGGCCGAGATGAACCGCCTCGACTGGAACGCGGTGAACCTCGGGCGCCGCATCATCGAGGTCCGCGCGGGTCAGGCCAAGACCGCCTCCCGCCGCCTCATCCCGATCACCGACAACCTCACCGCCTGGCTGGATCCGCTGCCCCGGACCGGCGCGGTGGTGCCCGACATCGACCTCCACCGCCAAACGACCGCCCTGGCCCGCAAGATCGGGGTGGAGTGGCCGAACAACGTCCTGCGGCATTCCTTCATCAGCTACCGGATCGCCAAGGTGAAGAGCGCCGAGCAGGTCGCCCTGGAGGCCGGGAACTCGCCCGCCATCATCTTCAAGCACTACCGGGAGCTGGCCACCGAGGAGCAGGCGGACGCGTGGTTCGGGATCCTGCCGAAGGAGGGGCAGCTCGACAACAAGGTGGAGTGGGACCGGTTCAAGCGGAAGCTCACCATCCACGACGAGCCATCAGATTGAAGCGGAGATTGCCCCAGCCTGTTCAATCCGCGGACCAACTGCGGCCCCGACGCGCGGAATGGTTTTGCGGCCCCCGACCATACCGCAATACCAGCCGCGGCCGACGTGCCCACACACGGCACCCTACGCGGCAATCCAGAGGCAATTCCGTGTGGTTCATCGATGGGTTGTTCCACGTGTTGAAAATGGTGCCGCCGCGGCCGGGTGTCGGTCTGTCATGGCGCCTTCAACTGCTTCCCGCTGACGCCCGCCGCGCGATAGGATGAAGGGTCATGCCACTACCCAACACGAGACGCGGATACGAGTTCGGCGAGGTCTCTTCTGCCATGCAGAAGGCGATCCGCCGGGCCGATGCCAAGCTGGCCGGATACTGGGCGCTGGAACTCTGGGAGAGCGGCTTCGGGCAATACGTCTGGAGACGCCTTCTCACCGTCAGCGCGGAAGACTGCTGGGGGATTCTCACCCAGGAGGTCAAGGCGCTCCACGATGCCTACACCGAGATCAACCGGAACGGACCGAGGGAAAAACCGCGCGGTCGCATCTTCATCAGCAAGGCGGTCATCCTGCTCTGCCTGGCCAAGAAAAGCCGGGACGCGGACCACCTGCAGAACTTCGTCTACGATCAGCAGGCCGGGCTCGACCCGGAAACCCTCGCCGAGGACCTCCGCACCGCTGGCAAGTATGTCCCCATCCCGGACTACGCCTACGACTGCCACACGAAGCGGGGGCGGATGATGGGAAGCACCAAGGCGGACTTCTTCAAGGCCGAGCAGGACGCCCTCCAGCCGCGCCTGCCCGGGTTGTTTGATGACCTGATCGAGGAGGACTGAGCGCCATGGGATTCCGCATCATGAAACCCCGCTTCGATCTCGGAGCGGTCTACGCCACGTCCGGCGCGATGGCCCTCGGAGAAGATCTCACCCCCTACCTGCGCCGTCACCACTGCGGGGACTGGGGCGATCTGGACGCCGAGGACCGGCATCACAACGAGGACGCCCTCGCGGGCTCCATGCGCCTCCTCAGTGCCTACCAGACGCCATCCGGCGAGCGCCTCTACATCATCACGGAGTGGGACCGGTCGCGGACCACCATCCTCCTCGCTTCGGAGTACTAGAGGCGGGCGTTCAACCCGCATGCCAACGGCGCTCTCGCCGGGCAACTTTGGCGCTTCATGGCGCGCGACCTCCGCACGAACCGGCTGGCAGGATGGAGGATGCCGGAATGGGCCAATCACGGACCCACCCGGCACGAACCTGAGATCAAGAATGATGAACACGAGATACTACGTCGAGATCGGCCAACCGGTCGACCGCATTGTCGAACTCCACAGCCCCGCTGATGTCCACGCCCTCCTCTGGGCGTGTGCCCGTCACCGCCCCTTCCTGACCGCATTCTGCGAGCGGGATGATCGAGAAGCGCTGAGCAACGAAGGTCTGCGAGGACGCCCCCTCCCCGGTCCTGGGCAGTATGACCACTTCCGCGAGCGGGTCGGCTACTGGGAGGCCGCTCTGGATTTCGACGACGCAGAGGACCGGCTCGGGTCGGCGGTCATCGCCGCCCTCAACAGCTACTCCTCCCTGATGCTGGAGAATCCACTCGCGGGGAAGCCCGATCGCTTCACGTCCATCGTTGAGGAGGCGGCGCGTCATTGGGCGGATGGGCAGCAAGATGAGCCAACCTACGAGATCCGATGAAGGTGGAAGTCAGGCGCTACAGGAAAGCCGATGGGTGGCCGACGCGGTATTGGGCGGTATACGTTGATGGGGAGCTTCTTGCCGTGATGCTTTATCGGAAGGGGGCCGAAGCTGTCGCAGGGCGGCTGATTGAGTCGACCAATTCTCAGGTTCCTGTGGCTTTGAGAGTGGCGGATGGCTGAGAGGCTGGAAACCGAGGCGAACACTGCCGCCTCCGTAATGTTCGCCACCGAAAGCGGAAACTCGAGGTATCCAACTGGGCCTGCCGCAGCGGTCGATTCCAGAGTAAGCCGGGTGGTAACGATTCCGGCGCCAGCGCTGCACCACACGAGACAACGGAGAGAGCACGTCACGAGTCCACTTTGCGCCGCTGACATGTTCCCGAGGATGAGCAGCCGCAGTTCATTTTCGCCCCTGCTTCATGCGCTGCATCGTGTCGCTTCGTTTGTCGCTCGCGCTGCGAACTTCCTGCAACGCCACTGCACTCGCCATTCCAAAGCATCGCTTCGGGGTAGGGTGTGCCCCCTCTCATGGATCACTAAAAACCTTGCCCGACACCTATTGTTCTGCGGACAACTCGCCCGCTTGCCCCCGTAGCCCACCTCGATCACGACTCGGGACTTCTCCAGCTCAAGCTGGACATCGTCGACTTTCCAAGGGCTCTGCAGGCCCAGAAGCAGGCTGTAGTGGGAATGAAGTTGATTTGGCACCCCCGAATAATAGGCTTCCAGCCCCCCGCCTACAGGTCAAAATCCTGCACGAAAATCCGCGAAGAACCGTTTTGGTAGATGCCGGCATGGTGCTGAGTTCGCAAAAGTAGCTTTGACCGTCTTTCTCGTATTCACCGCTAATCCACAGTCTCGAACGATCGTTGCTCAGTTGATCTGTGATGTCGGACTCCATGATGAGTGCGATTTCAAGGTCCGCATCATAGAAACGGCGAAACGCTTCGCACGATGCAAGCCAGCATGAAAATTCGTCGGACGAGTAGGTGAATTCAAGGAGTGCTTCCTTCCTGCTCTCCCCTCTGAAAGTAACCGAGCTTGGCAGGTCGGAGAATCCGGTGCCCAAGATATTTATGGCTCTTCCATGCTTCTCGCACCCTCCCACGGAAAGATACGCTAGGAAAACCGATAGTAGGCGCCCAATACGCTCACTCCTGTTTGATTGTTTGATTGCTAGGATTTTCCTTTCTGGGGCCGGGTTTCCCGGAGGCTCCGGGGCCCGGGGTTGGTGGGGGTGCAAATTTAATTTAGTGGCTTTGGAGCGGTCGAGATTCTTGCTTGGGGGGCGGGGATCTTACGGGTCAGCGTTTCGCGGGACGCGACGGACACGGACCGAAGGATTTTTGGCCGCGGGGGGCCCGGCCGGGGGCTTCCTGGCCTGCAAGGTTTCGAAGTCTGCGGTGGGGATCATGGCCCACTCGCCGGGGGCGTATTCCTTCAGTTGGACTCCTTCCGCAAGCAGCGCCTCCTCAATGTGCGTGGCCGCTTCGCTGTTGGTGAGCGGGCCCTGCCTGCGAATTGTTATTTCGACGCCCACCACTTGCGGAGACAGCAGGACGCGGTTTCCCGTGAGGGCGTGGTACAGGAGGGAGCAATCGAGGCTGGTGAAATTCAACAGCGCCCATTCTCCCTCGTCAGGAACCATCACGTTCCCGGGCTTCGCAACGGGGTGCGGATCAGGGGGCATTGCAGCCTTCGGCGGTTGAGCCCACTGGCCGCGGCCTTTGGCGAGTTTGACGATTCCGGCTTCCAGAGGCTTGAAGCGAAACCCCTGCAGGAAGAGCTGGTTCTCCAGGAGGCGGGCCGCGTCGCTGTTGGTCAGCGGGCCTGGAACGATGAGGGTGACCTCGAGTCGAGAAGTGTCAGGCGATATCTCGACGGACTTTCCGGTTAGGCGCTCGTAGAGCGTTCCGACATCCGCTGCATCGACGTTCACCAACTCCATGCGGCTTCCGGCGGGAACGTGGATCGCACCCGGATTCGGCCCTTTCTCCTCGGCATGCAGGTGGGGACCGGCGGTCAGAGCGATGACGAACATCACGGCGAGAAGCCACGCTGATTTCCGCCGGGGAATCGATGGGTCTGGTGTGAGCATAATGGGATCGGTGAAATCCATCGTCCCCAGCCTATTATCGGTCGGAGCACCGGCAATCAGATTCGTAGCGACTAGGAAGCACGGCCCCCTACACTAGGGGGAGCACCTGTTTGAGGCAATCCTCGTCCATGGAGGCGCGGACGTGTCACTTGGCGAGGCTCACGGGCCGCTCTCTGGTACTGTGGTCCGGGATCAGCTCGAGAGCGTCGATCCCATTTCTCACACCACGGCTTCTTCCATTGGAGGAACCGCGACAGCGGACCTAGCCTAAATCGCTTGGCGCGGGGCGGTCCGGGATTATGGATTGCTAGGATTTCCCTTTCTGGGACCGGGTTTCCTGGAGGCTCCGGGGCCACGGGGTTGGTGGGGGTGCAAGGGGCGGAAGGGATGAGAATTCAGCCCACGCATGTTTGTATTCTGAATCCGAGAAGGTGGTCCGCTTCTACCAGAAGCGGACATCTCGTCTTCAACGTCTGCCCCTCAGACCTTGACCCTCATGGCGGAATCTGCCTCCCTACCCTCAACATCGTCGTGCGAGTCGCGTTTCTTACCGGCGTGAAGGACTGATGCGCCGGCTGAAAGACGCAAATCAAGGCGCGGGTCTGGAC
>JABDMC010000314.1 GCA_013001695.1 Akkermansiaceae bacterium
CTGCCGGGGCCGGATTAAAGAGTCCCGCCTGCCGGGACCGGCCCGGCCGGTGGCGCGCGATTTGGAAATCGGGTCCCCGGCGTTCATTGCGGATTGCGGAATTGAACGGGGAGGGGGAACATCGCCGGCATGTGGAAGCTGGTGCTGCTGGTGTCGTTGTTGCCGACGGTGGTGGCGGTCATTTTCCGGAAGGGACTCTGCGACCGGGTGCTGGTGAAGAGCCGGGCCGGCGTCACCAACCAGACCGGGCGGGAACTGGCGAAGAGCGTTCTGCGCCGGGCCAAGGCCGAGGAGGAAGTGAGCATCGTCGAGAAACGCCGCGCCGGGGTGTCGCTCCAACCCGCCGAGCTGCGCTTGTCGAAAGATCTGGCGGAGGGGCGCGGGGTCCTCGCGCTGGGGGAAGTGGCCCTGATGTGCGGGGAGTCGATCGTGGCGGCGCGGCAGCCGGACTTGTTGAAGTGGCGGCAGTGGGCGGTGCGCTTCGGGTGGGCTTTTCCGGCGTTCACGATGGTGGTGGTGGTGTTCGCGATCGTGGTCGGGAAGGTGCCGGCCATGTGGGGCATCTCGATCGTGGTGGCGGCCCTCGGCATCGCGAGCGGGATCCTGCTGGCCTCCCTGACCGTGATGCGGGAGGCGGCGGGCATGGCGGCCCGGGTGGTGGAGGACTCCGCGGCCCTGCCGCGCGGGGCCGACCGCGAGGAGGTCGCGCAGGTTTGCCGGGCCCTCGCCTACCGGCGGGTGGTGCCCGGCGCGATCGACTGGCTGATGGGATCCCCGCGCGGGGCCGACGGCCGGAAGGAGAGCCGCGCGCGGATCGAAGGCTAGGGCGCGGCGCAGCCGGGACGGCGGGTGCGATCAGGGTTCGGCGGGGGCGGGGGCCCCGCGATCGACGTAGGCCTGCAGGGCCTGGTAGGCGTGGTCGGGGAACAGGATCTGGGCGACATTTCCGAGGGCGGGGGTATCGCGCAAGGCGGCGAGGCCCCGTTCCATCTCGATGAGGGTGCGGCGGCGCAGGAAGTCGGAGAGGCTGAGGACCATTTCGGCGCGGGCGGCGTAGTGGACCTCGGCGGCGAGGAGGCCGGTGCCCTCGAACATCTCGTGGGCCTCGGCGGGATTCGCCTCGAGGCGTTCGAGGAGGTGCCAGGCGCTGGCGCCGTAGCGCCGCCACAGGCGGGCGGCGTCAATCGGTTCGGGAGATTTTTCCGCGGCGGCGAGGAAGGCGTCCCGCTCGTCGGCGGGCGGCTCCCCGAACCACGGCTCGCGGGGCTCGTGACCGGGGATGCCGAATTCCCCGAAGGCTTCGACGACTTCTTCCCCGACGTTGAGGCAATCGGTGAGCTTGCCGCCGAAGATGGTCAGGAAACGGCGGTCGTTGTCGGTCTCGATGACATGCTTGCGGGAGAGTTCGGTCCAGTCGACGCCGCGCCGCGGTTCCTCCTGGACGACAAGGGGCCGCACCCCGCACCGTTCCGCGATGATGTCCGACGGGGAGAGCGTCTTTCCGAGGTAGCGGTTGATGTTGGACAGGACGGTGGTGCGGTCGTCGTCGTTGACCTCGGTCTCCGGCTGCGCGACCCGCGTGTCGGTGGTGCCGACGCAGGAGCGGTCGCCCAGGGGAAATACAAAGAACGGCCGGCCGTCGTAGGAGAAGAACGACAGGACCCGGTTGCAGGTGGTGACCCGCGGGACCACGAGGTGAATTCCCTTGGAAAAGACGATGTGATGCCGGGTCTTGATGCCCCGCGACTTGTTGAATGGGTCGGTCCACGGGCCGCAGGCGTTGATGACGGCCCGGCTGCGGACCGTGGTGGTGAAGCCCGTCACGGCGTCCTCGACGGTGGTGTGATGGAGCTTGTCCTGGTAGGTCCCGTCGAGGACGCGCAGGTAGTTGATGGCGCACCCGCCATTCCTCCACGTGCGCGCGATGAAGTTGAACACGAAGCGGGCGTCGGAGTCGGGGAGGAAGGCGTCCGAGTAGGAGACCGCGCCGCGCATGTCGCCGAGCTGGATCGCGGGCTCGGCCTCGCCGAGTTTGCCGACCGAGAACAGGCGGGGCGTCTTGGTGGCGCGCGATCCGATCAACCAGTAGAGCCATGCGCCGAGGTAGATCGGGGTGGGGCGGTGGGGGGCGTCCCGGTCGAGGGCCGCGAGGAAGCGCATCTCGCGCACGGCGCTGGGATACGCCTCCATGAGCCGGTTGCGGGATTTGCAGAGGCTGCGGACGAGGCGGAACTCCCGGTTCTGGAGGTACTTGATTCCGCCCCAGATGAGGCAGGACGTCGAGGAGCTGGTCTTGCCGGCGAAGTCACCGGCCTCGGCGAGGGCGACCTTGATGCCGCGGGCCGAGAGGGCGGCGGCGGTCACGGCGCCGTTGATGCCGCCGCCGACGATGAGGACATCGAAGATCTCGGCGGGCAGGCGCGGGAGCTGCTCGGCCCGGGTGGGAGGATGCGGAGGCAGATCACAGGCCATCGACGGGGAAGCATTCTAACAGACAAGGGCGGGGAACTGAACGGCTTTTTTCGCCGCGGGCGGAGCAACTTCGCGGGGCCGGGAGGCTTGCGGCCGGGACGCCGGGCCGCTACGAACAGAGCCGCATGGATATCAGGGAATTGCGTCAGGATGAATGGGCGGCGGTGGCGGAGTTGATCTTCACATCGACCAACGGGTGGTATCGCCGCAACCTGAACCGGACCTGCTTCCCGGGCGACGATCCGTCGGTGGCGCGCCTTTTCCCTGAAGTCTACGAGGCGCTGGACCCCGGGTGCTGCCTCGTGGCGGAGATCGAGGGGGAGATGGCGGGGTCGTGCTTTTACCACCCGCGTGAAACGCACGTGGCGCTGGGGATCATGAATGCCGCGGAGAAATTTGCGGGGCGGGGGGTGGCGCGGGCCTTGCTGGACGAGGTGGTGCGGCGGGCCGCAGGGCAGCCCGTGCGGCTGGTGTCGAGCGCCTTGAACCTCGATTCCTACTCGCTCTACACGCGCAGCGGGTTCGTGCCCTTCGCCCTGTTCCAGGACATGTATTTTCCGCCCGGCTCGTCGCTTCCCGCCCCGGGCGGCGGCGGCGGGGTGCGGTCGGCGGGTCCGGAGGACGTCGACGCGATGGTGGCCCTCGAGGAGGAGCTGACCGGGATCCGTCGGGGGAAGGACTACCGGCACTTCATCGGGAACGAGGCGGGAATCTGGAGCGTTTCGATGCGAAACGGCGACGCGGGCCTCGAGGGGTTCCTCTGCTCGGTGAATCACCCCGGGAGCCGGATGCTGGGACCGGGCGTGATGCGGAACACGGAGGCGGCCCTCGCCCTGATCGGTTCCGAGCTGCGGCGGTTTGGGGAAGAAACACCCGTCTTTCTCGTGCCGGCCGCCGCGAAGGACCTCGTCAACCGGCTTTATGCGCACGGGGCCCGGAACTGCGAGCTGCACGTGGCGCAGTGCCACGGGGAGTTCCGGGAGCCCGGGGGGATCCTCATGCCGACCTTCATGCCGGAGACGGGGTGATCGTGGCGGCGGATTTCAACCGCCTCGCGTCCTGGTGGCGACGACCGGGCCCGGAGCTTCCGCCTTCGCGCGTGGCTTCGGCGAGACAAGTGCCAAGCCAGGCCACGGTCTTCACTCCTCCTCGGCGCCGCCGAGGGTGACGTTGATGTTGTATTTCTTCTGCAGGTGGGCGTGGGCGCGGGCCGCCTGGCCGGACTTCGGGTAGCGCTTGCAGGTCAGCTGGAAGGTGCGGATGGCGTTCCGCTTCTCGGCGGCCTCCTCGTAGGTGAACCCGATCTGGAGGGAGGCCTCCGGCGCGGACTTGTCGATCACCTTGGCCTGGTTGTAGAGGACGATCGCTTCCTTGTATTCCGCGATGCGCCGGTGGCACTTCGCCATGGCGAAGTACGTTTCCGGGAAGCGGTCGATCTGCCGGTAGGTGGCGATGGCCTTCTTCCAATCCGAGAGGTGCTCCCAGCAATCCGCGATCGACCACAGGTAGTCGCCGGCGTGATCGCCGTCGAGTTCGAGGAGCTTGCGGAAGACCTCCATGGCCTCCTTGTATTTTCCCTCCTCGAGGTCCATCGCGGCGACCTGCTGCAGGCCGCTCACCTGGTTCTCGAACCGCAGGTAGACCTTGCGGGCCTCGTCGCGCTGGTCGCGGGCCTTGAACCACTCCGCCATCTTGCCGAGGAGGCCGTCGTCCTTGCCCCAGCGCTCGCCGACCTCCTCATAGAGGCGCCAGGTGTCGCTCGGGCGGCCGAGCTTCCAGTGCAGGGAGGCGGCGCGGTAGAGCATCTCCCTGGCCCGCTCCGGGTCGGAGACCGACTGGGCGCGCAGGGCGGCGAGGAGCTGCTCGCCGAGTTTCAGGGCGGCGCTCTGCTTCTTCGGGTCCTTGAGGAGGTGGCCGACGGTGTCGACCGAGTACTTGTAAACGGTGTCAAAGAGCTTGCGGCCCTTGTAGGTGGTGGCGAGCGCCTTGCGGCCCTCCTCGAGGCGCTGCGCGTGGAAGTGGACGCGGGCCAGCTCGTGGGCGGCGTCGATGCAGGCGTTCCTGGTGGCCTCGGTGCGCTCGGTCTTGTAGGTGAGGTCGTTGAGGAGCGCCAGGCGCGCGTCGTGGTCCTCGTGGAGGCGGGCGTAGTGCAGGAGGTTCACCTTGGCGCGCACCGCGATGGGGTGGTCCGGGTGGTCGTTGATGACGTTGCGGAAGGCGCGGGTGGCGGGCGCGACCTCTCCCATGGTCTTGTAGGCGTCGGCGATGCAGTAGGCCGCGAGGACCGCCTCGCGCGACTCCGGCCAGTAGTCGATGACCGACTGGAACCCCTCGCGAATGGCGGTCTGGGGCTTCTTGAGGCGCAGCATGGAGTGGCTCCACATGAGCTGGGCGTACGCGGCGCCCTTGCCCTTCTCGTAGAGGGTGAGGTATTTCTCGTACTCGGCGAGGGCCACCTTGTAGTCCTTGTTGCTGTAGTGTTTCTCGGCGACCTTGAGCTGGTAGCGCTCGACCTCGCGGAGTTCCTCGTAGGTCTTCAGGGAGATCTGTTCGAGGTCGCTGAGGGCGGGGGCCGGCAGCGGCAGGATTGCGGCCAAGAGGAGGAGGATGGCAATCCAGGTCCGGAGGAGTGGTGGAGTGATGGAGAATTGGAGTGATGGAGTGCCATGAGACGAAACTCCGATACTCCAATATTCCCGCACTCCGATCTTGTCACCCCAGGTCGGTTGGAATGGCTTGCCGGTCTTCCGATTCATTCCCGGTCCTTGGTTGCTTCGATCCATTTGTTGTATTGGGCGTGGGCGTAATAGATGAGGTTGACGCCGAGCTGGTAGCATCCTTCCCAGATTTCGCGCGGGACGCCGGAATGGCCGTCGGCCCAGGCGTCGCCGATGTCCCCGGGGTGATAATATGCCACGAGGCGGCCGTCGACCACCCATCCCAGGGCGTTCGAGCGGCCGTGGCGGGCGACGTAGGGGAGCTTCGGGAGCGGGTAGGGGACCCGGTGGATCGGGTGGTCGAGGTAGACCGCGATGGGTTCCACCTTCGGCAGGACGCGGCGCATCATTCCGACGAACTGCCCCTCCCAGCCGCTGCTGCCGCCGTTGTCGCCGAAGAGCATGCCGTGCTTGTCGAGGAGGTAGTCGCGGAGGATCCGGATCTCGCCGTCGCTGACGTGGATCTTTTCCTGTCCGGTCATGTAGACCATCGGGGGGCTCTTGCGGGCCGGGAACGACTTGAGCCGGCGGATCTCCATCGGTTCGGGACGGTCGTTGACCTTGTGGCCGAGGCGCACGCCGTACTCGGTGAGGAGGTTGAGGTCGGCGCCGCGGTCCATGTCCTGGTGCCAGTCGCCGCCGTTGTACTTGAGGCGGATGAAGCGCACCTTGCCGCGGGTGGTGCCGGCCGAGAAGCCGGCGCCCTCGCCTTTCCCCTGGCCGATCTTGTAGAGGTGCTGGGTGACCTCGAGGAGCTGGAGCTCGACGTCGTCGATCTTCGGCGGATTGAAGCGGATGCTGCTGTAGGGGTTGATGACGTACTCCTTGCGGATGACCTTCTGGATCTTGACGACCTGCTTGAGCTGCTTCTCCTCGCCGCCGCCGAGGGGCGACTCGTAGATCGAGCAGCCCGAGAGCTGGGTGATGACCAGGAAGCAGAGGCCGAAGAAGAGGGTGTAGCTGACGAGGGTCAGGATGGACTGCCGGAGCTTCCGGTTCTTGCGCCCGAAGTACCATGCGAGGAGCTGGAAGGGGTTCCACGTGGGGAGCTTCGCGGGCGGGCGGGCCCGCTTGGTCTCGCGGTCCACCCACCACACCGCCCACGCGAGGCCGAGGAAGAAGGCGAGGCCGGTGCCGAAGAGCGTGATGGAGGCCGCCAGCCCGTAGCCGGAAAAGAGGAGCGGGAGGTGCGCCAGGATCTGCCAGGCCGGGAAATACGAGACGCTCAGAACGCCCCGGAAGGCGAGAATCGACCTCGGCCGCCAGTGGCGGGCCCAGTAGAGGCACACC
This sequence comes from Akkermansiaceae bacterium, assembly GCA_013001695.1. GTDB lineage: Bacteria > Verrucomicrobiota > Verrucomicrobiia > Verrucomicrobiales > Akkermansiaceae > Roseibacillus_B. The sequence goes on from JABDMC010000314.1 coordinate 6,480, forward strand.
GGAATGGCGGTGAGGAAGCCGAGGAACTGGACGAGCGGCGAGAAGCGGAACCACGCGTGGGCATCGAGCCACACGAGGCACCAGAAGAGCGCGTAGACGCCGGTGCGGAACGACGGGCGACGCCAGTTGGCGCGGAGCCAGTCGCGGACGAGGGCCGGGAGGCGCTGGAGGCGGCTCAACACGCTTCGGGAGGAGTGAGAGTGGCATGACCGTCCCGGTCATGGTGAACAGGGGCCGCCCGGCGGGCGGGAAGAATCGGCCGCGTGGCGGCCCGGGGGCAGGTCATGACCGGGACGGTCATGCCACGTGTTCTGACGCCTGGCTGGTTCATCGCCGGATCAGTCGAGCCCGTCGAGGAACTTGTCATCCTTGTTCTCGAGCGGATTGACGTTCGGCGGGGCGGATTTTTCCTCTCCGACGCCGAGTTTCGAGAGGTCGGCGGCGGGGGCGGGCGGGTCGGGAGCGGGCGATGCGG
>JABDMC010000325.1 GCA_013001695.1 Akkermansiaceae bacterium
TGCGGGCCCCCCTCTTGGTCTCTACGCCGGGATGGGCAGCTGTGCCGAGCAGCGCGAGGCCCCGGGTTTGAATGCTCCGCCGCTTTTAAGCGGCGAACCATGCCGGCGAGCAACGCGAGCGTCCCCGCATGGCGCCTCTCGAGGCGCAATCCTGTCGTCCCGACCAAGAGGCGGGCCCGCTTGCGGGCCCCCCTCTTGGTCTCTACGCCGGGATGGGCAGCTGTGCCGAGCAGCGCGAGCCGGTGTTTCGCCCCTGCCGGGGCTCCGGTGGCTCTTGGGGCGCGGTTCCGCGGGCTTGCGCCCGCGGCTAGGATGTTGCGCCCCTGCCGGGGCTTTTATTTATCCTCGTCCCACGGGTCGGAGATGTCTTCCTCCTCGCCTTCCTCCTTCAGCCCGGGGTCGAACTCCTCGTGGGTGTCGAATTCGGCATGGTCGGCGTCGAAGTCGTAATCGTCGCCGTGATGCTGGTCGTCGTCACCGTGCTCGTAGCCGAGCTCCTTGGGGCCGTGCATGGCGCCGTCCGGCGGGGAGTCGTCCCCGGCGGGGCCCGCCGCGCCGGGGTGCTCGTCGTCGTCTTCGTCATCCCGGTCGTCCCGGCCCCTGGCGGCCGCGGCCCCGCCCGGAGCGGCCAGGAGGCGGGCCATGCGTTCCTTCTCTTCCTCCTCCTCGCGCTTCCTCTCCTTGCGGTCGATGGCCCATGCCAGCCAGATGCAGATCTCGTAGAGGATCACCATCGGAAGGGCCAGGAGGATCAGGGTGAAGGCGTCGGGGGTGGGCGTGATGATGGCCGCGATGGCGAAGATGGCGAGGATCGCGTAGGAACGCGTGCGCTTCATCATGTCAAACCGGAGGATCCCGATCTTGACGAGGGTCATGACGACCACGGGCAGTTCGAAGGCGAGGCCGAAAATCAGGGTGAACTGGGTCGCGAAGGAAATGTAGTACCCGATCCGCCACTCGTTCACGATCGCCATGTCCGCCGAGTAGTCATGGAAGAACTCGAGGACCCGCGGCAGGACGACGAAATACGCGAAGAAGACGCCCGAGAGGAAGAGCCCGAACCCGATGGCCATCGCCGGGAAGAGGGCCTTCTGCTCCTTCTCGTGGAGCCCCGGGAGAACAAACTGCAGCAGGAAGTAGAGGAGGAACGGGAAGGCAATCACAATGCCCGCGAAGAACGCCAGCTTGATGGACAGCATGAACCCCTCGGTGGGCTTGAGGGCCTGCATGAGAACCAGCTTCCCGCGGGCATCGACCTCCGCCTCGGGATTCCCGTCGAGCAGCGTGAAGATCTGGCCGCGCATTCGGTCGTCGATCCCCGGAAGCTCATCGATGAATACCTTGCGGAGCTTCTTGTCCTCGATCGCGAGGGCGGCCCGGAAGTAGTGCACCGACTGGGCATGGAAAATGAAGTCCCCGTCGCCCTCGGAGAGGACCTTGAAAAAGAGCGCCCGCTGCTCGGGCGCGAGCGGCTGGGCGTCGCGGGCGGCCCGCTTGGCGCGCTCCCACGTGTCGATCGTGACGGGCACCTTGAGGTCGACGAGGGCCTCGCGCTGGCTCTTCTCCCAGACCTCCGTGACCGGCTTCCGGATGATGTCCATCAGCTCGTTCCGGAAGACGAAACAGGCGATGGTCGCGATCAGCAGGGCGATCATCATCCGCGTGATGCAGATCCGCAGGTCCTCGAGGTGCTCGAGAAAGGGTTTCTCGGCATCCGGGTTCGAATGGTCCCGGAATTGAAAGATCTTCGTGAGGAAATACATCCGCGGGCGGGGGTTTTAAGCGGCCTCGGGCGGTCCGTCTAGGCCCATTCTTGACGCAAAAATACGCAAAAAAGGGGCGAAACTTCCCAAGAGAAGCGCTTTTGGCGTGTCAGGGACCATTGAAAGGCATGACCATTGGTAGCGAAGAAGCACACTGCACCCGTCCACCAGCCCCTGGCGGTGGTCGCCTCGATGTCCCGGCAACGCCCAGCTGAGGCCACATCGGCGGACAAACCGTCGCTGGTGGCCGTGTTTGAAGCAGAGGAAGGCCCCCTGCTGCGCTACGCCTTTGGCCTCGTCGGCCGCCGGGAGGTGGCGGAGGAGCTCGTGCAGGACGCCTTCCTGCGCCTCCACCAGCACTGGGACAACGTCGAGAGGCCCCGGGCGTGGCTCTTTCGCTGTGTGCGGAACCGGGCCTTCAATCACCTCCGGGACCACAAGCGGGAAACGCTGAGTGATCCCAACCTCTCGGACGAGGTGGGAGGGAGCGGGCTGGAGGGGAAGAAGGACATGGGGCGCGAGGCGCCGGACGAGGTCCTCGGCAAACTCGAGGCCGCGGGCCTGGTCCACATGCTCCTCGACGAGATGGACGAGCGGGATCGCGAACTGATCCACCTGAAATATTTTGAAGGGCTGAAGTACAGCAATATCAGCGAGCGGACCGGAATGAGCATCGGGAACGTGGGCTACCGCTTGCATCACATCTTGAGAAGCCTGGCGGAATCCCTGCGCCGGGCGGGAGTAGAAGGAGCGATGCCATGAGCGACGACAAGAACAGTGATTTGCACGCCTGGATCGAACCGGAAATGGAGGCCCGGATCGTGGCCGCGATCCTCGGGGAAGCGTCCGACTTCGAGAGGGACGAGCTGGAGCGCCTGATGAACGAGCGCCCGGAACTGCGGGTCTTCAAGCGGCGGCTGGAGGCCGTGCACGGCTTGATCGGCGACGCGGTCGCGACGCACCGCGACCCGGAATGGAGGTTGGGCAGCGCGCGGCGGGCGGAATTGTTGGAGGCCATCGGCGGCCCGGCGGAGGAAGGCGGGGTGACGGTGATCCCCGGCGAGACCGCGCGGGAACGGCGCATCGGCAAGGCCGGACGGCGGGTGCTCGCCATGGCGGCGGCGTGCTTCCTGCTCACCCTCGTCCTGGCGTGGATGCTCAGCCCGCTTCTCCTGAAGAGCGAGTCCGACGCCGGCGCGGCCGGCCTCCGGTTGGAGAACGCCTCGTGGAGCGATGATTTCGAACCGGACGCCACGGTCCGCAGCAGACTCCGGGCGGTGGACGGCGGAACGCATCCCGGGCTGAAGACGGTGAAGGGGAGGGAAACCGACGAGCGCCCCGCGGCCGGAATGGACGTCCCGCGGGGGACGTCCAGCCTGGAGCGCACGCGGGAGGACATCATATCGGAGCTCGCGAAATTGCGCTCGAATCTTGCCGTGAACGGGGGCGGCGTGGAGCAGGCCGAAAGACAGGTCTCGCATCGGAACGCCGGCGACGCCTGGTTTGGATATTCCGAGGGCGCGATGCGCGGGGCCGCGACGGAGCCGGTGGCCGAAAAGGAGATGAAAGCTGCTTATGGGAGGGTCATCGTGAGGGATTCCCGGAACGCGCCGTCGGACGACCCGTTTGCGGCCGACAGCAACGACAATTCGGAGATGGAAGCGGACCCGTTCGCGGCCGACCTTGGGACGACGCTCGCCCTGAAGCCGCAGGCCCCGGCGAGCAGCACGGCTCGCGTGATCGATGAATCGGCCCCGGAGCCCGGCGTGACGGCATCCCGGGCTGCGAGCGCCGAGCCGGTTCCGGTGCCCGAACCGGCCATGGGGCCCGCCACGACCCCGGCTCCCACCGCGGAGCCCGCGGCGGTGGCGATGGGCGGGGGCGGAGGAGGCGGTGGCATCGGGGCCGTGATCCCGCAGGCTCCCGGGACCGTCACGGATCATTTCGCGCACTTTGAGAATGGCGATGTCCCGGAGGTGGCGGAGATCGACGCCGAGGTCGCTGGGGAGGAGATGCTCTTCCGGCACGAGGGGCGCCGGGACAAGCGTCAGTCCGGAGGATCCGGGAAGCAGGTGGTGGACCTGTACAAATCCGCGGAGAAAACGAAGCGGGGGAATGCGGACCTTGATCTCGGGCGCGAATACGCGCGGACGCCGGACAATGCAGAGTCCGACCAACGGGGCGCGATGGAGAACAGTACGCTGGGACCCTTCGGCTCGCCCTCGCGATACGAAGAGGGGAACGGCGCCCCGGATACCGGAGCGAAATCCGGCACTTCCTATTTCAAGCGGGATGGCGGCGAGGAAAACGGCCGCCGGCTGGTGGAGCGGGAAGAACGCCTGTCCCGGCCGATCGTTCCGAGTGACATGGCAACCAACTATGATGTGGATAACCGCGAGAGCCCTCCGGGGCGCGAGGTGGACGCCATCAAGCTGCGAGTCGCCGGCGAGGCGCAACCCGGCGGGGAGCTGAGCACCTCTTTCTTCAGTTTGGCGGACAAGGAAGGCTACGCCGGCAAGGAGGCGTCCGGGAGGACCCGGATGGCGGCCCCGGACGATGTCGCGAAGGACGAGGGCCGTTCCGAGGCCCCTCGGGGCCCCGGCGTCCCGGATCCGGCCGGTGTGACCGAGTGGGGGAGCGCCGCGGGCGTGACCCCCTTCGAGAACGGACAGGCGGGACAGGACAAGGACGGGGACGGGCGAGTGGGCGCCGTGCTCCAGGCGAACCTGGACAGCAAACTCGGGGAAGTTGAGGAAATCCCGGCCAAGGAGTCCAAGAAGGGGAGGTCCGGTGCGGATCCGGCCCCCGAGGCCGGGGGCTCGAGTCCCGACCGGTCCGCCCTCTCCTCTGCGGGAGCGATCGCCGACGGGGTGATCGAGCAGGGCGTGGATCTTGAAGGCACTGTGATTGCGGCCGGGGAAGCCGGCAACCGCATGCTCCTGGCGATCCCGGATGCGCCGCAGCAGGCCGCGAACGAGGCCGCCCGGCGGAAGAACCTGGAGGACATGCAGCAGAAGCTCGCCCAGGTGACGGCTGCGCTCGGGGATGAGACCGCCGCCGGGGACGAACCGTTCTCGACCTTCTCGCTGCACGTCAGCGATGTCAGTTTCAAGCTCGCCCATGCCGCCCTCGCCGGCGGGCAATGGCCGGACGCGGAGCGGGTGCGGATCGAGGAGTTCGTGAACGCCCTCGACTACGGCGACCCGGCGCCCTCCCTCGAGGAGAAGGTCGCCTGCCAGGTCGAGCAGGCGGTGCATCCCTTCCTGCAGCAGCGGAACCTGGTGCGCATCTCGATGCGGACCGCGGCCCTCGGGCGCAACGCCGCGACACCCCTGCGGTTGACGCTCCTCCTCGACAACTCGGGATCGATGGACCGCGCCGACCGCGTCGAGTCGGTGCAGAACGCCCTGCGGTTGCTGGCGGCGGAACTGAATCCCCAGGATGAGGTGACCCTGCTGAGCTTCGCCCGGACCCCGCGCCTCCTGCGCGAGGGGGTCAAGGGGGACCAGGCCGCCGCCCTCGTGGATGTCGTGCGACAGACGCCCAGCGAGGGGGGGACCAACCTCGAGTCGGCACTGCGCCTCGGCCTCGAGAAGGCCCGGGACAATTTCCTCGACGGGGCGCAGAACCGGATCGTGCTGCTGACCGACGGGGCCGCCAACCTCGGGAACGCCCAGCCGGCCGCGCTCGCCGCGATGGTGGAAGCGATGCGGCAGGAAGGGATCGCCTTCGATGCCTGCGGCGTGGGGGCCGAGGGGCTCAACGACGAGGTCCTCGAGTCGCTGACGCGCAAGGGCGACGGGCGCTACTACTTCCTCGACCGGCCGGAGGATGCCGATGCGGGCTTTGCGAAGCAGATCGCCGGGGCCCTGCGTCCCGCCGCGAAGAACGTGAAGGTGCAGGTCGAATTCAACCCGGAGCGGGTCGGGAAATACCGCTTGCTGGGATTCGAGAAGCACCGTCTCGAGAAGGAGGATTTCCGCAACGACAGCGTGGATGCCGCCGAGATGGCGGCCGAGGAGGAGGGCGTGGCGGTCTACCAGGTCGAGACGCTGCCGGAAGGCGAGGGCGACGTCGGCACGGTCTCGGTGCGGTTCCGCGACATGGAAAGCGGCCGCATGGTGGAGCGGAAATGGACCATCGCCCACGAATCCAACCCGGTGCGCGTCGAGAATGCCGGGCCGTCGCTGCGCCTCGCCGCCAGCGCCGCCATGCTCGCCGAGAAACTGAAGGGCAGCGGCGCCGGGGAGGTCGTGGACCTCGCCGAGGTCGAACGCTGGACGCGGAGTTTACAAGCCGTTTACCCCCGGAGCCAGCGCGTCCGGCAATTGTTCGAGATGACCCGGCAGGCCCGCGAGATGGCGCCGTGAGACGGCCCGCCCGCCCCCGGAGGAATGCAAATCACCCCTAGACATGAAGATGAGAACGATGACGAGAACGGTTTTCCGGGCCGTCGCGGCGCTGTGGATGGCGACCGCAACGATGGGCGCGGCGCAGGACGAGAAGCCCGCGGACGACCCGCCGCCGCCGGACCCGCCGGCGGCCCCGGCGGCGGAGGAGGGTGATCCGTTCACGGGGGACGACGCCTCCCTGACCGCGGAGGTCGGCGAGGAGGGCGGACGCATCGTGGTGGAAGCCAAGGGCCTGCGGCCGAAGGTGCCGGTCTTCTTCGCGGCGACGGCGGACCAGCAGGTCACGGTGGGCCTCGAGCGCCTCGACTACGAGGCCGCCCTCGGCATCCGGATCGTGCAGGGGAAGCCGTCGACCCTGAGCCTCGGGATCGGGGGAGAGGGCGTGGTGGACCGCGTCACCGGCGAGGGATTGCTGGCCTGGGCGGTGCGCCGCGTCGGCGGGAAGCGCTTCCTCGACCTGCAGGTCGATCCGAAGGGCGAGCGGCGCGAATTCCGCTTCGTGATGGCGGGCAAGTTGCTCGATCTCGAACTGCCCCGGGAGGTGGACTTGCTCCACCTCCGTCCCGGCCAGGCGGTCGGGTTCTCGTCCACGGTGAAGGTGGTGTTGCCCGGCGACGTGGCGGGCCGCCTCCTCGAGGCGGAGGGGTTCCTGCCGCTCGAGTCCGGGAGCGACGCGGTGCGTCACTTCCAGAATATCGACGGCCGGAGACTGGCGTTCCGCTTCTCCCGGAGCAGCGCCGTGGCGGCTCCCGTGGAACTCGACATCGCGGCCCTGAACGGCGTGATCGACGAGAAACTCGGACACGCGACCTTCGAGCTGCGCGGAACCGCCACGGTGAGCGAGGACGAATCCGCGATCGACATCCTGCGGGGACGGGCCGCCGTGGAGGCGCTGCCCGACGGCGCCGGCTGGCGGCTGGACCTCGCCACCGACCGCCGCGGCAACCCGGTCTACCGGCTGCACTTCGACAAGGCGGGACGGTTCGAGGTGAACCTGAAGATCGTGGCGCGGCTCATGCAGCGACCGGAGTTCAGCGCCTTCGAGTTCGAGATCCCGTCCGGGGCGGTGGTCCCGGTCGTCATCCGCGGGATCGGCGCCGACACCGAGTTCAGCGACACCGGCGCGGTGGTGCCCACCCGCACCGACGGGGCGTGGAAGGGATTCCTGCCCGTGAACGGGCAATGCGCCATGGGCTGGCGTCCGAAACGCCTCGCCGGCGAGGGGAAGTTGTTCTTCAACACCGTGGCGCGCACCAACGTGGGCGTCGGGGCGGGCCTCATGCGGCAGACCACCGACGTCGACTTCAAGATTTTGCAGGGGAAGCTCGAAGCGATCCGGATGGCCCTCGCCGGTCCCGGCGAGGTGCTCGCCGTGGAGGGGCCGAACGTCCTCAGCTGGAAGGTCACCGAGGCCGGCGGGTCCCGGTTCCTCGAGATCGCGCTGAACCAGCCGATCGAGGGGACCAGCAACGTGCGGGTCCGCAGCCAGCTGGCCCTCGGCGCCTTCCCGGTCCGGGCCGCGCCGCTGCGCGTCCTCCCCGAGGGGTCGACGCGGCACTCGGGATTCGTGCGCGTCTACAACATCGGGGCGACCCGCCTCGAGGTCGCCGGCGTGGAGGGAATGACGCAGTTGTCACCCGCCCAGTTCCCGGACAAGCAGGCGACCGGGGGCGACCGGCAGGTCTTCGTCTATCGGTTCCCGGCGGCGGAGCACGCCTATGAAATCGCGGCGGACCGCGTGCAGCCGGAAGTCAACGTCTCGCAGGTCGTGATCTACGAGTTGTCCGAAACGGACCGCGTCATCCGGGCCGATGTCGAACTCGACATCCGCGAGGCGCCGCTGCGCGAGTGGGAGATCGAGATCCCGGAGGACTACTCGGTGGTCTCCGTCTCCGGGGCGGACGTGGCCGACAACCAGGTCGGCACCCAGGTGGCCGACGGACGCCGCAGCCTGATGGTCATTTTCGGGAGCGACGTCTCCGGGCGACGCCTGGTCCGCGTGCACCTTGAAAAGAACCAGCCGGCCGAGGACGGCGAGTGGGCCCTGCCGCGCCTGCGCTATCCCGCCGCGAACAGCGTGCGCGGCGAGATCGGGGCGGCCAGCGTGCCGGGGTTCCGGATGTCGGTCGGAACGGTCGAGATGCTCACCGAGATCCCGCTCTCCCGGTTCCAGAACAACCAGCCGAACCTCCAGCAGGCCTTCCGGATCCGGGAGGAGGAGTGGAGCGCCGGCATGATCATCGAGAAGCTGCCGCAAAGCGTGCAGGCCGATGTCTTCCACCTCTACTCGCTGAAGGACCAGACGGCCTACGCCAGCGTGGTCCTGAACTACTTCATCACCGGCGCCCCGGTGACGGAATGGAACCTCGGGGTGCCCAAGGAGGCCGGCAACGTCGCGGTGGAAGGAAGGGACGTGCGCACCTGGCGGCGCGAAGAGGGGGAGCTTGCCGACCGCCTGATCGTCTCGTTGAACCAGGCCGTGGTGGGATCCTACACGCTCCTCGTGACCTATGAGGAAGCGGTGGGCGCCAACGGCGGGTCGATTCGCCCCGGCCGCGTGGCGCCGGAAGGGGTCCGTGGCGAGCGCGGGTTCATCCATGTCGTCAGCCCGGTGCAGGTCGATGTCTCGGTGGCGGCGGCGTCGCCGGAATTGCTGAAGCTCGATCCCCTCGAGCTGCCGGCCGAGTTTCGTCTCCTCAGTGCCGCCCCGGCGCTGGCGACCTACCAGTACACCGCGCGCGGGTTCGATCTGGCCCTCGGGGTCGAGTGGTTCGAGCCGGGCGACACCATCGAGCAGGTCGTGGAATTCGCGGAGGCCGAGAGCCGCGTCTCCCGCGACGGGGAAGTCGTGACGGATGTGACCTATTTCGTGAAGTCGCGCGGGCGGCGGGTGCTGCGCGCCAAGCTTCCCGGCGAAGCGCGCCTGTGGGAGGTCTCGGTCGACGGCCGGGCCGTCAGCGCGCGCGTCGACGGGGCCTACACGCTGATTCCGCTGCCGGCCGGGGCGGATGCCAATGTCCCGGTGCAGGTGAGCCTGCGGCTCGGGCGCCCGGCGGCGAGCGGGTCGCTGGCGGTCCTGACCCTGCCGGCCGTGGCCGCGCCGGTCCTGAAGACCGAATGGGAGATGCGCGGCGAGCAGGGCCGGGTCCTTGTCCCGAAAACCGACGGCATCCCCATCGCCAACCCGGTGCTCACCGAGACCGGCCTGGAATGGATCGCGAACCGGGCTGTCGGGCCGACCCTCGCCCTGACCCTTGTCCTTGCCTTTGCGTGCTGGCTCCGCCGCACCGATCCCGCAGGCGCCATGCGGGCGGCGGGCGGGATCGCCCTGCTGGTGGTGGGGTTGGTCCTGGCGCTGATGCTGATGCGTCACGCCCAGCTGCACTCCCGCAGCAACCTCGAAGTCCTGGATGTCACCCTGCCGGCGGTGGCTGCCGATCAACAGGTCAGCATCGTGGTGGGGAACTACAAGGAGTGGCGGGTGGCCCTCAACTACGCCGGCCTCGCCGCGATCGCGGCCGGGATCGGCTTGTTCGTGTGGTCGTTCTTCGCCCGGAAGCGGCGCGAAATTTTCCGGCTGACCGGCGTCGCGCTGGTGCCCCTCGGGATTTTGGCGCAACGCGGCGGGGCATGGACGTTTTACCTTCTCGCCGCGCTGGCCATCGCGATTCTCCTGCTGCCCTGGATCGGGCGCGGGGTCCGCAACGGCGCCGGCGCCTGGCGCGAGCGACGGGCGGAACGGGCCCGCCGCAAGCTCGAGGAACGCGAGCGCGCCGGGGAGGGACCCGGGGAGCCGCCGCCCATGCCGGGACCGTCGGCGGCCTCGCTCCTCATCCTCGGCCTGGTCCTCGCCCTGGGCGGCGCCCATGAAGCCATGGCGAAGACTCCTCCCGCCAAGGAGGCGCCCGCACCGGTCGTCCCGGCGGGGATGGCCGCCGCGGATGCCATCGTGCAGTCGTGGGTGGTGGCGGAAGGGCGCGTGAAGGCCACCGGCAGCATCACGGTCACCGGCCGGGAGGGGGAGAGCTTCCTCCTCTTGAAGGAGCCCGCGGTCCTGACGGACTTCACGGGAGACGGCCTGCGGATTGACAAGCAGGCGGTGGCGGGGTGCGGCACGGCCTTCGTGGTCTCCATCCGCGGACCGGGCGGAGCGGCCGCCCCGGGCGCGGAGCCGGCCGTCAAATCGCTCCGCGCGAACTTCGCCTTCGAAATGCAGGTCGGCGAGGACGCCCGCAAGTGGACGGTTCCCACCGGACCCGCGGCGGTGCAGGATGTCGGCGTGCTTTACGACAAGGCCGGGTGGGAATTCGAATCCGGCGAGGCGATGCGCATCGTGCCGGTCGTGAATGCGGGCGAGGGACAAAGCGGGGCCCGTCTCCTGCTGGCGCCGAGCCGCGTGTCCACCATCACGCTGCAGCCGAAGTCGCGCGACGTCAAAGCGGAGGAGACGCAGTTTTACGTGGAGGTGTCGAACCTCTACCTGCCGAGCCCCGGAGTGGTCGACGGCCGGCATGCCATCCGCGTGCGGCCCTCGCAGGGGGAGGTCCGGGAACTGGCGCTGAAGGTGCCGGAGGGATTCACGGTCAGCGACGTCGGCCAGGGGCCGGTGAGCACCTGGCAGTTCGACGCCGAAGCCGGCCGCCTGATCATCGCGATCGAACCGCCGCAGGCGAACCCGTTCATGATGCTGGTGGAGACCGAAGGGAGCCTCGGCGCCCTGCCCGCCGACATCGCGCTGGCGCCGGTGACGGTGGAGGGCGCCGCGGGGGAAGTCGGCCTCGCCGCCCTGGCATTCGGATCGGAGGCGCAGCCCGAGAATCCCCGGGCCGACGGGATGTCGGTGGTGAACCTCGCGGACTTCGAGGCCGCCCTGATTCCCGAGCGGGAAGGCGGCAAGCCGGTGCTCCACCGGGTCTACCGCTACGGCCAGGCCGGCGGGACCATCGCCCTGCGCGTCGCGCCCGTCGCCCCGGAGGTGCGCGTGACTTCCACGCAGGTGCTCTCCATCGGCGACGAACGTCTCGTCCTCGGGGTGAATTTCAACGTCGACATCCTGCGGGCGGGCGTCTTCCAGCTGAGCTTCCCGCTGCCCGACGGCCTCGAGGTCGACTCGCTCACCGGCCCGGCGCTCAGCCACTGGACCGAGTTGACCGACGACGGCCGGAGGCACGTCATCATGCACCTGAACGGGAAGACGATCGGGACGCAGCAATTTTCGCTGGCGCTGTCCGGTCCGTCCCCGGGGGTGGACGGGGAGGGATGGCTGGTGCCTCGATTCGAGGTGCGGGAGGCGAGCCGCCAGACGGGCGATCTCGTGGTGAAGCCGACGACCGGCATCCGCCTGCGCACCCTCCTGCGCCGCAATGTCTCGGAAGTCGACCCGCGGCAGCTCGGGGGCGAGGGCGACGGAGCGCTCGCCTTCCGCATCCTCCAGAGCGACTGGGAACTGCGCCTCGGAATCGAGAAGCTCGACCCGTGGCTGACCGGCCTCGTGCTGCACGACCTCACCCTGCGGGAAGGCCAGACCCGCACCGGAATCTCGGCGCAGCTGCAGGTCGAGAACGCCTCCATCCGGACGCTGCGGGTGCGCTTGCCGGGGATGAGCGAGGAGGAGGCCCGGACGGTGCGCGCCACCGGGACGGCCGTGAACGACATGGTGCGGGTGCCCTCCGCCGATGATCCCGCCGTGGCGGGAGACCTGTGGGAAATCCAGTTCAAGCGGCGCATGATCGGGGACGTCCCGGTGCGGATCGAATATGAACGCACCGGCGAGCGGGCCGAGGGACTCGAGACGCTGCGGGCCGCGGAATTCCCGGACCTCCGGCAGAGCTCCTACTACTTTGCGGTCCGCGCCGGGGCCCGCATGGAACTCGAAACCGGGGACCTTCCGAAGGGATGGCAGCGGGTCGATTGGAACGCGGTGCCGCAGAAACTGCGCGAAGCGCGGGACCGCAGCATCCCGGCCCTGACGCTGCGCACCCTCGACGCCGCCAGTTCCCTCGCCCTGCGCCTGCGCCGGCACTCGGTGGCGGAAGCCCTCAAGCTCCGGGTCAGCGGCGGCTCCTTCACGACGGTGGTCTCGCCGGTCGGCGAACTGCTGACGGCGGTCGACCTGAACGTGGATGTCATCCAGCGCAGCACCCTGCGCGTCCAGCTGCCGTCCGACGGGGTGCTTTACAACGTCTTCGTGAACGGCGAGAGCGTCAGCGTGGTCCGGGAAGGCGGGGCCTACCAGTTCTACATCCTGCCGGGGTCCGGCGACCGCGTGGCGAACGTGCGCTTCGTCTACTCCCTCCCGGGGAACACCCTGCGGAAGATGCGCCTCGCCACCCCGCTGCTGAATGTCCCGCTGGAGAACATCGAGTGGCGGGTCATCGTGCCGGCCGACTACGAGTTGGTGGACGACGACGGGGACCTCGACCTGCGCAGTGAAGACCGGGGGCGCGAGTACGACCGCGGCGTCTACCTCGCCACCACCCGGGAGCAGCGGGAAGAGCAGGCCCAGAAGGCGGTCGAGCTCCTCGATCGCGCCAACAAGCTGTGGCAGGCGGGCGAGCAGGTCAAGGCGCGCACCGCGCTCAACAGCGTGGCGAACAACTACAACCTCGACGCGGCGTCCAACGAGGACGCGCGGGTGCAGCTTCGCGAGATGCAGACCCAGCAGGCCATCGTGGGCCTCAACACGCGGCGTCAGCGGCTTTACCTGGACAACCGCAACGAGGATCCCTCGTTCCAGCAGAATGCGGAGCTGGAAATGGCGGCCTTCCGCAATGGCATCATCAACGAGGGAGAAGTGCGTTACCGTCCGCAGGAGTTCGGGCAGTTCCTCCAGGGCAACACCAAGGAGGACAATGATGTCCTGCAGCGCATCGCGATGCGGCTCGTCACCCACCAGCGGTCGACGGAGCCCGCGCCGCAGGCCATCGGGGTGACGCTCCCGGAAGAGGGGCGGGTCTTCACCTTCTCGCGCAGCGTGCAGGTCCAGGAGGACGCGCCGCTGGAGTTGAAGCTGGAGTTCGAGTCGCCGAGCTTCCGGAGTCCCGCCAGGGAGGCGCTGGTCGTCCTCCTGGTCGTCGGGATTGCGGCGGCCTTCGTCTTCGGGCTGCGCCGCAGGTTGCCGGCCGTCTAGTGTGGTGTCCCGGAAGTAGTGCAACATGATGCGCGAGGATGATTTTCCAAATTCAAGGCGCTCCGAAGGAGTGAATCGAGATTCACGACTGAGGAGGAACGAAGAAGTTGGGAAACCAGGCCGCGCTTCGACCTTCCCCG
>JABDMC010000331.1 GCA_013001695.1 Akkermansiaceae bacterium
GGTGCAACTCCCGTGGTTCCACCACATCCCGGGGCACCTGAAGGAGTGAGCGTGGCGGCGGATTCCATCCGCCCAGCCCATTGTTCGGAACGAAGGGCAAGGCGGTTGAAAACCGCCGCCACGTCACCGCAGCAGGTTCCAGGCGCTGACCAGCGCCTTGAGGCCGGCCATCTCGATGCTGGGGTCGACGCCGGCGCCCCAGATGAGGCGGCCGTCGTCGTGCTTGAGCTGCACGTAGGCCGCGGCGTCCGAACTCGACCCGCCGTGCAGGGCGTGCGACCGGTAATCGGTGAGGACGAAGTCCTTCATCCCCTCTTCCTCGAGGGCGTTCACGAAGGCGTTGATGGGGCCGTTGCCGAGCCCCTCGATGTGCTTCTTCTCGCCGTTCATCAGGATGTCGGCGCGGCACCGCACCGATCCGCGCTCGACCTTGTGGTGGTCGAGCTCGTAATCGAGGACGTGGAGCGGCTCGCTGAGGTTCGCGAAGTACTTGAAGAAGGCATCGCGCACCTCTTCCGGGGTGAGTTCGCGGCCGAGGCTGTCGGCGAGGTCGTAGATCTGCTTGCCGACCAGCGGGTGCATGGTCTTCGGCAGGTCGAACCCGTGCTCGCGGTCGAGGATCCACGCCACCCCGCCCTTGCCCGACTGGGAGTTGATCCGGATGATGGCCTCGTAGCTGCGGCCGATATCCTCCGGGTCGATCGTCAGGTAGGGGACGCCCCACGCCACCTTGTCGCCGTTTTCAGCGGCGACGTCCTTCCGGCGCCGGTCGATGCCCTTCTTGATGGCGTCCTGGTGGCTGCCGGAGAAGGCCGTGAAGACGAGTTCGCCCGAGTAGGGCTGGCGGTCGGGGACGCTCATGCGCGTCGTCCGCTCGTAGACCTCCCGGATGCGCGGCAGCTCGGTGAAGTCGAGGCCGGTCTCGATCCCGTGGCTGTTCATGTTGAGGGCGACGGTCACGATGTCGAGGTTGCCGGTCCGCTCGCCGTTGCCGAAGAGGGTGCCCTCCACCCGGTCCGCGCCGGCGAGGAGGCCCAGCTCGGTGGCCGCCACGCCGGTGCCGCGGTCGTTGTGGGTGTGCAGCGAGATGATGACGCTCTCGCGGTCCTTCACGTTGCGGCCGAACCACTCGATCTGGTCGGCATGGACGTTGGGGGTGGTCCACTCGACGGTGGCGGGCAGGTTCAGGATGACGCGCTTCGCGGGTGTCGGCTCCCAGACGTCCATGACGGCCTCGCAGACCTCGAGGGCGAAATCCATCTCGGTGTCGGAGAAGGACTCCGGGGAATACTCGAGGCTGATGTCGGTGTCCGGGACGGTGGGGATCAACTCCTTGACGAAGGCGGCCCCTTCGACCGCGATGCGCTTGATGTCGTCGCGGGAGGCGTCGCTGAAGGTCACCCGCCGCTGCAGCGGCGAGGTCGAGTTGTACATGTGCACGATGGCCCGGTTCACGCCCGCCAGCGCCTCGAAGGTGCGGCGGATCAGGTGCTCGCGGGCCTGCACGAGGACCTGCACCTGCACGTCCCCGGGGATGCGGTTCTCTTCCACCAAGCGCCGCAGGAAGTTGAACTCGGTGTCGGAGGCGGAGGGAAAGCCGACCTCGATCTGCTTGAAGCCGATATCCACGAGGAGGTCGAACATCTCGAGTTTTTCCTCGACGCTCATCGGGATCGGGAGGGCCTGGTTGCCGTCGCGCAGGTCCACCGAACACCAGATCGGCGCCGACGTGATGGTCCGGTCCGGCCAGGTGCGATCCGGCAGGCCGACCCCGGGAAAGGGCCCGTACTTGCGGATGTTCTCAGTCTTCATGGTGGTATTGGGAATGGATTGCTGGATGCGCGTTGGACTTGCAAGGCCAATGGACACAATTCGCCCGCAAAACGGGGAGGCAGAACTGGACCAAAGGAAAAGCAGACCGGGCTACAGCCCGAGTCGCAGCACGAGAAGAAAGGGTGCCTTGGTCCAATTGCTCATTAGGGGGAGCAATCGCACAGGGAAGGGGCCGTGTCGAGGCGATTTATTCACAGGGGCTTGGGTGTGACGGGACGTGCCTTTCGCCGGCCGGAGCGCCGGGTCGGCGCTCCCCGGCGGCGATCGGCGGGCGGAGGCGTGCCCTTCCATGCGGGCAGCGCATGGCCGGGCGCCGCCAGATTGCCCCCGGCCGGCGGAGCACCCGCCCTGCAATTTCCTTGCGATCCGGCCCCCGGCCGGCGGAGCGGGGGCCCTACAATTCCTTGCGATTCAGGCACGGATAGCGTTGCGTATTGGCGGTAGAATGAGCGATCTGAACGAATCCCGCCGCCGCCTCGACAGTCTCCTCCGCGGCTTGGAGCAAGTGGTGGTGGCATTCTCGGGGGGCATCGACAGCACGCTCGTCCTGAAGCTCGCGCACGAGGCGCTCGGGGACAAGGTCATCGCGGCCACCGCGGTCTCGTCGAGCCTGGCGCGGCAGGACCTCAACGACGCGCAACGCATCGCGGCGGAGATCGGGGTGAAACACGTCCTGCTGGAGAGCAGTGAAGTCGAGGACCCGCGCTACCGGAAGAACGACACGCAGCGCTGTTACTTCTGCAAGTCGAATGTCTACGACACCCTGATCCGCTACGCGGGCGGGGAAGGGCTGCGCTGGATCCTGGACGGAACGAACGCCGATGACACCGGCGACCACCGCCCCGGGTTGCGCGCGGCCCGCGAACACGGGGTGCGCAGCCCCCTGCAGGAATGCGGCCTCGGCAAGGCGCAGATCCGCGCCCTCGCCAAGGAGGCCGGGCTCAGCAACTGGGCCAAGCCGGCCAACGCCTGCCTGTCGTCCCGCATCCCCTACGGGTCGGAGGTCACCCCGGAGAAGTTGTCGCAGGTGGAAACCGCGGAGGCGGCCCTGCGGAAGCTCGGCTTCACGCAATTGCGGGTGCGCCATCACGGGACGGTGGCGCGCATCGAGGTGCCCAAGGAGGAACTGAAGGAAGCGGTGAACTTCGGCGACGCCATCACGGAGGCGGTGCGGGAAGCGGGCTTCCAGTATGCCACCATCGACCTCGAGGGGTTCCGGTCGGGGAGCATGAATGAAGGACCGGGGCGATGAGCCCCGAGCGCCTCAAGGCCCTCCTGGACGAAGTGGCGGCGGGCGCGACCTCCGCGGACGAGGCCCTCGACCGGCTCCGCGACCTGCCGTTTGCGGACCTCGGTCACACGAGTATCGATCACCACCGCGAGTTGCGCACCGGCCTGCCGGAGGCCGTTTACGGCGCGGGCAAATCGGCGGAGCAGCTGGTGGAGATCCTGGAGCGCATCCGGGATGCGCACCACCGGGCCATGGCAACGCGGGTCTCGCGGCGGAAGGCGCGGCTCGTCGGCGAGAGTCTTCCCGGGGTCCGTTATGATCCGGTGTCGCGCCTGTTGCTGCTGGGGGATTCCGCGGACCGGCGCGCGGGGCCGGGCGTGGTGGTCGCCTGTGCGGGGACCTCCGACCTGCGGGTTGCGGAGGAGGCCGCCCAAACCCTCGAGTTTCTCGGCCACCGGGTGGAGCGCCTCACCGATGTCGGGGTCGCCGGGGTGCACCGCCTCCTCGACAAGCTGCCGGTCCTGCGGGACGCGGAGGTCGTGATCTGCGTGGCGGGCATGGAAGGGGCCCTCGCCAGCGTCATCGGCGGGCTGGTGGCCGCGCCGGTCATCGGGGTGCCGACCAGCGTCGGATACGGCGTCTCGAAGGGCGGGGAAACCGCCCTGCACGCCATGCTTTCCTCCTGTGCATCCGGCGTCGCGGTGGTCAATATTGACAACGGCTTCGGCGCCGCGACCGTGGCCCATGCGATTCTCCGCGGAGCAAACGCTTGAAGGTGCCGGGCATTATGGGAGGAATGGGAAGAATGAGTGTTCCGGTCGCCGGGAATTCATCATTCCCATTCTTCACATGAATCTCCAATCCCATGAAGACCGCTTACTTTGACTGCATCGCGGGAGCGAGCGGGGACATGATCCTCGGGGCCCTCGTGGATGCCGGGCTCCCGGCCGGGGATCTCGAGGCCGAGCTTGCGAAGCTGCACCTGAAGGACTTCCACCTGCACGTCGGGCCGGTGATGAAGAATTGCTTCTCGGCGACGAAGGTGGATGTCCATGTGCATGACGACGCCCCCGAGCGCCATCTCGCCGACCTGCGCAAGGTCGTGGAGGACAGCGACCTGTCCGAGGCGGTCAAGACGCGGGCGGTGCGCATCTTCACGCGCATCTGCGAGGCCGAGGCCGCCATCCACAACTCGAGCGTCGATGAAGTGCACCTCCATGAAGTCGGAGGGGTGGATGCCATCGTGGATGTGTGCGGCGCCCTGGCGGGGCTGGAAGCGCTCGGGATCGGGCGGGTGGTCGCCTCGCCGCTGCCGGTGGGCCGGGGGTTCATCACCGGCGCGCACGGCAACATCCCCCTCCCCGCCCCGGCGGCCCTCGCCCTGATGAAAGGCTGCCCGATCGTGGGCAGCCCGATCGATGCCGAACTGGTCACCCCCACCGGGGCGGCCGTCCTCTCGGAGGTGGCGAACGCCTTCGGCCCGGTTCCCGCCATGACCCTGGAGTCCATCGGGTACGGGGCCGGCACGCGCGACCTCGGCATCCCGAACGTCCTGCGGGTCATGCTCGGCCAGGGATCGGCCGCCGGCGGGCTCATCACCGAGACGCTCACCCTCCTCGAGACGAACCTCGACGACGAATCGCCGGAACTGACCGGTCATGTCTCGGAGCGGTTGCTGGAAGCCGGGGCGCTCGACGTCACGGTCCTGCCGGCCCACATGAAGAAGAACCGCCCCGGGGTGGTCCTGCAGATCCTCGCCCGGAGCCAGCACGCGCCCGAGCTGGAGGAGATCGTCTTCCGGGAAAGCTCCACGCTCGGGGTGCGCCGCAGCGAGGTGCAACGGGATTCGCTGCCGCGGCGGATCGAGACCGTCGAGACGCGCTTCGGGAAGATCCGCGTGAAGGTCGCGACCCTGCCCGACGGGAAGTCCAAGGTCTTCCCCGAATTCGAGGACTGCCGCCACGCCGCCCGGCAGGCCGATGTCGCGGTCCGGGAAGTCTACAAGGAGGCCGAGCACATGGCGGCCCACGCCCTCGGACTGCCGCACTCGCACTGAGGTTTTCCAGCCGGCTCCACGGAGCCCCCCGCATCCCCGCACCCCATGACCGAGCTTCTCCTCAATGAAGACATCTACCGGCGGGTGATGCTGGAGGCCGTGCCGGAGGCGGCGAAGTTCCTCTGGATCGTGACGGCCGACATCAAGGACCTCCACGTGGAGAAAGGCCGGCGGCACGTGCCGTTCCTCGAGATCCTCAACGACCTCGTGGAAAGCGGGGTGGCGGTCCGGCTGATCCACGCCAAGGAGCCCGGCCCGCGCTTCCGCAAGGATTACGACCGTTACCCGGCCTTGCTGGAGAGCGAGCTTTTCGAGCGCATCCTGTGCCCGCGGGTGCACACCAAGGCGATCGTCATCGACGGCCGGACGGCGTTCATCACCTCGGCGAACCTCACCGGGGCGGGACTCGGGGCCAAGAGTCCGCAGCGCCGGAACTTCGAGGCCGGCATCCTCACCGACGAGGCGGCCCACATCCGGCCCCTCATGGAATGGATCGACGAGCTCTACCTCGGCGAGTTCTGCCACGCCTGCCAGCGCCGCGAGGTGTGCCCGGATCCCATCGCATGACGGGAGGCCCGGCATCCGCGGGCCGGCCGCGGGCCGCAGCTTGAAAATCCTTCCCGCCCGCGCCGGGGCGGCTAATCTCGGGCCGTGCTCCAGATCGTCTTCAACGAGATCAGCGCCGCGGAGGTGTCGCAACTCGGCACCCTCGAGCAGCTGGAATTGTTCGACGAGTTCAAGGTGACCGAGGCCGATCTCGAGAACCTCGACGACGAGCGTTTCGGCAGGCTGGAGCGCGAGGGGAAGACCCTCTACCGCTTCCGGTCGAAGGACTGGCGGTTTTACTTCGAGGTCGCGGATGGCCAGGTGATCGTGCAGCGCGTCCTTCACGCCAACACGTTCCAGGACTTCCTGTTCCGCTCGAAGCTCCCGGTCGGGGAGGACGAGGCCCTCGCCAAGTCGAAGCAGTTCTGGCGCCTCATCGACGAGGGCCGCCAGGCGCGGCCCACGAAGTAGGAGCCGCCCCGCCGGGGCAGGACGCCGGCGGGGGAACCGCGCGGGGTCGCCCGCGCAACGGGCCTAGCCTTCCTTCTTCGCCCCGGGCTCCTCCTTCTTCTCCGGAGCGGCTTCCTTCGCCGGCTCGGCCTTCTTCGCCGGCTCGGCCTTCTTCGCGGGGGCCTTCGGCTTCGGGCCGGATTCCTTGTACTGCTCGAAGCTCTTGTATTCGGCGGGAAGCGCCTGTCCGCCGCCGAGGGCCCGCTCCCAGATGTCGACGAGGGCCACGGCCTCCTGCAACAGCGTGTACCCGGCGGAGTTCCGGTCCTCGTCCTCGGTGCCGAACAATTCGATGGCAAGCTTCACCTCCTCGTGCTCCCGGTAGATGCGCATGCACGCCAGGGCCGCATCGCGCGTCAGCTCCTCCGAAGCGGTGTAGTCCGCGGTGAAGGCCCCGTTGAAGGCGATGAGCGCGTCGACCTTCCGGCCGATGGCGTCGAGGGCCAGCCCCTTGCAGTAGTAGATCTGCGCCAGCTGGGTCCCGGTCCACTTCTTCTGGGACAGCAACTCGTCGGCAAGGCTCACGAGACGCGGCCAGCTCTTGGTCCGGACCGCGTCCCACACCGCGTACAACTCGACCTGGTTGATCTGGTACTCGCGGACGAGGGGCCCCGGGACATAGTCGTCGAGCAACTGGGCGAGGGCCTCGAGGTCCTGCATGCGGCGGCAGCACTCGAGTTCGTAGAAGCCCGCGAGGGTGCCGAAATTGCCGGGGAGATTCTTGACGCGCTCGAGGGTCGTCTTGATGGCGGCGAACTTCTCCCGCGCCGTCTCGTAGTCGCGGTTCTCGTAGAGCGCCTTGGCCTCCTTGAAGGAGTCCGGCTCGAAATAGTAGATGCTCTGGACCTGCGAGCGGGGCGTCCGCTTCCGGTCGATCGACTGCGGGGTGGTCTTGTACTCGATGTTGGCGGCGCTGGCCGCCGTGATCCAGACCTGCATGGCGTCATCCTCGAGAATGAGGAGGGCGCGGACGTCCGACGGGTTCTCCTGGGCGATGGCCGGGGCGGCCGCGAGGCTCAGGATGGCGAGGATGATTCGGAAGGAATTCATGATGGTGGGCGGTTGGGTGGGAAAGGGACTATCGGGACTGCTCTTCCAGCTTCTTGACGTCTTCCATCTTCATGACGGTGGGATCGTCCTCGTACTCCTGCACGAGGCTCTCGAGATCCTCCCGCAGTTTCCGTTCCTCCGGGGTCATCTGCGAGACGAGGCGCGAGGTGCTGTCGAGGTAGTTCCAGCCGAACTCGTAAGCGGTCTGGCGATCGGATTTCCTGGCGTCGCTCCCGGGGCGGTTGCGCTCCCACGTCAGTTCGATGATGCGCTTCACGGCCGGCGCGGAGACCACGATGTAGCCGGTGTAGGCCGCCCACGTCTTGGTGTAGGCCGCGATGGCGTCCTCATCCATGTCCTGCTTGTCGTAGGATTCGGCGAGGAGGAGCGAGGCCTGCGGGGCGAACTTCTTGAAGCCGGCGGTCGACAGGTACTCCTTGGCGCGCGCGGTGACATTCGGCCAATCGCGGCTCTTCGCGAGGATCGTGACGATGCGGAAGAGGGAGCGCTCCTTCTCGGCCTTGTCGGTGGCGTCGTTGAAGATCCGCTCCAGGCTCTGGATCGCCTTGGCGTTCTCGTTGGTGTTGTCGGACGCCCCGTAGACGTCCGCGATGCCGAAGAGGGCCGGGAAGCGGTAGGACTGATCCTCGCGGGTCACCACCTCCTCGTAGTAGGGCAGCGCCTGGCGCGGCGCGGAGGTGTTCTCCCGGAGGTAATCGCCGAGGCGAACCAGGACGTAGTTCGAGAGCTCCTTCGGCTTGAAGTAGTTCTTCAGGTCCTGGAAGAGCACCTTGATCATGGCGTTGGCCTTCAGGGCCACCGCCTCCTCCTGGTCCTTGTCGGCGTTCTCGAGGATCGTCTCGAAGACGCCGATAATGGCGATCCGCAGGAGGGCCTGCGCTTCCCGGTTCTCGGAATCGATGCCCGGGAACTGGTAGTAGTGCTCCTTCAACTCCTCCGGAGTGTGAATCTCCAGGTAGGCCTTCGTGTAGGAATTGATGGCTTCCTCGAGACCGGGCGCCCCGGTGATCGAGGCCAGCTCGGCGATCACGCCCTGCAGGCGCTCGAGGGCCTCCTCGGCGCGGCCCGCCTTGCTGAGGGCATACACGCCGCTGACCGCCACCTGGGCCTTGTAGGGCGAGTCGGTCCCGTATTCCGCCCAGAACTTGTCGTAGTAGGGCACCGCATCGCCGACGCGCGGGTTCTCCTCGCGGCCGCGCTTCTCGGCGCCGAGGAGGGCCACCAGGTAGTAGACGGCCTCGCTGGCCACGATGCGGTTGTCGCGGCGCTCCGCGATCTCGAGGGCCTTGAGGTAGTACTTCTCGGCCTCGTCAAACTCGTTGAGCGTCTGGAGGACGTTCCCCTTGAGGTTGAAGGTCATGTCCATGACATCCGCGCCGGGAAACTCGGTCTCGATGCGATTGACCTTCGAGAGGGCGGGCTCGAGCTCGTCCTCGGCGTAATGGCAGTTGGCGCGGTCGTAGAGCGCGTAGGACAGGTAGATGTTCTCGCGCGGGTCGGGGTACTTCTCGAGGAAGGTGTCGAGGAGCTTCGCCGCCGCGGACCAGTACTGCAGGCGGGAAAGGTTCGACCCCTCGAAGTAGAGCGCCGCCATCTTGAACTGGCTCTCCGGATACTGCTCCGGGTGAAGCTTGAGGAGATCCTTGGCGAGATCATACTGCCCCGTGTAGTAGTAGCTGCCGCCGAGGACGTGCAGGCAGATGTCGTGCTGGTCGGACGGCTCGGGAAGCGTGTCGATCATGCGGCTCGCCACCTGGATGCACTTGTCGTACTCGCCGCCGAAAAACAGGCTGGTGAGCATCATGCTGCGGACCGACTCGGCGTACTTGCTGTTGGGGAAATCCTTGAGGAACACGGTGCCGTACTTCTCGGTGGTGAGGACCTCGCCGATGATCGAGGAGGTCCGGACAAGGTTGTAGAGGTGGTCCTCGCGCTTCTTCGACTTGTCGAAGAACAACTCGAGCTGCTCGTAGGCGGCAAAGGCCCCGCGGGCGTTCCCGTTTTCCTCGTGGATGTAGGCCGTGGCCCCCAGGGCGATGACCTCCGCCGGATCGCCGGTGCGCGCCTGGCCCCGGACCTCCTCCATGTGCTTCTCGATGGCGACCTTGTCGAGGAGGCGCGAACCGTCATTCAGGGGGCGCTCGATGCGTCCCAGCATGGTCAACTGGGCCTGCATGTCGTCGATGATGGCCTTGGTGCTCGGCACCAGGGCGTAGAGCTCGAAGGCGGTGCGATCCAGCCCGTTGCCGAGGGCGTCGGCGGCGAGCTTCAGGAAGATCGGGACGAAGGGATGCGTCTGGAACGGATCCAGGACGATGTCGGCCCGGTTCTTGTTCATGAAATCGATGAAGGCCTGCTGGTCCTTCTTGTTGATGACGGCCTGCACGAGCCCCTGGAAGCCGGCCATGATCCCCTCGTCGGGAGTCGGGAATTCCTCCTTGTTCTTGATGGCGGTTTCGAGGTTCTCGATGCCGCTGGAGATCTTATCGAGCTTGAAGTAGCAGATCGCCATGTTCACGTAGAAGGCGCCGCGCTCGTACTTGTCGCGGGTCGGGTCGCGCTCATCGAGGAACTTCTTGTACATCCGGATGGCGGTTTCGTAATCCTCCGCCCCCTGGGCGGCCTCGCCCCATTTCAGGAGGGAGCGCACATGGTAGAGGTTGATGCTCTGGTCGTCGCCGGCGCCGGCCGAGGCGCCCTTGTTGTTGGGGTACTTCTTGTAGCACACCTCGAAGGACTTCATGGCCTCCTCGTACTTCTTGACCTTCAGCTCCGAGTAACCCTTGTGATACCAGAACCACCCGAACTTGGGGCCGAAGAGCGTCGGCGCCTGGGCATCGTACTGCTTGACGGCCTTCTCGAGGATGCTCAGGGCCAGGGCCCATTCCCCCCGGCGCATGGCGGTCAGGGATTCGGTGTGCATCTGGGCGATGCCCCCCTGCCCGTGCAGGGGACCGGCCAGGATGGCGAGGAGGACGACGAGGCCGCCGAGGACGCGGCGCGGGGAGCGGGAATGACTCATGGCGTGTGGATGGGGAAGTGGTTCGGAGTTCAGGATTTGCTGGGAATGACAAAGGCCCGGCTGACGTGCCAACGCACTTGCCGGGCCTTTTCTTAGAACGATCGGGCGCGGAGATCAGTCCGCATCGATCAGGTCGGTGAAGGTGACCTTGTCGATATCGTTGGCGGCAAGTGCGTCGAGAACGTCGACCACGCGCTGGTGTTCGGCGTCGCCTTCGACATAAAGCTGGACGAGGGGCTGGGAATCCACGGCCTGCGCCGCGGTGGCATACTGCCCGAGCCTCTGGCTCAGCAGGGGAAGCTCGCGGCTGGAGGTGTCGGTGTCCAAAATTTCCTGTGCCGGGCCGGTGTTGACGTAAATGGCCCCGTTGGCGTCGATCTTGATGAACATCGGCTGGATGTCCGGCTGCACGTCGGAGGGCGCCGAGGAGGGAAGGGCCAGCTGCAGGTCGGTCTCCTTCTTCTTGATGGTGGTGGTCACCAGGAAGTAGATGAGAAGCAGGAACACGATGTCGATGAGCGACGCGATGTTCAGTTCGGGCTCGTCGTCCTCGAATGGTTCGGCTCGGGTGTGGCGTGCCATGGTGTCTGCAGGGTGGGTGCGGCTTCAGCCTTTCTCGGTCATGTAGCTCACGAAGATGACTTCGTTGACGCCGGCGCGGGCCGCGACGCGGATGACGCGCCGGCCGTACTTGAAATAGGCTCCCTTGTCGCAGCGGAGGTGCAGGCGGGGGACCACGCCCCGGGCCTCGATCTCCTCCTTGCGCTTGCGGATGTAGTCCTCCATGTCCTCCATGTCGGGGGTGTCCGGGAAGATGACCTCCCCGTCCTCCATGCGGAAGCGGCCTTCCCCGGCGAACTCGTCGCTGTAGACGTTGATGACGATGCGGCCGAGCTTCTCCTTCTGCGGCTCGGAGTGCTTGGCGACCGGCACCACGACCCGCTTGTCCATCTTGACGATGACCAGCGAGGCGTTCACCAGGAAGAAGAGGAGGAGGAGGAAGACCATGTCGATCATGGGCGACATGTCGACCTTCAGGTCGTCATCGCCAGCTCCCTGGACGTTGCGCAGTTTCTGGGAAGCCATGGTGCGTCAGTTCCGAAACGGGCGGGGAGGCGGATTTCTTAGGTGGCGATTCCCTCGGGGATCTTGGCGAGGTAGGCGTCCTGGTTGACCGTCTGGATGGACGCGTTGAGCAGCTCCTCCGCGGAGTGGTGGCAATCCGAGACGAGGTTGTTGAGCCGGTTCTTGAAGAAGAAGTAGGCGATGAGGGACGGGATGGCGGTGATGAGACCCCACATGGTGGTGAGGAGGGCCTCCGAGATGTCACCGGCGAGCTGGGTCGGGTCGGCTTGCCCGGTCTGGGCGAGGGTGCCGAAGGCCCCGACCATCCCGAGGACGGTTCCGAGGAGCCCGAGCATCGGGGCGGCCTGCGCCACCAGCGCGATGTAGTTGATCCACGTCATGTTCTTCCGGTTCTCGTTGATCGAGAAGTCGGCGACGGCGTCCTCCACCCCGTCGCGTCCGAGGTCCTCGGGGCGGGTGGCGTCGATGTTCGGCAGCGAGTAGGCCATCATGCGCCCGAGGTAACTCGGGTGGGAGGCGGCCAGCTCGATGGCGGAGCGCACGCGGCAGTTGGCCATGTGGTCGAACAGCGCGGCCTTGAGGTCGTCCGGGCAGAACTTCGCCTTCGTGAGGTTGATGAAGTTGAAGACGCAGAGGGCGATGAGCGCCAGGATGGCGGAGCCGATGAAGAGCATGGTGGGCCCGCCGTCGAGGACGTACTTTTGCAGGGCATTCTTGCTCTGCCCCGCCGTCTCGGCCTCCTGCGCCATCAGCATCGGGGCCGAAACGAGCAGGAAGGTGATGAGGAGGGAGCCGGTCCGGAGAATTCGGGTCGTCAGGATGTGCATCATGTTAGTTCCGAGTGAGTTTCGTGCGGTGGATAACCAGGGCCGGAATAGTGAAAGACCGCCCCGGCGAGTAAAGGAAGTTTTGCGATTTTTGTCACGGGTCCCCAAAGCATTTCGGCGGGAGGGTGGAGGCCCCCGTTCCCCGGTCAGGACTTCCGGGTCGCGACTCCCCGGCGGCGGCGCGGGAAGAGCGTCCGGCAGATCTCGCACGTGGTGCCATCGCACCCGCGGGCGGTGCAGTGCTCCCGTCCGTAGTAGATCATCTGCAGGTGCAGTTTGTTCCAGGACCGCTCCGGGAAGAGGCGCTTCAGGTCCCGCTCGGTCTGCACGACGTTCTTGCCGCTGGTGAGTTTCCAGCGCTGGGCGAGGCGGTGGATGTGGGTGTCGACCGGGAAGGCGGCCTGCCCGAAGGCCTGCGCCATGACCACCGAGGCGGTCTTGTGGCCGACCCCGGGGAGGGACTCGAGGGCCTCGAGGTCGGCGGGAACCTCCCCGCCGAACTCCGCCACGAGGCGGGCCGAGAGGTCCGCAATATTTTGCGCCTTCCGGGGGGCGAGGCCGCAGGACCGGATGGCCTCGAGGATCTCGGGAACCGGCACGTCCGCCATCTCCGCGGGGGTGGCCGCCCGCGCAAAGAGGCCCGGGGTCACCTGGTTCACCCGCGCATCGGTGCACTGCGCCGAGAGGAGGACCGCCACCAGCAGGGTGAACGGGTCGCGGTGGTCCAAAGGAATCGGCGTCTCGGGATACAACTCCTCGAGACGCCGTAAAATGAACTCGGCCCGCTCCGACTTCGTCATGGCCGGGAGGCGGGCAGGGCGGGCGCCGTCAGAGCGCCGCGTCGGTCTTGGGATCGGGATCGGTGCTGGCCACGTTGTTGCGGCCGGCCGCGGCCCGCGCCGCGTAGTACATCTTGCGGCAGTGGTCGTACTTGGTGCGGCCGCTGAGCAGCTTGAGGGTCCGCTCCCAGTCGCCCCATTGGATCACGGTGATCTCGCATTGCCGCGTCCCCCACTTGCGCATTTTGCTCAGGGTGGGATGGAAGATGTCGATGGTGTTGGTCCCCACGAGGGCCGACCCGTAGTCGTCCACCACGTAGGTGTGGGGGAGTCCCTTGATCTTGAAGGTCGTGCCGAGCGGGTAGCGGGACCAGTCCGCCGCGGCGCTGCGCACCGTCCCGTATTTCAGGATCGTGCCGGCGGCGTTCAGCCGTCCCGGGGCCCCGGGCTCGTTCTCCATGTGGGAGTAGGCGGTGGTGCGCACGAAGCGCTTCCGCACCTCAGGCCTGACGTAGGTCGGCGAACCGTGCTTGTCCTTGGCCCGCGAACTCGCGGAGGCCTTCACGGCCACCGACGGTTCCGCCGGAAGGAAGCTGTTGTAGGTCACCTGCGAGGCATCGGATTTCGTCTTCGCGTTGAAGATCTCATCCGCGCGCTTCTTCGAGAGGACCGACGGGGATTTGGTTTTGGTGGTGGATTCCAAGCTGGAACAGCTTGCGAGCAGGGAGGCGGCCGACAGGAACACGGCCGCTTTCGCGAACAGGGAGGTCATAGGGTCTTGGTTCGGATTTCTTGAAAATCAGGAACGCCGGACTATGTCCGGCGCCAAGTTTTAGACGGTTTGA
The DNA here is from genome assembly GCA_013001695.1 of Akkermansiaceae bacterium. Classification (GTDB taxonomy): domain Bacteria; phylum Verrucomicrobiota; class Verrucomicrobiia; order Verrucomicrobiales; family Akkermansiaceae; genus Roseibacillus_B. The sequence continues at coordinate 13,807 of JABDMC010000331.1, forward strand.
ACCGAAAATTCAATCCCTTTTTCGGGCGGCGCCTGAAGGTGTTACGCTTCCTGCAGAAGTTTGCGGATGGGCGCGGGAACAAAGGAGGCTTCGGTGGATTCCTCGGCGGCGAGGCGCATCTGGTGGCGGAGGATATCGAGCGGCACGGGCGGGGCATAATCCTCGAGGCAGGACCGCAGGGCCGCCACGGCATCGACCTCCTTGATGCGCACGAGGCGGTAGCACTGGACGGCGAGGGCCTCCGCGGCCCCGGGTGTGAGCAAGTCCGGGATGCGGTTCTTGAGATCCTTGAAGGCGTCCTGGGCGACCGAGAGGCCGCGCTTCCGGCAGAGGGCGCGGAGGAGGGCGAAGCCTTCCGCGGGGGTGGTGGTCGGAAAGAGGGGGATCTTCACGTCGACCCGCCCCGGGCGCTTCAGGTCGATCTCGATGAGATCCGGCCGGCTCGACGCGAGGACCCAGAGGAGGTGGCCGCGGTTGTCGGGGTCGGACATCTCGCGGGCGATCATGGAGTAGACGCGGCTCGACACCCCGGAGTCCCCGCTGCCCGCGTCGCGGCGCCCGAGGGCCTGGTCGGCCTCGTCGACGAAGACGATGCACCGCCCGAGGGCGTGCAGGAGCGCGAAGATCTTCTCGAGGTTCGCTTCGGTGCTGCCCACCCAGCGGTCCCGGAAGTTGCGCAAGGTCACCACCGGGACGCCCGCTTCGCCCGCGAGGCACTCCGCGAGGTAGGTCTTGCCGGTGCCCACCGGGCCGGAAAAGAGGTAGCCCATCGGCAGGGCCTGGAGGGCGTCCTCCCTCCACAGGGCGAGGTCCTCCCGCAGCCGGGTCTTCACGGTGTCGATCCCGATGACATCCTCGAGGTCGCGATCCGGCTCCACGAATTCGATGAGTCCCTCGCAGTCGCGTTCCACGAGCGTCTTCTTGAGATCCCCGAGGTCGCCGGGCGTCAACGGGGCCCGGTCGTGCTGGCGGCGCTTCAGGAGGACCTCCACCGAGGCGAGGGTCGCTCCCGCGAGGCGGGGGGCCGGCTTGCCGGGATCATCGCGGAATTCCGCGAAAGCCTCGGGACATTCCTTCGCCAGGACCCGGAGGGCCTCCCGCAGTTCCCCCTCTCCCGGCAGGGGAATCTGCAGGGCGCTGATGCGCGGGTTCCCCGCCACCAGCGGGTGCAGGTTGTTGATGTGGTCCGCCACCAGGAAGGCCGCCTGGTGGTGCTCGGTCAGCTGGGCGTCCGCCGCCCACGAGCGCAGGAGCGACGCCAGGGCGTTCAGCTCGTAGTTCAGGGCATGGGGAATCGCCGGGGCGATGAGGTGGGCCTGGCGCACCACCACCGCGACCCGCGGGGCCTCGCTCCGGATCGCCTTCAGGTTCCGGCAGAAGATCAGGTAGTTCGTCAGGAACCGCACCGCCTTCAACGGCTCGGTCGGATAGCTCTCGAGCTTCTCCGCCCCCGACCATTCGTTCACGATGGCGGCGCCGCGCTCGACCCGCAGGCCGGTGCCGAGCTCGTAGCTGATCACGACCTCGAACCGCGGCAGGAGCGCCTCGAGGAGGAAATCGTTGAGGCGTCCGAGGCGCGCCGACCCGTTCGCCGGGACGAGCACCCGGTCGTTGATGTTGCCGTGCAGGATGAAACATCCCGCGGTGCCGCTTTCGTAGCGCGCGATCACCTCGCGCGCCCATGAGGGGAGCTCGGCCATGGGGCAGCGGGCTTACTCGGTCTGGGAGGGTCCCATGGTCCCCTTGGTGGTCTCCCCGCCGTCGCCGCTCCCGCCCTCCTGGACGGAGGCCTCCAGCTCGATGCCCTCCTGGGCCGCAAAGTCGGCGAGGGCCATCTCCTCGAGGGCTCCCTGCTCCGCCGCCTCGGTGGTGACGTCGGAGAGATCGAGGCTGTCGCGCGCCACGCGGGCCCGGCCCGCGGCCTTGGTGCGCTCCTCCTCCACGAGTCCCTCGAGACGATTCAGGGTGTCGCCCGCCCCGCCGATCGAGGTCACCATGCCGGAAGCCATCTCGTTGAGTTCCGCCATGGCCTTCTGGACCTTCATGTCGTCGATGTCGCGGCGCAGCGCCTCGATCTTCTCGCGGGCCGTCTTGACGCTGACGTCCCGGGCGCGGGTCAGTTCCTTGTAGCGCTTCTCGGCGTCCTCCATCTGGTCCTTGACGCCGTCGTGCTCCCGGGAAATCTCCTTCAACTCCAGGGCGTACTCGCCGGCCTGCTTGCGATTCCCGGCCTTGAGGTTGGCGGCGGTCTTGGCGCGCAGTTCCTCCTCGCGGGCATCGAGCTTCTTCACCCGCGAGATGAGCCGCTCCACCAGCCCCGCGTGCTTGGCGAGGCCGTTGTTGAACTCCGCGATCTGCGCGCGGAGATTCTCTTTCTCTACTTCGAGGAGCGCTTCCGGGTTGGCCGCTTCGGCCTTGCCGACGAGGCGCAGGAAAAACCCCCTGATCACATTGCCGATTCGCTTGAACATCTTAAGAACTCTTGGTTTTCCGAAGGATGTGCAATGCCACCCGGCCCGGCAAGTACAAGCCGCGGGCCGGATTGGAACGGCGGCGGGCCTATGAACAATTCCGGGGCGCAGGCGCTTGCGGCCATGCCCCGGGGCGGGTTGGAATCCGCCCATGCCCACGGTCGTCGACTATCTCCGGCAGCTGGAGCAGCGCGGGGTGACCCATGTCCGGCTCGATGACAAGGCCCGGACGGTTCTCCGCGAGATCTACCGGGCGGGCCAGGCCGACCAGGCCG
>JABDMC010000332.1 GCA_013001695.1 Akkermansiaceae bacterium
GATCGCCAGCTCCACCGGGGCCGCGACCTGCTCCGCCCCGAGGGTGGACGGCGCGATCTCGTAGTCCGCCGCGGAGTTCCCGGGCAGTCCGGGCTTCAGCTGGATGGTGTCCCCGGCCCCGAGGCCCGCCACGCTGATCGAGTCGTTGTCGATCCAGATCCCGGCATTTTGGGCGGTCAAATCGCGGATGCCGCTGCCTCCCCACAGGACGTAATCGTGGATCGCGGAAGCGCTCCCGAAGGAGTTGGTGGTGTAGAGGCCGAGCTCCCCGTTGGCGTCCGGGAGAAACCCGGACGTGAGGTCGAGGACCATCACCTGGCCAGCCCCGAAATTCGTCAGGGTCGCGCCCGGCGAGGAGAGCCCGGCGTCGACCGTCGAGTTTGAGGTGACGAGGGCGTAGAACGGGGACCCGTTGACGCGGTTGCACCACCACCAGCCGGTGAGGTCCGCCGCCGAGCCGCCGGTATTGATGAGCTCCACCCGGTTGCCGGCCAGGTCGATTTCACTGAGGACGACCCCCGCCGAGGCGGCCAGGGGGACGAGGAATAGGGTGGGGATCAGGAAGATGGCTTTCATGAGGGGATTTCCAGCCTAGACACCGTGCCTCGGGGAGGCAACCGGTCTCTGGGCCCTGCCGGCCGCGGCGGCCCTCCCGCCCTGCAACCGCGGGCCCTCGGGGGCCCGAAATTCCGGCCTTCCCGGTCGTCGGGCGCGGGGTACAGTCCCCGATATGGCGGAAGGGGCGAAGCGCACCCCGGTCTGGATCTGGCTGGCGGCGGCCGGGTTGGCGGGGGCGCTGGCTCTCGGGTTGATGGTTGCGCGGGATTCCCGGCAGGCCGCCGCGCAGGCCGGGCCGCCGTCTCGGCCCGGGGGAGTGGGGACCGGATCCGGGTGGGGATCGGCCGCGATTCCGGAGTCAGGCGGTCCCGCCCCGAAATCGGGGAATCGTCCGCCGCGGGATTCGGCCGGGCGGACCACAACGACGGCCAGCGGCCTCGTCTATTCCGTCCTGCGCGAGGGGCGGGGCCCGCGCCCGGGCCCGACCGACCGGGTGCGGGTCGACTACACGGGCACGACGGAGGAAGGCGTCGTCTTCGACAGCACCGCGGAGCGCGGCCCGGGCACCTTCCCCCTCAACGCCGTCATCAAGGGGTGGACCGAGGGGCTGCAACTGATGAACGTCGGCAGCAAATTTCGCTTCGAGATCCCCCCCGAGCTCGCCTACGGGGAGGCCGGCCGGCCGGGAGCAATCCCACCGGATGCGACGCTCATTTTCGAGGTCGAGCTCCTCGGCATCGAGGATCCCCAGCCGCGAAAATGAACCCGGGGTGACGCCGGGGGTTCAATCCGCGGGATCGGCGGCGGGCGGTTCGGGATCGGGCTCATCGGGGTCCACCGGCCAGCGTGCCAGGCGGCCGGCGGCCACGGCACCGCCCGCGGGGAGGACCATCCCGAGGACCCACATCCACGGCGGACTCGGAATCGTCCAGAGGGAGTGCACGCAGGCCCCGAGCATGAAGGCCCCCACGATGAGCCCGAACCAGTGCAGTCCCGGTCCGGCGACCCGCCCCGCGATCCAGCACCCCGCGAAGGTGCCCGCCAGCCAGGCGAAGACGACCACCAGCTTCGCGGCGGTGGGCGCCGCGAGGGCGTGGGCCTTCAAGTCGGCGTCGCTCATTTCCCGCACGTTGTCGGGCAGCGGGTGGAACGCGAGGCCCGCCAACTCGACCAGCCCCACCACCAGCACCGCGATCACCAGGCCGAGAATCGTCGTGGCCACTATCCGGATCGCCTTCACTCCTTCCGCGCATCCTCCCCGTCCGATGGCTCGTCCGACGGCGGCGGCATCTCGGCCGCCGGCCCTTCCGGCAGCGGGTCCCCCGTCAAGGGGGCGAGGCGAATGCGGAGCCGCCGGAGCCCGTCCTTCAGCGCAAGGTGCGAATCGTAGATCTGCCGCTGGTGCACCTCGGACTTTCCCTTGGTATCAAGACGTTTCGAGCGGGCCATGTTCCGGAGCGTGTTGACGACCGCTTCGGCCTGGTCGAGGAGGGGGGCGTCGGCGCGCTCGGTGAACTTCCGGAGGGTGTCGAGCTGCCGGCGGGCGGTGGTCCACGAGGCCTCCAGCTTTCCGGGATCGAGGCTGCGGATCTCGGCCCGTTCGATCCACGCGATGGAGTCGAGGGTGTTGCGGATGTCGCGGGCGAGGATGCCGGACTTGAGCTTGGTCGGCCGGCTGCTGGATCCCTGGAGGAGGAGCATGTTGGCCGAGAGGTGGTGGGGCGCCTTGGTGCGGATGGCATCGAGGCGGGCCCGGAAGATCTTGTTGACGGCGAGTTGGCCCACCGGGGTCTTGCTGGCCGCGGTCCGCACGGTCTCGAAGAGGGCGGAGGCCTCCGCCTGTCCGGCGGGGGAATCATCCACGCTGCCGAGGGTGAGCGCCGCCGCGAGGGAGGAGACCACCAGGACCTCGTACTTCACGAAGAACTCGGGCTCTTCCAGAACGAGGAGGGCCTCCAGTTCCGGCTGGAAGGCGGCCGGGACCAGGAGCGTCCCCCCCGGGCCGCGGCGCAATCCCCGCAGCAGGTCCCACCCGCGCTTCGGGGCCACCAAGGCGCCCTGCACATCGACCTCGCCGAGGAAATGGAGGTCGGGGCGCAGCTTCTTTCCGGTCATCGCGGAGTGCAGGAGCAGGGCCATCGGTCCGGAGAGGGCCGTGCCGTTGCGGGACGCGTAGCGCTCCTGGTTGGTCGAGAAGATCACGCGCTTGCCACGCGGAAGGGTGGGCCAGGTCCGCTGCAGGGAGGCCCCCACCGCGAGGCGCATGCCTTCCAGGACCGGCGAGTCGAACTCCGGGACAAACTCCATCTCGAGACCGGAGACCTCCCCGTCGTCCTGCACGGTCATCACGACCGGCACCACCCCGAGGTGCTGTTCGTAGTCCCGGCTGTAGGTGTAGATCGGCGTGTGCACCGTGGCCTGCCGCAGCGGGATCGGCGGCGCCGCGACCGGCGGAGCCTCGTCCGGCGGGGACGGGGCGGGCATCAGATCGGGGGCCGGCATCGGATCGGGGGCCGCGGCGGGCGGGGTCTCGGCCGGCACCTCGCCCTTCCGGAACCGGTCCACGCCGGCGACGACCCCGTCCCAGCGCGCGGCTTCGCCCGCCGCATCGTGGCGCTCCGCCGACGGGTGCCGCGGATCGACGAGGTGCAGGGCGTCGAGGAGCAGGTTCCCGAGCAGCGCGCCTTCCGCCCCCGCGGCCTCGTGGAGCAGCCAGCCGACGATGTGCCAGGTCTCCGCGAGGGCCCGCTGCCGGACCGCCGGGGCAACCGCCGGCACGGGCGCGCCGTCCGCCAGCCGGCGGCCGAGGTCGCGGGCCGGACGATTGGCCGGGTCGAGCCGCGTCGCGACGGCGAGCAGCTGGGCGGTGGCGCGCGCCTGCGCCGGATCGTCCCCGGCCGGGGCCCGCGACAACGCGGTGAGGTGCTTCGAAAGGACCCGCATGGTGTCGGTGTCGATCGGCAGGAGGTCCCGGCGGAAGAGGACCCGGGTGTCATCGGGAGGAACAAATACCGCCGCCCCGAGCGCCGGGAGCACCCCGAAAAGCAGGATGACCATCATCCGCATGACCGATATTCTTGCCGAGGCAGACCGCCTCCGCAATCATTTGCGTCCGCGAAACCATGCCGGAACGACGCGACATCGAGTGGACCACGGAGGACGAGGTGATGTTCTACGACACGGACGTCGGCGGGGTCGTCCACAACCTCGCCTACCTCCGGATGATCGAACGCTGCCGGACGAAACTCGCGGCCCGCATCGGGTTCGATCTCCCCGGGATGGCGGCCACCCAGGTCTATCCGGTGGTGGTGCGCACCGAGATCGACTACCGCATGCCGGCCCGCCTCGGGGATCTCATCACGACCCGGGGGTGGATCGACGAATGGGGCCGGGCCCGGTTCTGGTGCAGGTTCGAGATGCGGCGCGAGGGCACCGGCGACCTGTTCATCACGTGCCGGCAGGCGCTGGCGGTGGTGCAGATGCCGGAAGGCAAGATCGTGCGACTCCCCAGGGATGTCGAGGGCTTGACGCCGTGACGGCGGGCGCGGACCCTGCGAAGGTGGCCAAGCCGCTGTTCACCAAGGCAGGTTGGATCCTCCTCGCCACCGGATGCCTCGTTGCGGGATTTGCCCGCGGGCAGGGCATCCGGGCGTGGATGACCTTCCGCGCCGACGACCACGCCATCCTCCGGTGGGAGAGCGTCCCGGGCGGCATCTACCATATCGAACGGTCCGGCGGATTCACGGGCGCCGGGGACCTCGCCGGGTGGGAATACGACTTCCTCGGCTTTCCGCCGACCGGGGCGGCGGGAAGCGAGTCCAGCATCGATCTCGGGGAGCGGTCGGCCGTCACCCCGGTCTTCTATCGCCTGCACGGCTACGAGCCGCCCGCGGGGAGTCTCTTCTACGAGAGCTTCGAGGGCGGCGGGGCCGGCTGGACGCGGTTCACCAGCGCGGGTTCGGCCTGGTCGACCGCGATGTGGGACCCGTCGTGTCCGATGACCATCGGGCCGGAGTCCCCGCGCTCCGGGTTGTTCGCCGCCGGGACGGACGTCTTCGCCGCCTACGCCCCGGATACGACGGCCCGTTTCGAATCCCCCCTGATCGACCTCGCGGGCCAGACCGGCGCCACCCTCACCTTCTGGGAGTGGCGCGAGATCGAAGAGGGCTTCGGGGATCTCGGGGTCCTCGGGGTCTTCGACGGCGCGGGCAACCTCGTGGAGAACATCCACCTCGCCGACGGCGTCAGCGCCGGGTGGACGGAGGTCACCGTCCCGCTCCCGGCCGCCGCCATGGGCCTCCAGGTCAGGCTGCGCTTCACCTTCCTCAGCGACGGCGCGAACGCGAGCGACATGGCCGGGTGGTACATCGACGACCTCTGCGTGATGCCCGCGCCCTAGTGTGCCGTCCCGCAAGTCCTGCAACATGCTGGGGTTTTCAGAGTTTCAAAAAGTGGCTCACTTCGTTCGCGGGGAAGGTCGAAGCGCGGCCTGGTTTCCCAACTTCTTCGTTCCTCCTCAG
>JABDMC010000336.1 GCA_013001695.1 Akkermansiaceae bacterium
GGGCACACGGTGGCCGACATCGGTTGCGGCTACGGCGCGGCCGCGCGCTGGGTCGCGTCGAGCTTCGGCGCCAGGGTGACCGCCTTCACCCTGTCGGCCGCGCAGGCAGCGCAGGCCGAGCGCGCCCCCGCCCCGGACCGCGGCGCGGTGCGCTACCTCGTCGCCGACTGGCTCGCCAACGAATTGCCGGACGCCTCCCTCGAGGCCGCCATGGCGATCGAGTCGCTGGCGCACATGGCGGACAAGCCGGGGTTTTTCCGGCAGCTGGAGCGCACCCTGAAGCCCGGCGGGCGCGCCGCCCTCGCCTGCTGGCTGGTGGCGGACGACCCCTCGTGGTTCGAGCGGCGGATCCTCGAGAAGATCTGCGAGGAAGGACGCCTTCCCGGCATGGGGACGATCGCCGACTACACGACGCTGGCCACCGCGGCCGGCCTGCGGGTCGTCGGGCACCGGGATCTCACCCTGGAGGTCGAGCGCACCTGGTGGATCATCGCCCGCCGGCTCCTCGCCGGGCTCCTGACGAGGCGCCGCTACATATCCTTCCTGCTCAACCGCGCCTTCCGCGAACGGGTCTTCCTGTTCACCCTCCCCCGCCTCATGCTGGCCTACCGGACCGGCGCGATGCGCTACGGACTCCTCTGGCTGCAGAAGCCGGAATAGCCGCCCCCTCCCATCCCCACCAGCCCCGATGAACTCCCGCCCGAAATTCCCCCTCCCGCTCGTCATCTTCACCCTCGCCTACATCGCGGTGGCGAGCGCCTCCGCCCTCGGGAACAACAACCGCGAGTTCGTGATCTACATCCTGGTGATGGTGGTGATGATCGCCGCGATCTTCATCGTCCACCGCCGCAGCAACCTCAGCCGCGGGCTCCTGTGGGCCTTGTCGGTGTGGGGCCTGCTCCACATGGCCGGCGGCCTCGTGCCGATCCCCGCGTCATGGCCGTACAACGGCCCGAACAGCGTGCTCTATTCGCTGTGGCTCATCCCCGACAGGTTGAAGTACGACCAGGTCGTGCACGCCTACGGCTTCGCCATCACGACCTGGTTGTGCTGGGAAGCGCTGCGGGCCGGCCTCGAAGGCCGCCTCGGCCGGACCCTGCGCCCCACCGGGGGGCTGGTGGTCCTCTGCGCCGCCGGGGGCATGGGATTCGGCGCCTTCAATGAGATCGTCGAGTTCTTCGCCACCCTGACCCTGCCGCACACCAACGTCGGCGACTACGAAAACACCGGGTGGGACCTCGTCTTCAACGCCATCGGCTCAACCATCGCGGCGGCCGTGATCTACTTCCGGGGCCGCTGATCAGCGCCCGCCGGTCCGCGGCCACGCGACGTGGATGTGGGAGCTGTGCCCCCGGTCGCCGGGTCCCTTCACCTCGGTCGCGCCGAGGCGCTTGCAGCGCCGCATGAACCGCCGGTGGGAGGGATGGCCGTGGCGCACCCTGTGGCCGTTCACGGAATCGACGTCGAAGGCCACGCCCAGGTAGTGCCGGGACTTGCTGCTGTGCGATCCCCCCGCCAATTCCGTCACCCGGAACGAATACCCGTCCTTGGCGAGCGCGTTCATGGCGCGCAGCATCCTGGCGTCGAGACGGACCTGCCCGCCCGGGGCCCGCCCGTAGTAGCTCCGCCGCGCCGCCCCGCCCCGCGCCGTATGCTGGATGTTGTGCAGGGCGGTGGCGGAATCCCGCCGGCCGCTGACATGATAGCTCATGAGGCTGATCCGCGGGTTGTTCAAAATCGCCTTCGCGAGGCTCGCGCGGCGGCCCACGCCACCGGGGATGCTGGCGCAGCCGGCGGCGACGGCCAGAACGATCAGGGCGGCCAGCATGCTGCAGGCCGAGGCACGGGAAGATACCATCCGCGCCCTTTATACCAGAATCCCGGGGTCGGGCGCAACCGGGCGGTGGCCCCTCGCGCCCCGCTGTGAAAAACCGCCCGGCCGCCCCGTGCCCCCGGACGCAACCTTCGACAAGGCCCGGAAATGCGCTAGCGTCCGGCATGGACTGGGGACGCTTGCTGTGGGGCCGCCCGTCCTGGCTGCGCCCGGTCCGGTCCCTCGCGATGGTCTACCTCGGCGTGACGGCGGTGGTCTTCCTCGCGGGCAACCAGCTCATCTTCCAGCCTCCGGCCGCCGGCTACCGGCCGGACTCCGAGCCCTTCGTGGTCCTCGACGGCGACCGGAAGCTCGCCTGCTTCTTTCTTCCCCCCGCCCGCGAGGATGCGCCGCTGCTTCTCTGGTCCCACGGCAACGCCGAGGACATCGGGTCGCTGCAGCCCCTCCTGGAACGGCTGCACGCCCGCGGGTTCGGAATCCTCGCCTACGACTACCCCGGCTATGGCGCCAGCGAGGGAAGCCCCGCGGAACGCGCCTGCTACGAGGCCATCGATCGCGCCTGGAACTTCGCCACCGTCGAGAAGGGCCTCTCCCCGGAGCGCATCCTGGTCCTCGGACAATCGGTCGGGTCCGGACCGGCCACCTGGCTCGCCGAGCGCAGGGAGACGGGAGGCCTCATCCTTCTCTCGCCCTTCCTATCGGCCTACCGGACCCTGACGCGCATTCCCCTCTTTCCGGGCGACAAGTTCCCGAACGCGGCCCGCATCCGGTCCGTGGACGAACCGCTTCTCGTCGCGCACGGCACCCGCGACGGGGTGGTCCCCTTCGAGCAGGGCCGGCGGATTCACGACCTCCACCCGGGGCCGAAGCACTTCCTCGCCATCGAGGGCGCCGGCCACAACGACATCTGGTCGCGCGGGTGGCCCGAACTCGTCGAAGGCCTCGAGGCGATCGCGCGCGGCGAGCTGTGACGCCTCCCGCCGGGGCGCGCCGCTCCCCGGGTCCTAGACTTTCACCCCGAAGAAATCGCGGAGGACCTCGCGATAGACGCCCCGCTTGAACTTCGGCAGCCACTCCAGGGAAAACTCCCCGGGCTTGATCCACTGGTGGCTTTGAAACTCGCGCGGCTTCCCGTGCACGTCGATCGGGGGGGCACTGGGATGCAACCGGCAGAGGAAATAGGTCTGCTCCTGCCCCGCGTAGCGCTTGCGGGACTTCAGCTTCGGCGGGAAATCGTAGCGGTAGCCGTCGCGGCTCTCGAGCACCTCGTAGCACCCCTTCGGCAGGCCGATCTCCTCCTCGACTTCGCGGTGGAGGGCCTCCTCGAGGGATTCCCCCTTGTCCACCCCGCCCTGCGGGAATTGCCACGAATTCGCCGTCTTGGCGCGCTCGCAGACGAGGAGCCGGCCGTCGTCGTCCACCAGCAGGAGCGCCACGTTCGGTCGGTATTTCGCCATGCGCCGATCTAAGCATCTTCCCCCGCTCTCCCTCAATCCCGAATCTTTTTGATCCTTGTTTTGACCTCCCCGCCAACGGTGCCGATAGTTCCGGCAAATCGAATCACGTCATGAAACTGATCTGCCTCCTCGCCCTTCTCATCTCCATCCCTCCGGCATTCGCCCAGAATGCCACCGACCCGGATGACTCGCCCTTCGAGGACAAGAAGGACCACAAGCGCTTCTGGAACGGAAGCCTCCCCGGCGGGAACTACCTCGTCGCCCTCGACCGCATCGCCAACGTCAGCAAGCACCGGTATCTCCTCGACGGGACCCTCGTCGTCACGGAGGTCACCATCGACACGGTCGGCAACTCGCTGGCCCGCTTTTACCACATCACCCCCGCCGCGGAGAACTCGAACCTGGCGTCCCCGCGGAAGGTGCTCGAGCGCGCCAACGACCTCCTCGAACGCGCCGGCCAGCGGACCGGCAGCGACCTCGCGGAAATGGTCCACAAGAAGTACCCGGTGACCACCCACGCCAAGACCATCGAGTTCCGCGTCATGGATCTCGGGACGCTGGACGCCCTCTACGGGTCGGTCACCTCCGCGTGGGTGTCGGGCCACGGGCGGCGCTTCCGCGTGCGGTAAACCGGGCCGGCCTCAGTCGCTCCCCGCCGGCACCTTCTCCGCTTCGGGCTCCGGCTCGGGCTCCGGCTCCGGCTCGGGCTTCTCCGGCTCCGGTGCGGGCTCGGGGGGCGCCATGCGGGGCGGGTCCGTTCCGCGCGGCCCGAGGATCCCCTCCAGGATCCCGCCGACCCCCTCGCCGAGGAGGCCGGTGCCCTCGCGGACCACGCCGACCCCCTGCTCGAGGGCCCCCTTACCGATCTCGGCGCCGGTCCCGGCGACATCGCGCCCCTTTTCGAGGAGGGTCGTCGCGGCCTCGCCCGCCGCGCGCCCGCTTTCCTTCAGGACCCACACCCCCGTCTCCGGCAGGAACTCGAACATGCGCTCCCGGGCCGCGGCAATCAACCGCTGGCTGAGATCCTCCTGGGGGTCCTCGAGGGTCCCGGTGATGCGCAGGGGGCTCCACAGGAGGCCTTCGCGGCCCGGCAGGAACACCTTGGTCTCCGCCCCGGGAATGCGGGCCAGCGTTCCGGGCGTCAGTCCCAGGCGAAAGCGGCCGTCGAGCCGGTTGCCCACGATGGTGAGGTCCCCTTCGAGCCGCGTCAGCCCCGTGCTCGCCAGCACGATCTTCGTCAGTTCCAGGCGCTCGCCCTCGTGGCGAAAATCGAGATGGGCCTCGGTCAGCCCGAGACGGCGAAACCGCGTCGTGTCGGCGTAGGCGGACAGGCGGTCGAGGACCGGCAGGGCCGTCAGGACGCCGTCGTGGAGGACGATGTTCCCGGTCACCACCGGGGCGCCCCGCCCCGTGCCGCGCACCGTGAAGTCCGACTCGACGCGTCCCAGGAGGCGCTTTCTCCAATCCTCCGGAACGACCTCGGCGCAATCCACGTCGCGCAACCGGGACTCGAAGCTGTAGGCCCCACCGCGGAAATCGAACTCCCCGACGAGCTCCATGCGGCCGCTCTCGAACAACCCGAGGCGCGAGCCGGTCAGGAAGAGGGTCCGGTCGAAATACCGCGCCTTGAGGTGATTCACGCGGGCCTCCGGGAACAGGGCGATGGGGGTCCGCACCGTGCCCTTGGCCAACTCGATGTTGTAGCTCCCCTTCGCGGACCCCGGCTCGATGACGGTTCCCACCCCGGACCACGACAGGGACCGCTCCGGCGAGTAGATGATGCTCCCCGAAACGGAATCGATGCGCATTCCCGGAAACTCGAAGTCGTCCCGGGGCTCGGGGGTCTGCAGCGGCGGCTGGTTCGGATCGATCTCGATGTGGACCCGGCGCCCCATCAACGGGCTGCTCCGGAACTTCTTCCGCAGAATGCTGCCCAGCTCCAGTTCGGTCTCGAACTCCTCGGCCTCGAGCCGCCTGATGATTCCCGCGCCGTCCGCTTCGAACAGCGGCGCGCGCACATGCATGCCGTCCCAGTCGAAGCGATCGAATCTTGCCTCCGCGTCCAGGGCCTCGCTCGCCTTGCCGTTCACGAGAGCCAGGAACTCCGGCCCGCGCAGGTAGGCGCGCATCCACGCGTAGCCGCCCAAGAGGCCCGCCAGGGCCAGCACGAGAACCACGAGCAGGGCCGCGCCCGCCCGCCGGCCCCAACCGTGGTGGGTCGTTCGTCGCGATTTCCGGCGCCGCGGCATCCTGCCTGCAAGGTAGCGCCCCCCACCTCTCGCTCAAGCACTCTCCCGCGCCCCGGGCCGGTCCGGACCGCTTTCGTTCTGGCCACCGGCAGGCCCTTGCGCTTTCATGGCCCCCTCCGCCCCACTCACCCCGTCCCACACCCAAGGTGCTCGAGCTCAAGGAGGTATTTTTCACCATTCAGAAGGACGGCGATCCGGTTCACCTCGTGAATCGCGCCTCGCTGACCGTCCCCCGGGGGCACTTCATGGCGATCGTGGGCCCCTCCGGCTGCGGGAAGACGACCCTCCTCAAGACCATCGCCGGCCTGAATGCCGAGTCGGACGGATCCATCTGGTGGGAAGGCCGCAATCTCGCCGAGGAGGGTGACCTCGAACCGTGGGAGATCGGCTACGTCCCCCAGTTCTCGATCGCCTACGATCAACTCACCGTCGACGAGTCGGTGGAAACCGCGACGCGCCTGCGCGTCAGGTCGCGCAACGTCGAGGAACTCGACCACCGCATCGACCGGGTCCTCGAGGAAACCGGGCTCGCCGCCATCGCCGACCGGCAGGTCAAGATCCTCTCCGGCGGGCAGAAGCGCCGCCTCGGGCTCGCCATGGAACTGGTCTCGGGGCCGGAGCTGCTGCTCTGCGACGAGGTCACCAGCGGCCTCGATCCCCGGTCCGAGCGCGAGATCGTGAATCTCCTCCACAACCTCTCGCGCCGCGAGGGCCGCACCGTGATCTCGGTGACCCATTCGCTGGCCCACCTCGAGCTCTACGACTCGATCCTCGTCCTCCACGAGGGGTGCGTCGCCTACCATGGCCCGCCGTCGCAGCTGACCCATTACTTCTCGGTCGAGGACACCGAGGAGGTCTACCCGAAGCTGGCCGGCCAGGAGGGCGAACGCTGGCAGAACTCGTGGCACAAGCACCGCGAACCGTACTACACGAAACTTCTCAAGAACCGCAGCAAGCTCATCGAGCACGGCAAGCTGGAGCCCGGAAAGGCCGTCCCGGTCGAGTCCGAACCGGAGGCGGAGGCCGCCGCGGACGCCCCGGACCAGCGGGTCCGCGCCCCGGGGGTGGCCAGCCAGGTCGCCACCCTCCTCACCCGGCGGTGGCGGATCTTCTTCCGCGACCGCGGCCAGGTGTTCCTGCAGCTCGCGATCCTGATCTGCTTCCCGGTGCTGGTGGCCCTCTTTTCCAACAAGGGCCAGGACCAGATCCGCAAGCTTTCCGACGCCCCGGAGGAGAATGTCTACCTCGAGCTCAAGAACCGCGCCGCGGTCCACAACGACCAGCTCCGCACCGGCTCGGCGGTCTCCGGCATCATCATGTTCGAGGTGGTTCTCCTCGCCCTCATGGGCTCCAACAACGCCGCCCGCGAAATCGCCGGCGAACGCCTCATCATGGAAAAGGAGAAGTTCGGGGGGGTGCGGCCCGGCGCCTACCTCCTCAGCAAGCTGGCCTTTCTCGTCTGCCTCGTCCTCGCCCAGTCGATCTGGATGGGCATCTTCGTGGAGTTCTTCTGGGAGTTCCGCGGCGAGTTCCTGAGCCACCTCCTCTTTTTGGTCCTGGTCAATGCCGCCATGACCGCGGTGTGCCTGGCCATCTCGGGCCTCATGAAGACCGCCGAGCAGGCCTCCCTCCTCTCCATCTACCTCGTCGGTTTCCAGCTTCCGCTCAGCGGGGCGGTCCTGGCCCTCCCCGAATCCATCGAGGTCGTGACCCGCCCGTTCATCTCGGCCTACTGGGCGTGGTCGGGCAGCGTCGAATCGCTCCAGAGCAACATTTACAATGCCGTGAAGGCCGTCATCGACACCTCCCTATCCCCCCACCATATCTGTCTCTTCATGCTGGTGGCCCACGTGCTGGTCGGCATCATCGGGGCATGGATCGGCACTCATCGCCATCAGTGGGATTAATTCCCTGACAACCGGGCCGGAATTTCTGATAACCCGGCCTCGCGAACGCTTTACGAATCGATGGCCCGCCGCGCATCCTCCAGCCTGAATCCCGCCGTCCTCACCGGCATCATCGCCGTGGTCCTCCTCCTCATCGGGGGCGGCGCCCTGATCTTCAAGAAGAAGGGCGAGTCCTTCCAGGAAGTCGCCCCCCTCCACGTCCAGGAGGCCCTCGAGAATGCCAACAGCCTCCGGGGAAACGAGTATCGGGTCGAGGGGAAGGTGGAGTCGCGCTGGGTGCGGGACACCGGCGAGGCCCTGAGCCTCCTCGTGGAGGAAGGCGGCCGGACCGCCCACCTGTTCATCATGATCCCGAACGACGTGGAGCATGTGAATATCGAGCGCGAGCAACGATATGCCTTCAAAATCAGGTTCGGGGAAGGCGGGGTTGCAGTTGCTACCGCCGTGAAACGCCTCTAGCATAGTCCAGAACTCGAAAAATCAATCATGAAGGCCATTCCCATTCTTGCCCTCCTGTCCGTGGCCGGAGCCGCCACGGCGCAGGTCTACTCGCCGCCCACCGGGGAACCGAAACGGACCGCCCCGCCGTCGGACACCGTGACGCGGGTGAACTCCGACAAGAAGCCGGCGAAGTCGCCCTTCGGGGAGGAGATTCCCATGCTCGATCCGTCGGCGGAGACCATCACGGTCGGCGGCGTCACGATTCCCCTCGGCGACAACCGCCTCATGAAGGCGCGGTTCGAGAAGTACCTGAGCCAGCCGGAGGAAAGTTCCGGCGCCGCGAAGGAGTACCGCGACACCGTCAGGGAGATCCTGGCGGCCGTCTCGCCCTTCCGCGAAGGCGGACCGAGCCTGAAGGACGGGTGGTCGAAGCTGCCCGCCGCCTCGGCCTACCCCGGGGACGCCAACATCTGCGGGTCGCTCGCGGAGGCCGTTTACGTGGCCATGCTCGCCAAGCGCGATGTCAATGGCCTCAAGAACCTCAACAATGAACTCGAGAAGGAGAAGCAGCGCCGCATCGGCGACGGCGACTGGAAGACCCGCCACGACAAGACCGAGAAGATGAACGTCACCAAGACGGTCGGCGAATCCACCACCACGACCCAGGAGGCTGCGGTGGGCTTCTCGGACAACTCCCTCGAGTACGCCGAGGTCCTGCGCCGCATCGCCGAGATCGAGGTCCTCAAGAAGGCCAACCTCCTCAAGACCGAGGCCCAGGTCCTCCAGACCAAGATCCAGTACCAGGTCAACATGGTCCAGTGGTTCGCCCAGCGCCGGTTCGAGCACGTCCTGATGGCTTCCCGGTTCTACAACCAGATCTGGAAGGACGGGGACACCACCCTGCACATCGACGAGAATTCCGATGTCTCCAAGCTCTTCACGCAGTCGGTGGGCGTCAGTCCCACCGTGGCCAGCCTCGATTCCCTGTCCAACGAGGCCATCCGGGAGGTGGACAAGGCCATCGAGGCGTTCAACTACCTCGTCGACGAAGGCGAACTCCACAGCGCCTCGCAGCGGCTCATGGAGGCTTTCGCCCTCGGGGAGTACCTCGCGCCGGTGGCCACCCTCCCGCGCGAGCGCAAGCGCAAGGTGCAGGCGTACATGCGCGACCTCAACGATCTCTACGGGATGATGCAGGCCCGCGATTACGGCGGCGCGAAGGACCTCATCGCGAGGCTGCAGTCCCAGGCGCGGGACTTTCCGAGTGCCAAGGCCTCGAGCGCCATCGCGGGCTACACGCTCGCCAGCGACCTCTCGATCGAGAAGGCCAAGGCCATGCTGCTCGAGGGCGAGTCGGAGGCGGCCGCCAAGGAGATCGTGGCCGCCGCCGAGATCTGGCCGACCAACCCGAAGCTCGACGAGTTCCGGGAACTCATCAACAAGAGCGGGACGGTGGTCACCACCCGGAACGACTTCGATCGCCTCCTGTCCGAGAAGAACTACCGGGAGATTTTCCGCCGGCGGTTCGAGTTCGTTCCGGTCATCAAGGGGGATGCCACCCGCGAGGACGCCATGCAGCAGATCCTCGAGAGCATCCAGCGCATCGAGATCGCCCTGAACAAGGCCTCCGAATTCTCCAACATCGGAAACAGCTACGGGGCGTGGGAGCAGCTGGCGCTTCTCCGCGAGGAGTTTCCCGACGATCCCAACCTCGGGCGCCAACTCGAGAAGCTGGCCCCGAAGGTCGCCGACTTCACGAAGGCCCTCGACGAGGCGCAGCGCCTCGAGAACCGCAGCCCCCGGCAGACCGGTTCCTCCATGTCGTGGTACCTGAAGGCCCGCGGAATCTATCCCCAGAGCCGCATCGCGGACGAGGGCATCCAGCGGCTGCTCGACGAGATCCTGCCGGAGGGCGATGCCCTCTCGCCCCGCGACGCGGTCGAGACCGAGGGTTAGGACCCGCCCAGCCCCCGCAGGTAGGGGTAGGAATAGATGCCGGTGTTGTGGCCGTCCGCCCAGAAGAACTGGAGGGCGTAGCCGCCGACCGTTTCGTAGCGGACCAGCGTGAAGCTCCGCTCGTCGTAGTTGCGCGGGGGCGTCACCACCCTGCCGAGGGCGTCGGGCTCGCCCTGGCAACCCGCGCACGGGCACGCCTCCCGCAACTTCTCGAGGGTCACGTAGGTCTCGGTCCCGTCGGACCACGCCAGCGCCACCTCGCTGCCGACCATGGCGATATTGGTCAATTCCGCCTTCATGCCGGTTCCGGGTCCGGGCCGCCCGCGGCCATCCTGGTTTTCCGCGGCCCGAAGATGGCCGATCCGACCCTCACGATGGTGGACCCTTCCTCGATGGCAACCTCGTAATCGTGGCTCATCCCCATGCTGAGTTTCGGCAGGGGCACCCCGCTGCGGCGCTCGAGATCGTCCCGCAAGGCCCGCAGCGCTGCAAACCACTTCCGCGCATCGTCCGCCTCCGCCGCGGCCGGCGGAATGCACATCAATCCGCACACCTGCAGGCGATCCAGTCCCAGGAGCGCATCGAGCTCGCCCCGCAGTTCTTCCGCGTTGAACCCGTGCTTGCTGCCCTCCCGCCCGACGTTGACATCGAGATAGACATCCGGATGAACCCCCAGTTCCTCCGCCACCCGGTTCGCATGATTCGCGAGCTTCAGCGAATCGATGCTGTGGACCGCCTCGACGAGCGGCAGGACCTTGCGGACCTTGTTGCGCTGGAGGTGGCCGATGAAATGCCAGCGGAGATCCGACGCGAGGCGGGGGATCTTCTCCTCGGCCTCCTGCACCTTGTTCTCCCCGAAGAGACGGTGGCCCGCGGCGACCACCTCCCCGATCACGTCCACCGGCCACGTCTTGGAGACCACCAGCAACTCCACCTCGTCAGGAGCCCGCCCGGATCGCCGGGCCGCATCCGCGACCCTGCCCCGGACCTCCTCCAGCCTGGAGGCGATCTCCGTCATCCCGGAGTTACGGCTTCTTCAGGACCCCCGCGGTGCGGGCCGCCTCGGTGAGGTCGATGAGGTCCGAGGCGATGTAGAGGGCCTCGCGCTTCATCGGATCCAGGCCGCTCGGCCAGAGGGGCGTGTCGTCGAGATCCTCGGCGTCCCCCTTGGCGCGGCGCATGAATGCCTCGGCATCCTTCTCGCGGTCCACCTTGGGGAGCGTCTCGTCCTCGATCTGGTCCAGCGTCAGGCGGTAGAATTCCAGGTTGTCCTTGTCGGCGGCCTCGATCTCGCTGAACCGCTTGCGACGCTCCAGGTTTCTGCGCTTGCGACGGTCCTCGGATTCCTTCAGCTCGGCGGCGCGTTTCGCCATGTTCAGCGAAATGGCGTTCTTCTTGATCCGCTCGCGGGTCCGCTCGACGTCCTCCAGGACATACTGGAAGTCCTTGGACAGCGCCACGCGCTCCTGGCTCTTCTCCTCCAGGACCGGCATGAAGAGCGCCTGCCGGTCGAAGGGGCGGAAATCCGGCGCCTGCCGGATGCGGTCGTGGGGGAGCGGATGGTCCAGCCAGGCCTCCCCGATCTCGAGGGCGTCCGTCAGGGCCGGCAGCTTGATGTCGGGCTCCACGCCCTTGAGCTGCGTCGAGCTCCCCGAGACCCGGTAGAACTTCTGGATCGTGGCCTTCAGGTAGCCGGCCCGCGCGTTGTCCTCGAAAATGCGGAAGAACCGGCCGATGTCCATCGGCTGCTGGACGGTTCCCTTCCCGAAGGTCGAGTCGTCCCCGACCACCACGGCCCGGTTGTAGTCCTGCAGGGCGCCCGCCAGAATCTCGCTGGCCGAGGCGCTCGACTTGTCGGTCAGGACCACCAGCGGCCCGTCATAGAGCGGACGGCGAAAGAGGGCGTCCTTCGACTCGATGCGCCCGAAGGTATCCTTGACCTGCACGACCGGCCCGCGGCCGACGAAGAACCCGGTGATGCGCCGCACCTCCTCGAGGGACCCGCCGCCGTTCCCCCGCAGGTCGATGATCAGGCCGTCGATCTTCTCGGTGTTCAGCCGGCCGAGGAGCTTCTGCACGTCCTTCGAGACGCTGGGATCCCCATCCTGGAAATCGAGGTAGAAGGAGGGCAGGCCGATCCAGCCGATCTTGCGCTTGCCGCCGCCCGGCTTGCTCGTCTCGATGATCTCCGCGGAGGCCAGCTCGTCCTTCAACTCCACCTTGTCGCGGGTGATGACGATGAAGCGCGTCTCGCCCGGGGCCCCGTCGGCGGGCTCCACCTTGAGCCGCACCTGGGTCGCCTTCTTGCCGCGGATCTTCTCCACGACGTGATCGATCTTCATGTACATGATGTCGATCATGTTGCCGTCATTGAGGGGGTCGACCCCGACGATGCGGTCGTTGAGCGTCAGGTCGCCCTGCCGGTCGGCGGGGCCGTTCACCACGATCCCGATGATCTTCGTGGCCCCGTCGTCCTCGGCCTGCAGGAGCGCCCCGATGCCGACCAGGGAATTCGCCATCCCGGAGCGGAAGCGCTCCATCTCGCGGGTGCTCATGTAGTCGGTGTGGGGGTCGTGGGCCCGGGCCACGGCACTCAGGAAATAGTTCGCCACGTCCTCCTCGTCGGCCTCCTCGATGCTGCGGAGGAACCGCTCGTAGCGCATCTC
Organism: Akkermansiaceae bacterium; assembly: GCA_013001695.1. Lineage (GTDB taxonomy): Bacteria > Verrucomicrobiota > Verrucomicrobiia > Verrucomicrobiales > Akkermansiaceae > Roseibacillus_B. Next base: position 12,511 of record JABDMC010000336.1, read on the forward strand.
GATCTTCTCCGACGGCGACTTCTCGTCATCGAGCGGGTTCTCCTTGCCCTGCTCGTCGGCGAGGCGCTGCACGGCCTGCCGCCGCAGAATCTCGGCGAGCATGGCCTCCTCGATCTGCATCCGCCACAGGCTTTCCGCCGCCTTGGAATCATCCGGCCAGGGAGCCTCCTTCCGCGATTGCATCACGGTGCGATCCGAATCGTAGGTGAACTTGTTTTCCTTGAGCAGCTTCTTGGCCATCGCGACCCGGGCCTCGACCCGGTCCTTGAAGAGGCCGTAAATCTCGGTGGCCGGCTCCATGCACCGGCCGCGGATCAGGAATTCGTGCAGACGCCGTCCGTACTTCTTCTCGAACATCTCGATGTCCGACTGCGTGAAGTAGAGGTGGGCGGGGTCGAGGTCGTTGAGATAGTCATCGAGAATTCTCTCGCTGAATTTTTCATCGAAGGGGATGCGCGCGTAGTGGCTGTTCTGGAGCATGCCCGCCATTTCGCGCCCCACGACATTGAAGTCGGTCTTGGCGAAGAGGGAGACGGAGGAACAGCCCATCAGGCCGCAGAGGGCCGTGATGAGGAGTGAAGATCGACCTGCCATTTTCAGTACTAGGATTATCAGGGTAGAAAGGACAAATTGAGCATCACCCACCATCCCCCATTTGTCGAACTCTTTCCCCCCGCCGGACTACCTGCCGCCGTTTTTTTCCTCCTCGAGGCGCTTCCGCAACCACGCCTGGAAGGCGCTCTCTTCCTGCTCCTCGACCGGGGGCATCCGGAGCTCCCCGCCGAATAATTGCAGGTTGTTCTGGGGCAAATTGGGGCGGCGCATCAATTCCACCTCGATATCGAGCTTCTGGTTGATCCGCTGAACGTGCAAAGTCACTTTATCAGCGGGTTTTTTGCTCCGCACGTAGGCGCCGAAGGCCTCCATGGATCCCTCCGCAGCGAGGTCCCGGTCGTCGATGCCCAGCACGAGGTCACCCTCGCGAAGTTTCGCCTTCTGCGCGGGGGTGTCATCGATGACGGCGGTCACCCGCACCGCGCGCCGAATGCCACCCCCGGGCCTGGGAACGGCGTCCTCCCGCATCATGATCCCGATGTAGCCCTCGCCGTCCACGGCGGACTTTTCCACGACGAGTTCCTTGAGCAGTTCGCGGGAGCGGACCCGGACCTCCGGATCGTCGTGCGTCCGGTAGACCTTGTAGAACCGCTCGATGCCGTCCTCGATGTTTTCCCGCCCCCAGGCGAGAAGCTGTTCCTGGGCGGCGGTTCGCTTTTTGAATTCCTCGTCCCCGAGTTCCCGGATCGCCTGGTCGACGGATCCGGGCGCTCCGGGGGCCGCCGGCAACGTCCCCGATCCGGCCAGCACCAAGATGGCGAGCATCCTTCTCAGCATGCTCATTCCTACGCCCTCGGGCCGCCAAACGCAACTATGCGGGCAAAAAAATGGCCGGGTCGGGGGACCCGGCCGGGAAATGCCGCCGCGGGGGGCAAGCTCAGCGCCCGAGGACGTTCTTCTGGGGAACGTCGACGACGTCGTTCGGCTCCACTTTCAGGAGCTTGTCTTTGGCCCGCCTGAGGTCGTAGGTGGAGACATCGCCGTCCCGGTAGAGCTTGACGCGGTTCACCGCCCCGAACTCCGTGGCGCCCCCGGCCGCCATGACCGCCTGGTAGAGCGTCATGTTGCGCTGGTAGGGCTTGGCCCCCGGAGAGCGGACCTTGCCGCCCACCGTCACCAGTTGCTGCACGAGCCTGTCGCTCGAGTTCGACATGACCTGGATCGTGGGGCTCGTGTAGATTTCGGCGGCCCGGTAGGCCGCTTCAATCTTGCGCGCCAGGGCGTCGGTGCTCAGGCCGGCGGCCTTGATCCGGCCGATTTGCCACATGTTGACGAAGCCATCGTCGGAAACCGAATAGGTGGCGGCGACGCGGGATTGCTCGCCCGGGGGCACTCCCAGGATCTGCACCTCGATGGCCTGGCCGGATTCGATCGGGCTGGCGAGGCAGGGAACCATCAGGAGGATTGCGGCGAGGAGGAAATGGAGGAGGGCTTTCATGGTGATCGATCGGGGGTTGTCTCGGGGCCGGCCTTGCGGAGTCTCCGCGATTGCTGACCGGGTCTGGCTCCGGCCAAACATGCCACCAGCCCAAGATGTCAAAGCTACTGCCTCCCGCTCCTCATTGCAAATACTCATTCGTGCCACAAGGAAATGGCCGGGCCCAAGGCCCGGCCAGAAAGAGGGAGGACGTCCGGGCGCCCCTACCGTCCGATGACGTTCTTCTGGGGAACGTCGATGACGTCCTTCGGGTAGACCTTCAGGAGCTTGTGCTCGCCCCGGTTGAGATCATAGGTGTAGACCCGGTCGTTCCGGTAAAGCTTCACGCGGTTCACCGCCCCGAACTCCGTGGCGCCCCCGGCCGCCATGACCGCCTGGTAGAGCGTCATGTTGCGCTGGTAGGGCTTGGCC
>JABDMC010000349.1 GCA_013001695.1 Akkermansiaceae bacterium
GTATCCCGGGAGGCGTCAGATCCGTCGTCATCCCGCGATGAGGTTTCCCAACTCCTCCTCGGAGATCACCGCCACGCCGAGCTTGGCGGCCTTGTCGCGCTTGGAGCCGCCGCCTTCGCCGGCGAGAAGGTAGTCGGTGTTCTTGGAGATCGAGCCGGTGACTTTGCCGCCCTTCGATTCGATGAGCGCTTTGAACTCGGGCCGGGGCTGCGAGAGGCTTCCGGTGATGACGAAGGTCTTGCCGGCGAGGGGGGCCGCGCCTGACGAGGCTGCTTCGGCCGGGTTGGGGGCGTAGTGGTCGCTCTGCGGGTCGAGTTGGAGTGCCTTCAATCGCGCGAGGACGTGCCGGCCGGCCTCGGAATCGAAGAACGAGAGGATGCTCCCGGCGGCGACGGGCCCGACTTCCGGGGCGATCTGATAGGGGGCGAGGATGTCGTTGTCCTCCTTGCGGTCACCGGTCTTCAGGGTGCGCAGCTCGGCGAGGATGGGGCTGGTCGCGAGTTCGGGGAGGGAGCGGTGGAGGCGGGCGAGCTCCTTGGAGGCGGCTTCCCCGATGTGGGGGATGCCCATCGCGAAGATCCACCGCCAGAGCGGCTGGTCGTTGCGGGCCCGGTCGAGGGAGTCGAGGAGCAGGCGGGCCTTCTTTTCGCCGAACCGCCGGGGCTTGGACTCCTCGCCGGTCTGCAGCCGCGCCGGGTCGAGGAGGAGGTTGGCGAGTTGCTCCTCGCTGAGTTCGAAGAGGTCGAGCGGGGAGGTCGCCAGGCCGGACTCGACGAGCTTCACGGCCACCGATTCGCCGAGTCCGTCGAGGTCGAGGGCCTTGCGGGAGGCGAAGTGGGTGATGCGCGTCACGGCCTGCGCGGGGCATTCGAAGTTCCCGCACCACCAGGTCACCACGGTGTAGTCGGCGCCGTCCTTCTTGACCTCGTTTTCGCGTTTCTCGATCGGCCCCCCGCACGCCGGGCACTGGTGGCCGAGGTGCTCGGCGAGGGAGAACGGCGGGGCGCCCTTCTTCCGTTTCTCCATGACGACGGAGAGGATCTCCGGGATGATCTCGCCGGCCTTGTGGACGAGGACGGTGTCGCCGAGGCGGATGTCCTTCTCGTGGATGAAGGATTCGTTGTGGAGGGTGGCGCGCGCGACGGTGGTGCCGGAGAGGGGGACCGGATCGAGTTCCGCCACGGGGGTGAGGATGCCGGTGCGGCCGACCTGGGCGGTGATGTCCTTCAGGAGGGTCGGCTTTTGTTCCGGCGGGTACTTGAAGGCCGCCGACCAGCGGGGGGCGCGGGAGGTGGCGCCGAGGGCCTCGCGATCGGCGAAACTGGCCACCTTGATGACCGCCCCGTCGGTCTGGTAGGGGAGATCGTGGCGCCTGGTATCGAGCTCGTGGATGGCGGCGAGGACGCCGTCGAGGGAGTCGGTGTGCCAGATGGGGTGATTGTGGGGGATGCGGAGGCGCTCGAGGAGCTTGTGGAAGGAGTCCTCATCGGGGAACTCGACGTCCTCGGCGGCCCCGAGGCCGTGGGCGATGAAGTCGAGCGGGCGCTGCGCCACGGCGCGGGAATCGAGCTGCTTGAGGGTTCCGGCGGTGGCGTTGCGCGGGTTGGCGAATGTCTGGAGCCCCTGTTCGTCGCGATCCTCGTTCAGCTTGGCGAAGGCGGCGTTGGGCATGAAGACCTCGCCGCGCACCTCGAGGAGGGGCGGGGCCTCGTCGCCGAGGTTCAGCGGGACGGAGTGGACGGTGCGGAGGTTGGCGGTGATGTCGTCCCCGGTGGTCCCGTCGCCGCGGGTGGCGGCATGGTCGAGGCGCCCGTCGCGGTAGACGACCGTGACGGCCACCCCGTCGATCTTGGGTTCCACCGTGACGGGAACGCGCACCGCGGCGAGTTCCTTCGCGGCGAGGTCGCGGTCCTTGGCGGCCCCGGCGGACGGTTGGTAAAAGTGCTTTTGGAGGCGCTTGAAGAAGTCGCCGACCTCCTCCTCGGAGAAGACATCGTCGATGGAGAGCATCGGGACGAGGTGGGGGACCTGCCGGAATCCATCGAGCGGGGCGCCGCCGACGCGGCGCGTCGGGGAGTTCGGGTCGTCGAGGTCCGGGTGGGCCTTTTCGAGCTCCTCGAGTTCGCGGAAGAGCTTGTCGTATTCGGCGTCGGAGATCTCCGGGGCGGCCTCGACGTAGTAGAGGCGGTTGTGGCGCTCGAGATCCTGGCGGAGGCGGGCGATGCGGTCAGCGGGAGAGGCGGAGGGCACGGGAGGAATTAACCACAGACGGCGCGGGGGACACAGGGGAATTGGGGAATTGGGTTATTAGGTTATTGGGTTATTGGGTTATTGGGGGGCACCGCTGATGGGCGCTGATGATTTTTTGCTGGGGGCGACCACGGAGGATGCAGAGGGACGGGAGGATTGGGTTGTTGGGGACCACCGGCCTTCCGCAAGGCTACGGCGTGGCGCGGCGGAAGACACGGAGGACACGGAAGCGGGGGCATGGGGGGCAGAGGGCACACAGGGGCGAGCGGCTGCGGCGCGGTATTTGATCCTGGATGTTCGATCTTCGATCGGAGTGCGATCTGAACACGGATCGCCGATCACCGATCACCGATCACCGATCACCGGCCACCGCAGGTGGCAGGAGCAGCCGATGGAATCGTCTGAAAACCAGCGCTCCTGCCAGGGCGCCGAGGACGTCGGCGAGCCAGTCGGCGGGGTCGTTGCCGGTGCGTTCGGGGGTCCATGACTGGTGCCATTCGTCGAGGGCGCCGACGGCGGCGAGGATGATGACGACGAGGAGGACGAGGGTAGGCCAGTGGAAGGAAATTCCGGGCCGGTAGCGCAAGAGGAAGAGGGCGGGGCTGAGGAGGCCGGCGCCGCCGAAGAAGTAGCCGAAGTGGAGGACCTTATCGAGTCCCGGGATCTCGGGGCCTCCGGTGGTGATGAGGGCCATGGAGGAGAGGGCCCAGAGGGCGAGGAACCAGGCGAGGAAGGAGGAGAGCCAGAAGTAGGGTGAGTGCGCTACGCGGGGAACGGACATGGGGGCGGTAGACGGTGGACGGTGGGAAGGGCCGGAGGGGACTCGTCTCCGGGAAGAGGAGCGGCATGGGCCGGGCCAACTGTCTACAGTCTACTGCCTACGGTCTACCGACCCTCACTCCGTCTTGCGGACCTCGTCTTCGAGGCGTTCCGCGAGCCACTGTTTCATCATCGACTGGTAGTTGAGGAAGCGGGAGCGGGCCATGCGCTTGATGCGGGAGAGCATGCGCGGGTCGAAGCGGAGCGTGATGGTGGTGGATTCGCGGGAATCGGGCGCGTGCTCGGATCCCTTCATCAGGGAGGAATCGAGCTCGTGGCCGAGCCAGAACTTGGCCTCCGCCTCTTCATCCTCGAATTCCGGGATCTCGGTCCACTGGGTGATGGTCTTCATGGCAGGGGCTTACTTGAAGGAGGCGTACTTGCGGTTGTAGAACTTCTCCTCGCCGTCGGTCATGTCGCGGGCCGCGATGATGCGGATCTTCTTCCCGTCGGACCAGAAGCACAGGAAGAGGTAGCGGTCGGAGACGGTGCGGCCGAGGGCGTAGAAGCGGGCCTCGCCGTCGTCGCGGTCATTGTCCGGGAGGAGGCGCACGGCGAAGGGATCCTCGAGGGCCTCCTCGATCTCCTTGGGCTTGGTGGCCTTGAGGTCAAAGTGGACGTCCAGCAGGTCGAGTTCCATGAAACTTAAGGGAAATTAACGAATAAGGGGGCTCGCCACAATGAAATACGAAGGGCGGGGGGCAAGCGCTTATGCCACGGGGGGTTCCGCGGTGTGGCGGAGGGCGGCCTTGGCGAGCAGGGGGTGCAGGCCGGGGTGGAGGGTGAGGATGCGGGCGAGGAGGGCCGCCACCCGGGGGGCGGCAAAGCTGCTGCCGACGAGCTTGCGGGTCCCGCCGCCGGGCCACAGGGCGGAATCGTCCTCGCCGCGGGTGGCGAACTCGATGAGTCCGCCGCCGGCGCGGTAGAGGCCGGGGCGCCCGTCGGGATCGGCCCCGACGCCGATGACGGTGGGGAAGTGGGCCGGCCACTCGGCGGTCTGGAATCCGGTATTGGACCCCGCCGCGACGATGTGCACCCCGCGGAGATAGAGGGCGTCGATCCATGACTTGTAGACGGCGGCATCCTGGGGGCGGGCCGGGGCGCCGAAGGAGCACTGCACGATGTGGTAGCCGCGATGGGCGGCCTGGCGGATCCCCTCGCGGATGATGGCGGCGCGGGACTCCTTGAAGTGGCCGAGGACGCGGATGGAGCCGAGGGTGGCGGCGGGAGCGATCTGGTGGATGATGCCCGCCACCGCGGTGCCGTGGCCGAAGACGTCGCCGTCGCCGGATTCCCGGAGGGAGACGCGTCCCCCCTCGGAGAGGATGGCGAGGTCGTCGTCGAAGTCGGCGTGGGCGAGCCCGGGGTGGGTGAGGTCGATCCCGGAGTCGAGGATGGCGATGCGCACGCCCTTGCCGTCGCCGGCCTCGAGGGCGTGCCGGGCATCCTCCGGGGTGATCCAAGGTTCAGCCATGCGGTCTTCAGGACTGCTGGTGCAAGGCGGCCTCGAGAAGCCGGCCGATGCAGGCCGCGGCGAAGTCGAACTCTTCGAGGTCGGCGGGGCGGAATTCCTTCGGCTCCTCGCCGGAACCCGCCGGGCGGGTGTGGACGCAGGTGATGACACCGCAGATCTCGCCGTTGGTGACCACCGGGACCGCGATCATGGCGTCGGTGGTGATTCCGAGCTGCGAGTCGAGAAGGGAGCTATGCTGGGGATTGCTGGAGATGGCATTCTCACAGATATTTTGTCCGGAGGCATAGACATAGGAAACGATGCCCTGGTTCAGGGGCTGGAGGAAGTGGCCCACGAAGTGTTCGGCGTGGGGGCCGGTCCCGAGGACGGGATCGAGGTGTTCGCTGGCGGCCAGCCAGAGGGCGGTGTTGTGGGCCCCGACGTGGCGGCCCGACCTGGCGAGGAGTTCACGGGTGAGGCCGCCCGTGATATCGTCGATGAGACCCGCGCGGGCCCACTCGGCGGGCGGCAGGTTGGAGCTGTTCATGCCGGCTGTTTACTCTCCATTCAGAAGGGTGGCCAGCATCTCCATGGCGTATTCGTTGCCACGCAATTCGCGATACAATGCGAGCAACTCGTCGTCGCTCAATCCGCCCGCCACGAAGCGCCGAATGAGATCGTCCAGTTCCGCCGGAACCTCTTCCTCGCCACGCGATCGCACCGGCCCCGGAAACGACGCCAGGAACCGGCAGATGGTGCCAAAGTTGCTTTCCATGATTGCGAACAAATCATAAAGACGACGAATCAGATATCAATATATTCAGTAATCCTTAATCAATTCGTGTGAGTATCCGCCGCGACAAGGACTATGGATCCGGTCCCGCCCGATCAGGATCAGCAGGTTGCGCAGATCATCACGGCGGGGACGCCGGGCGTCTTCAGGAGCGCCGCTTGAACTTCTGCTTCTTCTGGCGGTCGTCGCCGCCGCCCGGATCACCACCGCCGATGTCGCCGCCACCGGTATCGCCGCCACCGGTATCGCCGCCGCCGGTATCGCCGCCGCCGGTATCGCCGCCGCCGGTATCGCCGCCGCCGGTGTCCCCGCCGCCGGTGTCCCCGCCGCCGGTGTCCCCGCCGGGATCATTTCCGCCAGCGGAGGTGTCGTTGGCCTGGCGACGGACGAAGATCTGGTCGCTGACGATATCGCGGCCGCGGGGCGTGCCGTCCTTGGCGGGGGAGCGATTGATGTCGCGCTCCGCAGGGACGCGGGTCAGGAATCCGTCGCGCTTGAGGGTGTCCTGGTGCTCGATGGCCTCGCGGATCTTGTCGAGGGCGTGATTCGGGAGCGGCCCGAAGGTATCGGGATCGACGAGTCCGGAGGTCTTCATGAGGCGCCGGAGGTCGACTTTGACCGGCTTGGGAAGCTTGCGGTCGTTGGCCCGGAAGACGGCCATTTCGCCGGCGCGCACGGTGACCTTGTCGCGCCGGTTCTCATTCGGGAAGAGGTCGAGGGAGCCTTCCAGCACGATGGCCTTCATCCACTTCTTGGCGAAGTATTCCAGCATGATGGTGGTCCCGGTGACCGAGGCGGTCACGGTGGGGGTGTTGATGCGGGCCCCGCCGGCGTTCCGGGGAACCTGCAGGAGGAGCGTCCCCTGGGTGAGACTGAGGTCGCGGGACCCTTCCTCGAAACTGAAGACGGAATTGGCGCCGAGGCGGGTCAGGGTCTGATCCTGGAAGCGCAGCTCGGAGCGGGAGCGGCGTCCCGTCTGGAGGGACGTGCGGCCGTGCACGAGGTCGCCGGGGCTGGCCTTGCGGGCGGCGCGGTCGGGCCGGTAAATGCGGACGTCATTGATGACCTTGGTGACGTTCGCGGACTCCAGCGAATTCGCCACCCCGAGAGGCGTGGCGAGACCGATGGCCAGAGAAATGGCGGCAAGACGTTTCATGGGGGGGAACATGACCTTGACGGTTGAGATGCAGTGATATGCGGAGAACTTCAGAACTTGGCGTGGAGGCCGAGGCCGAGGCCCGCCTGCCACGCCTCGTAGTCGCTGAGGCCCCCGGGCCGGTTGGAGTCGTTCCGGCCGTAGAGGATCGAGGCGTAGAGCTTGGCGTGCTCGCCGAGGCGGTAGTTCAGGTCGAGCCCGCCGTAGCTGTACCAGTCGCGGCGGCTGGAATGGCGGTATTCGCGGAAGGACGTCTTGGCGTAGGCGCTGAACTGGAGCCGATTGGTGAGGCGGCGGTAGTAGCCGAGGCGGGCCGCGTACTGGCGGCGTTCGAGGCGGGAGGGGGTGGCGTCGAGATCGATGCGCGCCTGGGTCGAGAGGGTGACGCTGTGCTCCGAGGTCTGGTAGAGGGTCTTGTAGGCCCCGAGGCGGATGCGGTGGAAGCGGTTCGTGAGGTGGTCGTCGGCGCTCGTCAACGGGAAGCCCGGGTCGTCGGCATTCACGTAGAGGAACTCGTAGCGGCTGTAGACGGTGATGTCGGCGAGGTCGGGGAGATTGCGGATGAGGCCGATCCCGAGCTCGCTCGATTCGAAGTCGAGGCCCTCGGAATCGTAGAGGTAGGCGTCCTGGTAGGCGAAGGCGTCGAGGAAGAGGTTTTCGCCGAGGCGTTGCTTCCACCGGGCGCCGAGGCTGCCGACGAAGAACCAGCCGTCATCGGGGTCGCTGGAATCGGCGCCGATGTTGTCCGACCAGAAGAGGTGGGTTTCGGCGCGGACCTTGAGGGGGGCGCGCTTCCACTGGGGGCGGAGGATGACCTGCTCGCCGAGATCGCTGTCGCCGCTGCTGGCCGGGGCGTGGGTGTCTTCGTCGCCGACGTAGTAGTTCGGGGCGTAGTAGCGGGGGTCGTCGTCGGCGGTGCTGCCGCCTTCAAGACGCTCCTCGGGCGTGGCCGCCATTCCGGGGAGGATGGCTGCCCACCAGATCGCGACCGTAAGGGGAACGGGGAAACGCATGGAAGGGTGGACGGTCCGGAGACCGTTAACTTTCCTTAGTTATTAACAGGACTTTGGGGTCTTTGGCAAGACCGATTCTGGGCGACCTACCTGCGATTGAAGCGGGGGAGGTTGGTGAAGATCCTGGGGCCCTCCTCCTTGGGGGGGGAGTCGTCGGCCCGGTCGGTGACGACCTCGCGGGCCCCCGGGGGGTCCGCCGAGGACGGGTCGGCGTCCTCGCGCTGCGGGCCGGCCGAGGCCTGCGGCCCGGGATTCGTGAGGACCTCCTGCTTTTCGATGGTGGCGGAAATCTTGTCGGTGGCCTCCTTCGGGAGGGCCCCGAAGGTCTCGGGGTTGGCGAGGGCGGAGGTCTTCATGAGGCGCTTCACGTCGACCTTCACCGGCTTGGGGACGAAGGGCTCGTTGGGGCGGAAGACCGCCATTTCGCCCGCCTTGATGCGGACCCGGCGCTTGCCGTTCTGCCGGGTCCGGACCTCGAGGCTGCCTTCCAGCACGATCATTTTCGCCCACTGGTTGGCGAAATACTCCATCATGATGGTCGTCCCGGTGACCGAGGCGGTCACGGTGGGCATGTTGATGCGGGCCCCGCCGGAATTCTTCGGGACCTGGAGGAGGAGGGTGCCCTGCTCGAGGTGCAGCTCGCGGGTGCCGGCCTCGAAGCTGAAGACCGAATTGGCGCCGAGCCGCGTGAGGGTCTGGTCCTCGAAGCGCAGTTCGGACCGCGACCGGCGGCCGGTCTGGACGGAGGTGCGGCCCTGGACGAGATCCCCGGGGCGCGCCTTGCGCATCGCGGAGTCCGGCCGGTAGATCCGCACGTCATTGACGACCTTGGTGACGTGGGCGGCTTCAAAACTGCCAGCCGTGGCGACCGGCGGGACGAGGAGGCCCAGCAGCGCGGCGGCCGCAAGGGCGGTCCCTCGCGGCGGAGCGAATGAGAGGGAGATTGGGGGCATGGCGAAGGAAGGGTGAAAACCGGCCCCATTTTATTAACATTTTCTGACAATTAACGCAAGCCTGGGAGAGCGGAAAATCGGTTGCCCCTGGAAGCCAAAAACCCCCGCCCGGCGGAGCCGGAGGGGAGATTGAGGAGGAATGCGGAGTCAGTTGGAAGGGTGGCGGAGAAGCCCGGGCAACCCGTCCATCCGGGGGGCAATGGGGTGGTCGAAGGGGACCCGGGCTCGGGGGGGGAGGAAGAAAAGTCGTTAGTTGCGAAGCAGGCTCGCGAGGCGCTCCATGGCGTTTTCGTTGGCGAGGAGCTCGCGGGAGAGGTCGCTGACCTGCTCGTCGGTGAGGTTTCCGGCGGCGAAGTTCTTGATGTCCTTCTCGAGATCGGGCGTGACGGCGTCGGTGCTGCGGCCGCTGATTTCGGGTGCGAAGGCTTGGAGGAATTGGTGAATCGTTTGGTAGTTGTCCATGATCGAAGGGGCGAGGTTCAGCTTCTCGACGGGTCAGATGGGGCTTTATTCAAAGGAATATGAAGTATTTCGGGCTCAGGCCCGGCTTCCCACGAGGAAATCGGTGGAATTCCGGCAGAGGGCGATGAAATCCTCCCAGTTGAGTTCGATCCAGGGGTCGGCCTTCTTGAGCTCGGCGAGGGTTTTCTCGCGGATTTCCTCCATGACGCCGGTGATGGCGCGGCTGACCTTCGACTGGCTCCACCCGAGCGAGGCCGCGAGGGTTTCCTGCCGGACGCCGTGGATCGACACGAGCCGCATGAACATGAGATCGCGCGGGTTGCACTCGCGGAAGGCGTTCACGAGGGCGTCGCGCAGGAGGCCGACGAGGTGGTCGTCGGTTTCATCCGAGAGCGATTCGCCCTCGAGGAGGTCGAATTCGTCGGTGGGAGCGCCCTCCAGGCCCCGTTCCGGGAGGTTTCCCTGGAACTTCTGGCGGCGCTTGAGGTCGATGAGGCGGTTGATGGCGGCCCGCGAGAGGAAGGCCCGCAGCGTCCCGCCGCCGTTGTAGGAGAGCAGGAGCGGCTTCTTGCCGTCGCGGCCCGCGAAACAGTCCGCAAAGAGGTCGGCGGTGATGTCCTGGGCCTCGGTATGCGATGCCCCCCGCCGCGCCAGGACCGACTGCAACCATGTGATCGTGTCCTTGGAGCTGATCAGCTCACAGGCTTCCTTGTTGCCGGAGAGGGCCCTCTCGACGAGATCGAGATCGTCTTCGTGTTCCATTGAGTGGGGGGATCATTGGAAAGACGGGGCGAGGAATCAAGGGCAGGGGACCGCCAATGCGCATATTATGGGCCGCCCGGGGAGTTCGGCTCGTCGGGAAAGTTGGGCAGGCGGACGGGAAAATCGCGGCCGAGGTCGCGGATCCGGCGCTGATTGACCTCGGCCCGCGAGCCGTGGCGCGGGTTGAGGACGTTGGTGCGGACGAGGCGTCCGGCGGCGATCTGGCGCTGCTGGGCGGCGATGGCGTTGGCGATGGCCTCCGCCGCGGCGGCCGGGAGGGCCCCGAAGAGGCGGGCGCTGGCCAGGGGGGAGGTCTCGACGTTGCGCTTCAGGTCGATGTCGACCGGCTGGGGGACCCGGCGGTCGTTGGCCCGCATGACCAGCATCTGGCCGGCGAGGATCGTGACGCGGCGGCCGACGGTGTTGAGGAAGGCCTCGAGCCGCCCCTCGAGGACGATGATCTTGACCCACTTGCCGGCGAAGAACTCCATCAGGATGGTGGTCCCGGTGATGGAGGCCGTGACGGTCGCGGTCCGGATGCGGGCCCCGCCGGCGTTCCTGGGAACCTGGAGGAGCAGGGTGCCCTGCTCGAGTTGGAGGTCGCGGGTTCCCTGCGCGAAGCTGAAGATGGAATTCGCGCCGAGGCGGGTGATGGTGTTGTCCTGGAAGCGCAGTTCGGAGCGGGACCGGCGGCCGGTGTGCAGGGAGTTGCGGCCGCGGATGACGTCGCCGGTGCTGGCGGTGCGCCCGTCCGCGCCGGGGCTGTAGATGCGGACATCATTGATGACGCGCGTCACGGTGGCGGATTGCAGGCTGGCGGCGTGGGTGAACGGCGCGAGGGCCATTCCGGCAAGGAGCAGGAGGTGGGATTTCATGGCAAGGTGGGTCAACAGATTGACGAGTGGTGAGGGTGAATTATGCGTGGTGGGAGCTTAGAAAGCGAGGTGGAGTCCGGCCCCGATGCCGCCTTGGATTGCTTCGTAGTCGTTAATGCCTCCAAACGAATTCGAGTCGTTTTTCCCGTAGAGGAGGGAGGCGAAGAGGCGGGTCCGGTCGGTGAGCAGGTAGGTGACTTCGAGCCCGGTGGCGTAGTGCCAGTCCTCCCGCGGGCCGTTCTGGTAGTCGAGGTAGGTGGCGCGCGCGATGGCCGTCAGCTTGAGCTTGTCGGTGGCATGGAAGGTGTAGCCCGTGCGCAGGCCGAACTCGTGCCGCTCGAGGCGGGCCGGGGAGGCGTCGAGGTCGAAGAGGGCCTCGGTGCCGAGGTAGGCGGTGTGCCGCGGCGCGCTGAGGAAGACCTTGTGCGCGCCGAAGCGCAGGCGGTGGAAGCGGTTCGTGAGATGCGACTTCGGGCTGAAGAAGCTGATGGCCGGGTTGTCGGCGTGGACGTAGAGAAACTCGTAGCGGCCGAAGAGGAGAAGGTCGCCCCACTCGGGGAAGATCTTGACGAGGCCGACGCCCGCCTCGGTCGATTCGAAATCGAGCGGGCCGCGGTCGTAGCGGTAGACGTCCTCGAACACGAAGGTGTCGACGAAGAGGTTGTCGCCGATGCGCGGGCGCCAGGTCAGCCCGCCGCGGTTCGCCCAGAACCAGCCGTCGGTTTCGAGGGCCGGGGTGGCGGCCGCGATGTTGTCCGACCAGAAGACGCCCGTGTCGGCCTCGAGCCGGATCGGGGCGCGGCGGGGGGCGCGGGCCAGGATGAGCTGCTCGCCGAGGTCGGAGTCTCCCGCGCTTTCGGGCGCGAAGCGCTTCTCCTCGTCGAGGTCCTGGTCGGCGTAGGGCGCGGGATCGAAGACGCTGGATCCGCCGAGGGCCCGCTCCACCGGGGAAAACGCGTCGACGGCCTGCAGCGCCGGGAGCGGTCCCAGGCAGAGGAAGGTGGTGAACAAGAGTGCTTTGGGCATGGAAGCGACGGATGCTTTTGTTAGACTCCTTCCCATGCTAAGTATGTCCGGGCGCTGATGGCAAGCCAAGGGACCACCGATGAATCCGGCCTGTCGCGGCTTTCGTGGCTCGTCATGCTCGGAGCGGCTGGGGTGACGGCGGCCCTCTGGGGCGGCTGGCTCCTGTTTTTCAGCACCCTGGCGTGGGAGGCCGACCGGCAGTACCAGGACCTCCTGACCACGCAGTTGAGGCCCACGGCGGAGCGGGCCGACCTCCTCTGCCTCGGGCTGGATGAAGAGAGCCTCTCGCTGTCCTCGGTGGACGAGGAGGTCATCGAGGCCTCGGAGGTGCTGCCGTTGATGCGGGGCCGCTACCCGTGGAACCGCAGGGTCTGGGCCGCGGTGGTGGACCGCCTCGGCGAGGCCGGCGCGCAGGTCATCATCCTCGACTTCATATTCACCGAGCCATCCGGCGATGCGGGGGCGGACCGGATGCTGGCGGAGGCCATCGGGCGGCATCGCGACAAGGTGGTGCTGGCGTCGCTCTGGGGACCGGTCCGCGCGCCGGACGGGCAGGAGATGATCGTCATGCGCGAGCCCCTCGAGGAGTTCCTCGGGCCGCTCGATGACGAGACCGCCATCGGCTACACGAATTTCTGGATGGATCCCGAGGACGCCTCGCTGATCCGGACCGTGAACTACCGCATCACGGCGCGCGAGGCCAACGGGCTGAAGCCGGTCGTCGGGGAGCCGCGCTACGATTCGCTGGCGGGCGCCGCGGCGCGGAAGCTCGGGGTGGACCCGCCGCCCGGCGAGTGGCGGTTGCGCTTCGCCGCCGAGCGGAAGGCCGTGCAGGGCGACGGGGAACGGGCCGCGGGGGACGGCGAGAGGCAGACCCGCTACCTGTCGGTGGACAGCTACGAGCCGCGGAGTCTCTACGAGCTGTTCGTCCCCGACCTGTGGCAGATGCGCTACGGGGGCGGCGACGGCCTCGCGGGGAAGGTGGTCCTGGTGGGACCCACCGCCCCCCGCTTCCAGGACAATCACCGCACCCCGTCCGGCCACCTTCTCGGGCCGCAATTGCACCTGCAGGCGCTCGGCTGCCTGCTGGAAGACAGCTTCTGGAAGGAGCCGCCGCCGTGGGCGGAGTGGGCCCTGCTCGCCGGGCTGGCGCTGGCGGGGATGGTGCTGGTGAGGATGGTGCGCAATCCCGTGGCCTTGCTCGGGGCGGTGCTCGCCCTCGCGGCGGCGCTGGTTCTCGGCTGCGGGGTTCTCGCCGACCGGACCGGGGTGCTCTTCACCGGGTTCCCGGGGCTGCTCGCCCTCCTGGGCGTCACCATCAGCGGGGGCGCGGTGGAATTTTTCGTGGAGCGCGCGCGGCGCCGGCGCCTCCACCGGCACCTGCAGCGGTCGGTCTCGGCGGACGTGGCGGACCAGATGGTGCGGTCCCCCGGCGGGTATTTCGAGATGGCGCGCGGCCGGCGCCGCAAGGTGGTGGTGCTCTTTTCGGATGTGCGCGGGTTCACGGCGCGCTCCGAGCAGACCGCCCCGGAAGAGCTCGTCGAGCAGCTCAACGAGTATTTCAGCCGCATGGTGCGGATCGTGTTTTCGCGGGGCGGCACGCTGGACAAGTTCATCGGGGACGCCGTGATGGCGACGTGGGGCGGGTTGAGCGACGAGCCCTACGATGATCTCGTGCAGTCCGCGGTGTCCGCCGCCGCCGAGATGCAGAAGGCCCTCGAGGAACTGAACGCCGATTGGGAGCGCCGGGGGCTGCAGCCCTTCGAGGCGGGCATCGGCATCCACTTCGGCGAGGCGGTGGTCGGCGAGATCGGCTCGGACGAGCGCAGCGATTTCACCGCCATCGGCGATGCCGTGAACGTGGCCTCCCGCATCGAAGGGCTCACCAAGCACCTGCAGGTGCCGGTCCTGATGACCGGCGAGGCCGCCGCCAAGCTCGGCCGCGACCATTCGGTGCTGGGGCTCGGGCGCTTCGGGGTGGCCGGCCGGAAGGGCGTCCTCGAGCTCTACACCCTCGCCAACGGGATCGGCTCGCAGGACACCCTGCGCCTCGGGTCCGCCCTGGAACGCATCGAGCGCGGCGAGTGGGACCGCGCCGCGGAAGCGCTCGAGTCGCTCGGCGACGACACCCACCTCGAGGGCCTCGTCGACCTCTACCTCGGCGAGATCGAGAAGGCGCGGTCCGCGGGCGCCGGGGAGTGGAACGGGGTGGTCAGACTGGGGACCAAGTGACCCAGGCGTAGCCCTGGTAGAGGAGGACGGCGTAGACGAGCTTGCACAGGATGTGCAGGGCCTGGTCGACCTCGAAGGAGATCTTTTCCTCGCCCTTGACGAGATCGATGACGGTGTGGAGGACCCACTCGATGAGGCCGAGGATGACCGAGCCGGTGAGGAGCCACACCGCCCCGGCGTGGATGACGGCGTGGGCGAGGAGGGCGTTGCCCCAGAGCCCCCACGGGCGCCCGTTCGGGAACGAGGCCGAGAGGTCGCCGCGCCGGGTCTTCGCCTTGGCGAGGAAGTCCGACTGGAGGGCGTAGTCGCCGAGGGCGTGCCCGACGATCATGGCGAACAGGACGACGAGCGCGGCGCCGGCATTGCCCGCAACCTGGGCGGCATCTGGGAGAGTGGCGAGCAGCATGCGGGTGGGAGGCGCCTATTGGTAGAGATAGCGCAAGGCGACCTGCTGTTCCTTGGCGGTGAGTTTCTCGGTGGTGTTGCGCAGGCGGCCGCAGAGCACCCCCAGCATGCCGAGGAGGAGGCGGCCCGCGGCTTCGGGGTAGGAGGCGAGAAAGGCGTCGATATCCTCGCGGCTGGCCCGCCAGACCTGGCAGAACTCCTGGGCGTGGACGGTGGCGCTGGCCTTGCCGGGATCGAAGACGCTGACTTCCCCGATGGTTTCGCCGGGCTCGGCGCGGGAGATGAGGGTGCGCTTGCCGTCGACGTCGGTGGTGACGTGGAGCACCCCGGAGATCACGAAGTAGAGCGAGTTCTGGGGGCTGCCCTCCTCGATGAGCTGCGCATCCGCCTGCACGGGAAGAAACTCGCCGTAGTCGCTGAGGAGGCGGCGGTCGGCGTCGTCGAGAGCGGCGAGGATGCCGAGGGCGGGAAGTTCAGGCTTGTTGAATTCGGTGCTCATGGTGACGCGGGAGACAGGGCAGTTTCCGGCAGGATGGCCGGTGAAGGAAGCGGAATCACACCGGGCCCCGGCGGATCGGGAAGAATCCGGGAGGATCTCGCGGGTTCCGCCGGGAAATCGGGGGAGGGCGGGCCGGGGCCTACCGGTCTTCGAGGAGTTCCACCGCGAGGCGCTGGGCGGCGGGGAGGTCGAGGACGAAGTATTCCGGATCCCCCGAGAGGCGGCCGTAGAAGAACCGGTTCTGGCGCGATTTGGTGGCGCGGGCGACCTCGAGGGTGACGGGGGTGATGCCGGCCGGTTCCCCGCGATCGTTGAGGCGCTTGTAGAGGACGGTGAGCGCGTAGTCGGGGTCGGCGAGGGCGGCCCGGGCCTCGGGGGCGTCGGTCCCGAGCCAGCTGGCGACCCGCAGGCTTTCCAGGAAGGTCAGGAAGTTGTTGGCCCGCTGGACATTGAGCGAAGCGGTGACGTCCTCGCCGCCATGACGCGCGGTCCATTCCTGGGCGATGAAGTTGTAGGTGAGGTTGAGCGGCTCGCGGCCGCGGCGTTCGATGCGCAGGCCGGTGAGGTCGACGACGTTGAACGGCCACAGGAGCGAATCGCGCCACTCGTGTGGCTGGGTCGGGATGTGCGCGAAGGTGCTCCCCTCGATCTCCATCACGGACGGGGCGCCGCCCCGCATGGCGAAGTAGCGGTTCTCGCCGTCCCGCCCGAAGAGCAACTCGATGCCGGCGCCGTCGCCCCCTTCGAGGAGGACGCGCTTCTCCGGGGCGTCGAGGCCGAAGGGCGCAAGGTCGGTGGCGGCGTCGGAGGCGAACCCCTTGACGCGGTCGCGCGTGATGGCGGTCAGGAGCTTCGCGACGGTGAGCTCGTTGGCGAGCGATTCGCGGGGGCCGTAGTTCACCAGCCAGCGGGGCCGGCCGTCGGTGCGGGCCGTCCCGAGCTTCACGATGAGCGGGCGGGGGAGGTGGGTGGCGTCGAGGGTGATGGTCCGGAGGGCCGCGATGTTGAGGTCCGCGAGGGTCTTGCTGCGGAGGTCGTTGATGGACAAGGCGAGCTGCGAGAGCGTGGGGCGGCCATTCACGGGGGTGAGGGGAAACTCGAACACCGCGGGGCGCCCCGCGGTCTTGCCGAGGAGGGAGGTCGCTTCGGGCGTGGCGGGCGGTTCGACCGTCAGGACCGCGGCCGGAACGGCCTCCCCGTCGGCGTTGAAGACCTGCAGGTCGACGGTCAGGTAGGGTTCGTCGGGGTCGAGGGTGGTGACCGAGCCGGGGTCGTGCACCGTGGCGGCCTCGAGGTTCGTGAGGGTCGTCAGGAGGCTCTTCACCGCCGCGGGGTCGGTGCGCAGCTCGAGCGGTTTCGTGATTCTCCAGCCGGCCTCGGGCGTGCTCCGCGAGAGGAGGAGTTCCCCGGTGCCGCTGCTGATCGCGATGGAGGCGAGCTGCGCCGGGTTGAAGAGGAAGGGGCGATGGTCGCGCAGGACGCCGAAGCCCTTCTCGAGGAGGCTGCGCCGCACCTCGGGGCCGGAGCACACGTAGACGTAGTCGCCGCTCCCCTCGTCACCGGGGCGGACGAAGACCGTCTCGTAGAGGAGGTTGTTCCTGGTGTCGAAGCGGTGCCAGGCGGTGCGCCTCCCGAGGGCGAAGCGCGCCACGCGGCGGCCGGAGGTGTTGATGAGCTCGATGTCGAAGTGGCCGGCGCGAAACCCGCATTCCTCGGGCGTGGCGGAGCGCGCCGGGATGATGTCCTCGATGCGGAGGTTCCGGGCGAAGTCCACGAGGCCCTCGAGGTGGCGGTAGTCGGCGCGGTCCTCGGCCGGTTCCTCCATCAGCCAGCGGCCGCCGCGCTTGCGGAACGAGGCCCGGTCGCCGGAGCTGTTGGTGAGGTTGAGCCGCACGATGTTCCCGGCGTCGAAGTCGTAGAGGAGGTCCTCCTTGGCGAGGGGCGGCTTCCCGAAGACGGCGCTCAGGTCCTGGTCCCGGATCTGGACGGCCGCGAGCGATCCGAAGACGGCGGCCAGGACCACGAGGAGGACGGTGGTGGCAACGAGGGATCGCATGGGAATCAGGCGCGCCGCGCGTTCCAGACGAAGAGGGCAAGGAGGGCGAAGGCGCCGGGAATGATAAAGAGGTTCAGCCGGTTGACGAAGGAAATCTGCCGGGGGAGGAGGTTGAGCTTGTAGTTCTGGATCGGGCGGGGGCCGACGCCGATGAGTTCCTCGCGGCCGAGCAGCCAGTTGGCGGAATTGCGCAGGAAGTCAATCTGCTCCGGGCGGAGCCGGTCGGGGTGGAGGAAGGCGGTGTTGGCGATGACGACCATGCGGGAGGTCATCCCGGCGGTGCGCTCGTCGGTGGCATTTCCGCGGATCACGGCGGCGGCCGGAAAGAGCCGGGTGGTCTGGCCGGCGACCGGAGCCGGGTTGCCGGAGTCCTCGGCGGGATCGAATTCCGGGTCGCCTTCCGCGTAGCGGCTTTCCCCCCAGAAGCCGGGGGCCACCTCGATGAGCGCCAGCGGGAAGATGCGGCGGTTCAGGAGGTCCTCGGCCCCCTCCCGCACCTCCAGCGAGGAGGTCCCGCCCTCCAGGACGGTCCCCTTGCCGGCGAGGTCGACGGTGATGCGGTTCAACTGCGCGCCGAACGCGAAGGTGGCGCGCACCCGGCTGCTCGTCTGGCCGTCGCGCACCGTGAGGATGCGGTCGTCGCGGGGGGTGATGCCGTGCTCCCGGAGGAAGGCGCGGAGGCGGGCGGGGCGGTGCACGGGGTCGAGCACCACGAGGAGCGCGGATCGGGGACGCTCCCAGTAGTCCCGGAGGATCTGCTCTTCACGCTCGTCGAGGTCGTATTGCGGGGCGATGAGCGCCACCCCCTCGGCGTCCTCCGGAATGCGGCCGGTGTCGGAGAGGCGGAGGGGGGTGAGCAGGATGTTCTGGCGGCGCAGGGTCCCCGAGAGGACGCTCCACGGCGTGTTTTCGGCGCCATCCTGCAGCTGGCTCTTGTCGGCGAGGAAGTAGATGCGCCGCGGTTGTCCCTCCACCGCGGCGATGAGGTCGGAGGTGAGGAGATCCTCGGCCTGGTAACCGACGAGGCGGCGCTGCTTGCGGGTATCGGTCCGGTAGACCAGCATGTCCTCGACCGGCAGGAAGCGGATGCGGGCGTTGCGTTCCTCCTCCCGGCCGGGCGGCTCCTGGGCCTCCCCGGGGGCGTCGCCCGCGGCGGGGGCGGGCGGGGCCGGAACGGCGTCGACGATGATGACATCCTCGATGAACACGTGCTGGTAGGCGTCCGCGATCTCGAGGGCCCGGTCGGCGTCCCGCACCGGATCGACGAACTCGACGTCGAGGGCGCCCTTCGCGAGGCGCTCGTATTCCGAGATGAGGGCCTGCAGGCGGGCGTGGTGCGGCGAGGAGCGGCGGATGGCGGCGATGATGTGCACCGGCCGCTCGCGGCCCCCGAGCGCTTCCGACCGGAGGTAGTTGACGGTGGCCGACGAGAGGGTGAACTCGCCGCTGCGGGTCAGGTCCCAGCGGTGGTGGTTGGTGGCCGCCAGGAAGTTCACCGCCACCAGCACGATGACCGCGAGGACCAGCTGGACCGCCACGATGATGCCGAGCGGCAGGCGGCGGACGGACCGGGGGGCGCGGGTGCCGGCGGGCGGCGATTCTTCGGGTGCGCTCATGCCGTTATTGCTTCCATCGCCGGAAGTCGACGACGAGGTGGGTGAGGAAAAGGGTGAAGATCGCCATCGTGGAGTAGTAGACGATCGGCCGGCTGTCGATGAGCCCCTTCGTGAAGAACTGGAGGTGCTCCTGGCACGAGAGGTAGTGGAAGATGCCGCTGGCGCGGAACGACTCGCCCCAGATGACCGGGACGTAGCCGAGGAAGTAGTGGATGACGAGCAGGCCGATGGTGAGGATGCCCGCGATGATCTGGCTGGAGGTCATCGCGGATGCGAGGCAGCCGACGGCCGTGAAGAAGAACCCCATGAGGGCGATGATGACCGCCGCCCCGAGAAGCGACCCGAGGGTGAAGGGCGCCGCGATGTCGGTCAGGGTGCCGAACAGCTGGAAGTGGACCAGCGCCGGGATCCAGAGCAGGAGGTAGAAGCTGAAGGCCGCGAGAAACTTCGAACTGACCAGCTGCCAGGTGCGGACCGGGGCGGTGAGGAGCGTCTCGAGCGTGCCGGTGCGCTCCTCCTCGGCGAAGAGGCGCATCGTGATGAGCGGGAAGATGAACAGGAAGTAGAACCAGAAGTTCGGCGTGTGGAAGGTGATGTAGACGAGGCTCTCCCGGATGGGGGCGTCGCCGAGGGCCTTCATGGACGTCGACAGCGAGATCCCCTGCATGATGGCCACGAAGGCCAGCACCACCCAGCCGAAGGGGCTCAGGAAGAAGGCTCGGATCTCCTTGCGGTACAGGGTGAGGAGGGTGCGCATGGGGCGGGGTTCGGGGAGCGGGGTTCGGGGTGGGGGGATTCCGGTCGGTGGGACGGCCTCGCCGTCAGTCCTTGCGGGTCAGTTCCACGAAGACGTCCTCGAGGGTCGCCTCGTGCCGGTAGATGGATCGCAGCGGCCAGTCGCGGTCGCGGCAGAGTTGGGCGATGCGGGCCCGTTCGTCGGCGCCGGACTCGACGAGCACCGAGAAGTGCTCCCATCCGTCGTGGGAGAGGTCATGGCTGACCTTGCGGACCTGGTCGAGGCCGTCGAGGGCGCGGGCCGCGTCGTCGGCCGGCCCCTTCAGCTCGAGGGTGATGCGGCCCGCGGCGCGCATCTGCGAAACGAGGTTCGAGGGGGTGTCGGCCGCCTTGATGCGGCCCGCGTCGATGATGATGATCTTGTCGCACAGCATCTCCACCTCCGAGAGGATGTGCGTCGAGATGAGGATGGTGTGCTTCTCGCCGAGGCGCTTGATGAGGTGCCGGATGGCGCGGATCTGGTTCGGGTCGAGACCGTTGGTCGGTTCGTCGAGGATCAGGAGTTCGGGGTCCTGCACGAGGGCATCCGCGAGGCCGGTCCGCTGCCGGAATCCCTTGGAGAGCGTCTTGATCATCTTGCGGCGCACGGCCTGCAGGCCGCACTGGTCGATGACCTCCTCGATCCGGCGGTTCAGGACGCTGCCGGTGAGCCCCTTGATGCGGGCCCGGAAGGTGAGGTACTCGCGGACCCGCATGTCGCGATACAGGGGGACCGATTCGGGGAGGTAGCCGATGCGGCGGCGCGCCTGGAGCGACTGCCGGAAGATGTCGAACCCGGCCACCGAGGCGGCCCCCGCGCTGGGGGGGAGGTAGCCGGTCAGCATGCGCAGGGTGGTGGTCTTGCCCGCGCCATTGGGGCCCAGGAAGCCCACCACCTCGCCGCTGCCGACATCGAAGGAGATCTCCTCGACGGCAGCATGACGGCCAAACCGCTTGGTGAGATGATCGACGTGAATCATGGAGCGAAGGCGCCGCCCCGGCTTCGACGCAATTGACTTGGCCCGGCGCGGCATTTAGGTAAACTGAAGCAAGGCGAGCTCCAAGGAAGAAAACCCCTTCCGATTTACTTCCCGGGCGCCCATCCCCTCATGAATTCATCGGTTTCCTCGCGGCTGAGCGCCGAGCTGCTCGAGCAGAAGTACGAGTTGTGGCTGGACGACCCGGGGTCGGTGGAACCGACGTGGTCGGCGTTTTTCGACGGCTTTGCGCTCGGGTCGGCCCAGCCGAAGAAGCCCGGCGAAACCAACGAGGCGGGCGCCGCCACGGTGCCGGCCTCGCTCGACGGCGAGCACCAGTTGTCCTTCCGCGGCCGCGTGGTGAGCCTCGTCTACAACTACCGGACGCTCGGGCACACCCAGGCGCGGATCAACCCGCTGGAGGAATCGACCCCGCGCAACCCGCGGCTGGAACTGTCGACCTTCGGGCTGACCGCGGAGGACATGGAGCGGGAGGCGTCCACGCAGTTCTTCCGGGCGGGCACGAAGATGGCCCTCGCCGAGATGGTGGAGGCCCTCGAGGCGACCTACTCGGGGCACATCGGCTTCGAGTTCATGCACATCCACAACACGGAGGTGCGCAACTGGATCCGGGAGCGGATCGAGAACCGGGTCCGGCGCCCGGAGCCGGAGAGCGCCGTGAAGCTCAAGATGCTGCGCTGGGTCATGGAGGCGGAACTCTTCGAGTCCTTCGTCGGGAAGAAGTTCCTCGGGGAAAAGCGCTTCTCCCTGGAAGGCGGGGAGGGGCTCATGGTCATCCTGAACCGGATCCTCGAGCAATGCCCGGGGAGCGGGGTGAAGGAGATCGAGATGGGCATGGCCCACCGCGGGCGGCTGAACGTTCTCGCCCAGATCGTCAAGAAGTCGCTCAAGACGATCCTCTACGAATTCACCCCGAACTATGTCCCCGACCTCGTGGCGGGGGACGGGGACGTCAAGTATCACCTCGGTTACGAGAAGGTCATCGCGCTTCCCGACGGGCCGGTGCGGGTGAGCCTCGCCGCCAACCCGAGCCACCTCGAGGCGGTCAACGCCGTGGTGGAGGGCAAGGCCCGCGCCCGGCAGCGCATGATCGGCGACGACGGCGTCCAGACGGACCGCAAGCAGGTCCTCCCGCTTCTCATGCACGGCGATGCGGCCTTTGCCGGGCAGGGGTCGGTGGCGGAGGTGCTGAACCTCTCGCAGCTTCCGGGGTACCGCACCGGGGGGACGATTCACCTCATCGTCAACAACCAGATCGGCTTCACCACCATGCCGGCCGACGCGCGGTCGTCGTCCTATGCCACCGACGTGGCGAAGATGATCGAGGCGCCGATCCTGCACGTGAACGGCGAGAAGCCGCTGGAGTTGCTCTGGGCGGCGGAGTTTGCCCTCGCCTTCCGGCAGGAATGGGGGCGCGACGTGGTGATCGACATGTATTGCTACCGGCGGCAGGGGCACAACGAGACCGACCAGGCCGCCTTCACCCAGCCGCACATCTACCGGAGCATCGCGAACCGCAAGCCGCTGGGGCAGCTCTACGGCGATCAGCTTGTCGAGGAGAAGAGCGCCAGCCGCGAGGAGGTCACCGAGGTGCACGACACCATCTGGGACCGGTTCGAAGCCGACTACGTCGAGATGAAGCGCCTCGAGGAGGAGGGCAACCGGACGGTTTTCACCGGGTCGACCGCGGAGGTCCAGCCGCCCTACACGCACGACAAGGTGCGCACCGGGGTCTCGCGCGACCTCCTGCAGCGCGTCGGCAAGGTGCTCACCACCGTCCCGGAGGGCTTCAAGGTGCATCCCACCCTCGGGAAGCGCTTCCTGCCGCGCCGGGCCGAGGCGTTGAAGGCCGGGGGGCCGTTCGACTGGGCCTTCGCGGAATCCCTCGCCTGGGGGACGCTCCTCCTCGAGGGCAACCCGGTGCGCCTTTCGGGCCAGGACTGCCGGCGCGGAACCTTCAGCCAGCGGCACGCCGTGTTCTACGACTACGAGAGCCGCGAACGCTGGGTGCCGCTCCGCACCCTCGCCGACGACCAGGCCAAGTTCTGCGTTTACAACAGCCTGCTGTCCGAGGCCGCGGTGCTCGGGTTCGATTACGGATATTCCCTCGGTTGCCCGCAGATGCTCATCATGTGGGAAGCGCAGTTCGGGGATTTCGCGAATGGCGCGCAGGTCATCATCGACCAGTTCATTTCCTCCGCGGAATCGAAGTGGCAGACGCCGAGCAGCATCGTGATGCTGCTGCCGCACGGGTACGAGGGGATGGGGCCGGAGCACTCCAGCGCCCGCCTCGAGCGTTTCCTGCAGTTGTGCGCGGAGAAGAACATGATCGTGGCGAACCTCACCACCCCGGCGCAGTATTTCCACGCCCTGCGGCGGCAGAAGCGCCGGGAATTCCGCAAGCCGCTCGTCCTGATGACGCCCAAGAGCCTCCTGACGCGCCCCGAGGCGGTCTCCCGCGAAAAGGACTTCCTCGAGGGGACCTGCTTCCGGGAGGTTCTCGCCGATCCGGGGTTGCCCGCCAAGGCGGCCGAGATCGAGCGGATCGTGTTCTGCTCCGGCAAGGTCTTCTACGACCTCCTGCAGCACCGCAAGGAGCACGAGATCGACAATACGGCCCTGATCCGCATCGAGCAGCTCTACCCGTACCACGAGAAGATGATCAAGACCGTCCTGCGGCGGTTCAAGAATGCCACCAAGTGGGTCTGGTGCCAGGAGGAGCCCCTGAACATGGGGGCGTGGACCTACATCGCGCCGCGTCTCCAGAAGACGGTCGGCAGCCGCGTGCGCTATGCGGGCCGGGACCGCGCCTCCAGCCCGGCGCCCGGGTCGAAGGCCATGCACCTCCGCGAGCAGAAAATGCTGGTTGAGGAGGCCTTCTCGGTCTAGCAACCAGCGACCCCTGCGACGCGAAGGAATATGGCGCAAGAAGTGAAGATCCCCGCCGCGGGCGAGTCCATTACGACCGCCAGCCTCGCGAAGTGGCACAAGGCCGACGGGGACCACGTCGAGAAGGGCGAGCGCCTCGTCACCATCGAGACCGACAAGGTGTCGACCGAGCTGGAAGCGGACCTCGCGGGGACCCTGAAGATCCTCGTGCCGGAAGGCGAGGAGGTCGACATCGGGACGGTCATCGCCGAGATCGAGGAAGGGGAGGGGAAGGCCCCGGCGCCGGCCGCGGAGAGCAAGTCTTCCGGGGCCGCCGAGCCGGACCGCCATGAGGAGCCCGCGGCGCCGAGGACGATCAACATCAAGGTGCCCGCGGCGGGGGAATCGATCACCTCCGCGAGTGTGGCGCAATGGCACAAGCGGAATGGCGACCAGGTCACGAAGGGCGAGAAGCTGGTGACCCTCGACACCGACAAGGTATCGAGCGACCTCGAGGCCGATGCCAGCGGGTTGCTGGCCATCATCGCGGCGGAAGGGGAGGAAGTCGACATCGGCGCCGTGATCGGAACCATCACCACCGGGGGCGCCCCGGCCGCCGCGGCCGCCAGGGAGCCCGCGGCCGAAGAACGGGCCTTCGCCGACCCGCCCGGGGCGGAACCCGCCAAGGCGCCCGCGGCGGAGCCGGCGGCCGCCGCCAAGGCGCCCGCGCCCGCGAAGGCCGTCGACGAGCTGGTCAAGGCCGCCGCGGCCCTCGAGTCCGCCAGCGAGAAGGGGCTCCCCGACCTGACGGTGGTGCCCGCGCCGCCCGAGGCGAAGTCCGCGGAGCCCGAAGCCCGGAAGGAACCGGAGGGCCGCGTGACGCGCCGCAAGATGTCGATGCTGCGGCGCAAGATCGCGACGCAACTCGTTAACGTCCAGCAGACCGCGGCCATATTGACGACCTTCAACGAGGCCGACATGTCGGCCGTGATGCGGCTCCGGAAATCGGTCCAGGAGGACTTCGTCGCCAAGCACGGCGTGAAGCTCGGCTTCATGTCGTTCTTCGTGAAGGCCGTGGTGCAGGGCTTGAAGGAGGTCCCCGCCCTCAACGCCCGGATCGACGGCGAGGAGATCGTGGAGAACCACTTTTACGACATCGGGGTGGCGGTCGGCACCAAGAAGGGCCTCGTGGTGCCCGTCGTCCGCGAGGCCGACGCCAAGGGGTTCGCCGGAATCGAGAGCGACATCATCGACTACGCCACCCGGGCGCGGGACGGGAAGATCCAGCTGGAAGATCTGCGCGGCGGATGCTTCACGATCTCCAACGGCGGGGTCTACGGGTCGCTCCTCAGCACGCCCATCCTGAATCCCCCGCAGAGCGGAATCCTCGGGATGCACACCATCCAGCAGCGACCCGTGGCGGTCGACGGCAAGGTCGAGATCCGCCCGATGATGAATCTCGCCCTGAGCTACGACCACCGCCTGGTCGATGGCAAGGAAGCGGTCACCTTCCTCATCAAGGTGAAGGAAAGCATCGAGAACCCGACGCGGCTGATGCTGGAGCTGTAGCGGCGGCATCCCGGCGCGGTCCGGACCGGCGGCGTCCCGGCATCGGGTCCTCCCCGACGATCACCGCCGTCAAGCGCTCCATTCGGCCCGTGCCTGCAGAATGAAAGACGACCTTTTCCGTTTCCTCAAGGGCTTCGCGATGGGAGCCGCGAATGTCATTCCCGGCGTGTCGGGGGGGACCATCGCCTTCATCACCGGCATCTACGAACGGCTCATCGACGCCCTCAAGGCCATCGACACGACCACCCTGCGCCTCGTCCTGAAGGGGCGTGTGCGGGAGGCCGCGGTGCGCGTCGACCTCCGGTTTCTCGTCGCCATCGTGGCCGGGGTGGGGGGCAGTTTCCTGACCCTCGCGAAGGCCCTGAAGTGGGGGTTCGCGCACCACGAGACCGCGGTGTGGGCCTTCTTTTTCGGTCTCATCGTGGCCTCCCTGCCCGCCGTCGGGAAGATGGTGAAGCGCTGGTCGGCGGGTCCGGCGCTGGCCCTCGCGGCCGGGTTGGCGGTGGCCCTCTCGATGGCGTTTCTCAGCCCCGCCGGCCAGAACGAGAACCCGTTCTACCTCGTCCTCTGCGGGGTGGTGGCGATGTGCAGCATGATCATCCCGGGTCTCAGCGGGTCGTTCGTGCTGCTCCTGATGGGGAACTACAAGCTCATCATGGTGGACGCCCTCACGGCGCTGTCCGACCTGGAGCTCGCGGCGGCCCTGAAGATCCTCGTGCCGGTCGGGATCGGGGCGGTCCTGGGGGTGCTCCTCCTGGCGCGGGTCCTGAGCTGGCTCTTCCACACCTGGCACGACATCGCGGTGGCCATGATCACCGGCTTCATTGCCGGTTCCCTCGTCATCATCTGGCCGTGGAAGGACACCATCACCGAGCTCTTCATCCGCGACGGGGAAGAGAAGGTGAAGATCGTGGGCTTCGAGCGCTGGCACCTTCCCGATTTCACCACCCCGGGGACCTGGCTCGCCCTGGGCCTCATGGCGGTGGGGGCGATCCTCATCATCGCCCTAGAGCGCGTCGCGAAGCAGGGGGGCCGGGAAGGGGAGAAAACCGCCGGCGAGCGGAGTTCGTAGTTCCGCCTTCAGGCGGAATCGTTCCGGCCGTCACCGTGGGATCCAGCGCTCCAGCCGCCGCGTTCCTCGTGCCGCGCAACCGGGAATGGAGGCGCGACCGACGATAGTTCCTGCAGGAGGCGCCCCTGTCCGCCTGAAGGCGGGACTCCATGCAACCGGGAGCGCCGGTCGTTGGCATCTCTACCGCCCCTCCTCCTTCGGCACCAGTTCCGGGGCGCTCGCCTCGTCCTCGTCCCGGAACGGGGAGGCGTACCACTGCCGCCGCGTTCATCGCGCCGCGCGACCGGCGCCGGGAAGGGGAGAAAACCGCCGGCGAGCGGAGTTCGTAGTTCCGCCTTCAGGCGGAATCGTTCCGGCCACCACCTAGGAATCCAGCGCTCCTGCCGCCGCGTTCCTCGCGCCGCGCAACCGGGAATGGAGGCGCGACCGACGATAGTTCCTGCAGGAGGCGCCCCTGTCCGCCTGAAGGCGGAACTACATGCAACCGGGAGCGCCGGTCGTTGGCATCTCTACCGCCCCTCCTCCTTCGGCACCAGTTCCGGGGCGCTCGCATCATCCTTGTCCCGGAAGGGGGAGGCGTACCACTGCCGCCGCGTTCCTCGCGCCGCGCGACCGGCGCCGGGAAGGGGAGAAAACCGCCGGCGAGCGGAGTTCGTAGTTCCGCCTTCAGGCGGAATCGTTCCGGCCGTCACCTTGGGATCCAACGGTCCAGCCGCCGCGTTCCTCGTGCCGCGCAACCGGGAATGGTGGAACGACCGACGATAGTTCCTGCAGGAGGCGCCCCTGTCCGCCTGAAGGCGGAACTCCATGCAACCGGGAGCGCCGGTCGTTGGCATCTCTACCGCCCCTCCTCCTTCGGCACCAGTTCCGGGGCGCTCGCCTCGTCCTCGTCCCGGAACGGGGAGGCATACCATTGCCACGCCCGCTGGAAGAGGCCCTTGATGTCCTCGTTCACGAGGTAGGCGCAGGGAATCAGGAAGAGCGTGATGACCGTTGCAAAGAGGATCCCGAAGGCCAGCGAGATCGCCATGGGAATGAGGAACTGCGCCTGGATCGAGCGGTCCAGGATGAGCGGCATGAGTCCCGCGAAGGTCGTCAGGGACGTCAGGAGGATCGGACGGAAGCGGGCCGCCCCCGAGCTCAGGACGGCGTCCTTCGGCGAGACGCCCTCGCGCCGCCGCCGGTTGGTGAAGTCCACCATCACCAGGGAGTCGTTCACCACCACCCCCGCGAGGGCCATCATCCCGAACACCGAGAGCCACGACGGCGTGATATCCATGATGAGGTGCCCGATGAGGGCCCCGATGATCCCGAAGGGAATGGCCAGCAGCACGAAGATCGGCTGCAGCAGGGAGCGGAAGGGGATGGCCAGCAGGGCGTAGAGCGCGAGGATGAGACCCCACCAGCTGATCTGGTTCTGCCGGCTGGTTTCCTCGTGCTCGGCGATGAACCCGTCGTAGCGCCACGAGAGGCCCGGGACGCTGTTGACGATGGCGTCGATCTCCGGCACCAGCTCGCGCGACATTTCGATCATCCCGGAGCTGGACTCCTCGGGCTGGGCGAAGACATTGAAGGCGCGGGCCCCGTCGATGCGGTTGATGCGCGTCGGGGCCTGCACGATCTCGGCCGTGGCGACGTGCGAAAACGGCACCATCGCCCCGGTCCCGGTGGATACCTTCAGGCTCTCGAGGGAGTGCATGTTGTCCCGGAGCGCTTCCGGCATTCGGATCATGACGCGGATCTCCTCGCGGTCACGCTGGATGCGCTGCGCTTCCGCCCCGAAGAAGGCGTTGCGCACCTGCGTGGCGAGGTCGCGCTCGGTGACCCGCAGTTCGCGGGCCCGCGGCTTCAGCCGGATCTCGAGCTCGTCGCGCCGGCGCCCCCGATCGGTCCAGGCATTGGCGATCTGGCCCTCGAACGATTCGAGCAGACCCACGAGTTCATCCGCGACGGCGTTCTTCGCGGCGGAATCGGGTCCGCGCAGCTCGATCTCGATCCCCTCCATGTCCTGGTAGCGTCCGCGGCTGCCGCGCTGGGAATGGATCCGGATGTAGCGCGATTCCGGGCGCCCCTCGATCAACTCCCGCCAGCGCCGCTCGAGCTCGATGTTGGGCGGGCCCTTCGTGGTGCGCATGCTCGGCGGGACGATCTCGAGGCCCACCGATCCGTAGTTCTCGTCGGTGTTGGTGCTGCGGAACCCCGCGCCCGAGGCGGTCATGATCGACTGGATGAGGGACGTTCCGTTTCCGGAATCGCGGAATTCGTCACCCACCACGGCGGCCGCGTCGGCCACCATCTGGACGACCCGGTCGGTTTCCTCGAAGGGCGTGTCGTCCGGCATGTCGATCGTGGCGTCGATGCGGTAGCGGTCGATGTTGGGCATGTCGACCCATCCGAGGTAGCCGCCGAACCAGAGGCCCATCGAGGCGAGTCCGGCGGCGAGGAAGATCGAGAGGGTCGTGTAGCGGTGCCGGGAGGCGACCCCGAGGAGCGGCTTGTAGACGCGCTCCACGAAGCGCTCCAGGGAATCCGCGATGCCCTTCTGGAACCGCGCCAGGGGGCCGAGGTTCTTGCGGTGGGTCTTGAGGTGCTTCAGGTGGGAGGGAAGAATCAGCTTCGACTCGACCAGCGAGAAGAGGAGGACCCCGGCGACCACGGGCGGAATCTGGCGGGCGAAGTTGCCGTAGAACCCGTCGAAGAACATCAGGGGGACGAAGGCCACCACGGTCGTGATGACCCCGAAGGTCACCGGGACGGCGACCTCCTTGGTCCCTTCCACCGCGCCCTCCAGGGGCGTCATGCCCTCCCGCAGCTTCGTGTAGATATTCTCGCCGGTGACGATGGCGTCGTCGACCACGATGCCCACCACGATGATGAAGCCGAAGAGCGACATCATGTTGATCGTCATGTCGAAGTAGGGCATCAGGAGGAGCCCCCCCGCGAAGGAGATCGGGATTCCGATCACCACCCAGAAGGCCAGCATGGGACGCAGGAAGAGGCCGAGGACCAGCAGGACCAGGAAGGCCCCCTGCGCGAGGGAGGTCCCGAGGGTCGAGAGGCGGCCCCGCAGGGAGATCGACTCGTCGTCCCACACCGCCACCCCGACGCCGTCCGGGAGCCGCCGGGACGCCTTGCCGGCGTAGTCGTGGATGGCGTCCGAGATCTCGATGGCGGATTCCTTGCCGCTGCGGAGGACCTCCACGCGGAGGGCCGGCCTGCCGTTGTAGCGCAGCATGCTCTGCCCGGACTCGAAGCCGTCGCTGATCCTGGCGACCTCCCCGAGGCGCACCTCCGCGCCGTCGGCGGCGCGCAGGATGATGTCGCGGAATTCATCGCCGGTGTATGCCTGGCTGCGGGTCCGCAGCAGGACGCGGCCGGCGCTGGTACGCACCGCGCCCGCCGAGAGGTCGATCGACGACCGCCGGACGGCGTCGGTGACATCCTGCAGGGTGAGCCCGTAGGACTGGAGCACCGCGGGGTCGGCCTCGATGGCGATCTCGCGCTTGCGGTTGCCCCAGATCGCGGCCTGCGAGATTTCGGGGCGGGCGAGGAGATCGTCGCGCACCTGGTGAGTGGCCTTCAGGAGGTCGTCTTCGTTCAGGTCGCCGTAGACGACGACGTTGGCGATCTCCCAGAAGGCCTCCGTGTTGGGGAGGTAGATGCGGGGCCGCTCGGTTTCCCCCGGGAAGGTGGTGATGGCGTCCACCCGGCGCTGGACCTCCTCGAGCATCTCGCGGAGGTCGGCATCCTCGTCGGGTTCGATGGAGATGCGGGCCGACCCCGAGTTGGCGGTCGAGGTGATGCGCTCCACGCCGGGGATGCCTTCCACGGCCTGTTCGATCGGGATGCAGATGGTTCGCTCGACATCCTCCGGGGTCGCCCCGCGGAAGGTCATCCGGATCCAGATCTGGTTGAACTCGTAGTTCGGCCGGATCTCCAGCGGCAACTGCGTGAAGGCGGCCCACATCCCGCCGAGAAGGATCGCGATCAGCAGGAAATTGGCGGCGATGCCGTTGCGCGCGAACCAGCGAATCATGGGTTAGGGGTCGGAGGTCGGAGGGAACGGAGCGGCTCGGAGGTCATGGATTCAACGCCTTGGATGGGGGAATGTTTCGCGCCAGGCCCCGAATTGGGCGGCACCTTAGCATACTCCGGGGGTCGGGTCGCTTTATCTCCGTGCTGACCCCTGGCATCCGACCTCGCGTGGCGGTCATCCCGGTCCTCCTCAGATTCTCTCGACGATCGCTGCTCCCATGCCGGCCGTATCGACCTTGGATTCCCCGGCGGCGCCGGTGAAGAGGTCCCCGGTGCGCAGGCCGGCCCCGATGGCTCCCTCGACCGCGGCCTCGATGGCGTCCGCGGCGCCATCCTCGCCGAGCGAATAGCGCAGGAGCATGGCCAGCGAGAGGATCTGCGCGATCGGGTTGGCGATTCCCTGCCCGGCGATGTCGGGGGCGGATCCCCCGGAGGGCTCGTAGAGGCCGAAATTGCGGCCCGATTCGGTGGGTTCTCCCAGCGAGGCCGAGGGGAGCATCCCGAGGGAGCCCGAGATCATGGCCATCTCGTCGCTCAGGATGTCGCCGAAGAGGTTGGAGGTCACGAGGACGTCGAACTCCGGCGCGCGCCGGATGAGCTGCATCGCGGCGTTGTCGACGTAGAGGTGCGACAGCGCGACCTCCGGAAAGTCCTTCGCCACCTCCTCGACCGTCTGGCGCCACAGCACCGAGTTCGCCAGGACGTTCGCCTTGTCGACCGAGCACAGGCGCTTGTCGCGCCCCATCGCCGCTTCAAAGGCCACCCGCGCGATGCGCACGATCTCCGACTTCTTGTAAACCATGGTGTCGATCGCGACCGGTTCGCCGTCGCGTTCCTCGGTTCCCTTGGGGGTGCCGAAGTAGATCCCGCCGGTGAGTTCGCGCACGCACAGGACGTTGAACCCGTGCGGGATGAGCTCGTTCTTGACCGGCGAGGCGTGCGTCAGGGCCGGGTGGCAGACGCCCGGGCGGAGGTTGGCGAAGAGCTTGAAGTGCTTGCGCAGGGGGAGGAGGGCGCCGCGTTCCGGCTGTTGTTCGGGCGGGAGCGATTCCCACTTCGGCCCCCCGACCGACCCGAAGAGGATGGCGTCCGCCGCCTCGCAGCCGCTCACGGTCTCGGCGGGAAGGGGCCCGCCGGTGGCGTCGATCGCCGCGCCGCCGACGAGAAACTCGTCCGTGGCGGCCTCGAAACCGAACTTGCTCGAGACGGCCCCGAGGACCTTCAAGGCCTCGGCCATCACTTCCGGCCCGATTCCGTCGCCGGGAAGAACTGCAATGCGGTGGGTGGGCATGGGCGGGAGGTTGACCGTTCAGGGCCGATTGCTAAAGGCCG
Source organism: Akkermansiaceae bacterium (assembly GCA_013001695.1). GTDB lineage: Bacteria > Verrucomicrobiota > Verrucomicrobiia > Verrucomicrobiales > Akkermansiaceae > Roseibacillus_B. The sequence continues at coordinate 31,019 of JABDMC010000349.1, forward strand.
AATTGCGGGCCGCCGGGGGGAATAACCCCGCGATTTTGGAGTCGTGGCGAGGGGGCGGGTCCGGCACTCTCTCGCGGCGTGGACCTCGTCTGGGATTTCGGCTGGCTCGTGGCGGGCTTTGTCCTGCTCTATTTCGGTGCCGAGTGGCTCGTGAAGGGGAGTTCCGAGATCGCCCTGAAGCTCGGTCTCAGCCCCCTGGTGGTGGCCCTCACGGTGGTGGCCTTCGGGACCAGCGCCCCGGAGTTGCTGGTCAGCGTGCAGGCCGGTCTCCGCGACCAGGGGGACATCGCCCTGGGCAACGTGGTGGGATCCAACATCTGCAACATCGCGCTGATCCTGGGGGCCGGGGCCCTCGTGCGGCCGGTGGTGATTCATGCCCAGATCATCAAGCGCGAGATGCCGGTCCTGCTCGCCATCTCGATCGTCTTCGTCTGGTTCCTGTGGGACGGGCGGGTGCAGCGGTGGGAGGGCGGGGTGCTCTTTGCGGGCATCATCGCCTACGTGTGGGCGAGCTTCCATGCCGCGAAGCGTGAACCCCATCCCGAACAGTTCGAGGCATTCGAGGCGGAGGAGCTGCAGGCCATTCGCAAGGGCGGGGCGGGGCGCCTCGTGCTGGATGTCGCCCTCATCGTCGCCGGTCTCGCGGCGCTCATTTTCGGAGCGGACCGGCTGGTGGTCAGCGGCGTCTCGCTGGCGGAGCGCTTTGGCGTTCCGGAGGCCATCATCGCGCTCACCCTCGTGGCCTTCGGGACCTCCCTCCCGGAACTGGCCACCGCCCTCGTGGCCTCGGTGCGCAATCAGGGGGACATCATCTCCGGCAATGCCATCGGCTCGTGCATCTTCAACATCCTGGCGGTGGTCGGCCTGGCCTCGCTGGTGACGCCCCTCGTGGCCCGCGACCTGAATCGCATCGACCTGTGGGTCATGCTCGGCCTGACCTTCCTGATCATCCCGTTCATGTGGTCGCGGATGCGGTTGTCCCGGGCGGAGGGCGCGATCCTGCTGGCGGGGTATCTCGGATACTGCGGCTACCTGGTGGCGCGAGGCGGCTCCTGACCGCGGGCGGCCGGATCGAGGCCGCGGGAAAAGGGCGCGGGTGCCCTCAGGGACCCGGGGTCACCCGGTAGTGGCCGGTCAGGGGAAACCGGAAGAGGCAATCCTCCTCCCGCGCGCCGGCGCCGATGTTGTGGATGACGAGGGGCGTGCCGCCGGCCGTCTTCCGGTCGGAAACGATCATGATGTGCGGGAGGTTGGGCGGAACCGTGCAGGTCACCAGGTCGCCGGGACGGTAGTCGGCGGGCTTCCTGGTCACCGCGAGGGCGTGGCCCTTGCGCTTCAGCCAGGTGCGCAGGTTGGGAACCCGGCGGTGGTCGATGTTGCGGTCCGGCCGCTTCAACCCCCAGATCTTCGGGTAGGCCCCGAAGTGGGCCTTCATGTCCTCGTGGAGAAGTTTCTGGAGGTCCATCCGGTGCGCCCGGCGGAAGGCCCGGACGATGACGTCGGTGCAGACGCCCCGCTCCGGAGCGACATCCCCGCCCGGGTATTTCAAGGCGACGTAGGCCGGGTCGTAGCGGGTCGTGACCCCCACCTGGGCGCGGGCCGCCGCCACCAGGGGGTGGGGGCGCGCCGCGGCGGGCGGATCCGCGGCGGCCATGCCGGGGACGAGCAGCATCACGACGAGAGCAAACCTGGTTCCCGGCATCTGGCGGAAGAGCGGCGCAAGGCGGCGGGCTTGTCTCCCGCTTGTTCACAATATTTGAGGATTGGGCCGCCGTCCGGGCCGTGCGATGATGCCGTCTTGCGGAGATACCGAATCGACCTGCCCTACACCTTCCGTCCGCCGAAACCATGGGACTGGTTGCGGCCCGCGGCCATCGCGGTGAGCGACGCGCGATTCCTCCGGAAGCGGTTCAACGTCCGGGAAGTGGTGACGAAGGGCTGGGAACGCGTCGCGGAACTGGCCCGCAAGGGGGACTCGGTCCTCCTCGCCCCGAATCATTCCGATCACGCCGACCCGCATGTCCTCGTGCACGCCGGCCTGCGCCACGACCTGGCGCTGCGGTTCATGGCGGCCCGCGAATTGTTCGACCGCGGGGCGGCGCAGTCGTGGGTGCTGCAGCGGATGGGGTGCTTCTCGGTCGATCGCGACGGTCCCGACATCGCGGCCATCAAGACCGCCATCGCGGTCCTGGCCAAGGGGCGGTGTCCGCTGGTGGTCTTCCCGGAAGGCGAGATCTACCACCATCACGAACAACTCGACCCGCTCCACGAGGGCGTGGCGTCGATCCTGCTGCGGGTCGCGGGGAAACTTCCCGACGGGCGGGAAGCGTGGCTCGTGCCGCTGGCCCTGCGCTTCCGGCACGATCCCGAGGTCGAGGCGACCTTCGGGGAGCGGCTCTCGCGGCTCGAGGACCGCATCGGGTGGACTCCGCGTCCCGCGATGCCGATCGACGAGCGCATCATCCGCCTGGGCACCGGCATCCTGTCGCTCAAGGAGGTCGAGTACCTCGGCGCCGCCGGGCAGGGGAGCCTCGCGGATCGTCTCGACGCCATGTGCCGCCAGCTTCTCGAGGAGGTCGAGGGCCGCCACGGGAAGGATGAGCGGGCCGCCACCCCGCCGGAACGCGTCCGCGGGCTGCGCTACCGGATCCGGAGGCGCCTTCTCGACGCCGACAATCCACCCGGGAAGGAGGAGCGGGACGCCCTGCAGGAGGACCTCGACCGGGTCTTCACCGCCCTGCAGGCCCACAGCTATCCCGGCGACTACCTCCTCAGCGACCCGTCGCTCGACCGGCGCGCCGAGACGATCATGAAACTCGAGGAGGACCTCCTCGGCGATTGCGTCTACCCGGCGGGCCGCGTCGCGAGCGCGGTGGCCGGCGAACCCATCCCGGTCAGCCGCATGCTGGCCGGCGGGAAAATCACCCCGAAGAGTTCCACCGAGCTGACGGCTTTGCTCGAGATGGAGCTGTCGGCCCTGTTGACCCGGGCCTGACTCCGGGGCGCGGCGTCAGCGCGGCAGGCGGAGTTCCGCGATGGCGGCCTCGAGCTGGGTTTCGGTGACGGAACGGTCGAGGATGCCGTGGCCGAGCTCGTCGAGGAGGACGAAGGTCATCTGCCCGCCGATGAACTTCTTGTCGCGGCGGAGGTGGGCGAGGATCGCGGAGGTGGAAATCTCCTCCGGCAGCGAGAGCGGCAGGTTGAATTTCGCGAGGAGGTCGAGGAGGCGCGTCGAGGCGGCCGGATCGAGCCCGGCGATCTCCTCGGAGAGGTGGAGGGCGGCCCGGATGCCCAGCGCGATGGCCTCGCCGTGCAGGAGGGTGCCGTACGGAACGGAGGCCTCGATGGCATGGCCGACGGTGTGCCCGAAGTTCAGCAGGGCGCGGGTGCCGGTGGTTTCCATCTCGTCGTCCTCCACGATGCGGGCCTTGATGCCGGCATTGCGCGCGATGAGATCCGCGGAGAGCGCCTGGTCGCCGGGGTCGAGGGCCTCGATGGCGTCCAGCATCGGGGCGTCGCGGATGGCGGCATGCTTGATGACCTCCGCAAATCCCTCCCTGTAGACGCGCGCCGGCAGGGTCTTGAGCGTCTCGGGGTCCGCGAAGACGGCCCGCGGTTGATGGAAGGCGCCGATGAGGTTCTTCCCCTCGGGTTCGTTGACGCCGGTCTTGCCGCCGATGGCCGAGTCGACCTGGGCCACGATGGTGGTGGGAACCTGCACGTAGGGGATGCCGCGGTACAGGATGGCGGCGACGAAACCGGCGATGTCGCCCACCACCCCGCCGCCGAGGGCGAGAATCCACGAGGACCGGTCGTGGCGGTGCTCGATGAGCGAGCGGCAAAGGTGCTGGACCTGCTCCATGGACTTCGACGCTTCCCCCGGGGGGATGAGGTGGTTCGACATCTCGTACCCCGCGGCGGCAAGGGACTCCTTCGCCGGGGCGTCGTAATGGAGCGAGACGTTGGCGTCGGTGATGACGGCGCAGCGGCCCGCGAGGCCCGCCGATTTGCATTGCTTCCCGAGGTGCTCGAGGATCCCGTTTTCCACGACGATGTCGTAGGACTTCGAGGCGAGGTTGACCGTGACGGTGGGCATCGAGGGGGAATTTGCGAAATCCTCCGTCCCGCTACCAATCAATAATTGCCCCGGGATCGTCAGGGCCGCAGGCGGGACCACGCCGAAAGGTCCGGGCGGAGGAGGAGATCGAGGGATTTCCCGGAGAAATCGAGTTCACGCAGGAGGTGCTCGAGGAGGAAGAGCGAGGCCACCGAGTCGTAGAGGGCGTCGTGGAAGCGGCGGCCGGGGAGGCGCTCGTCGATGGACGCCACGAGCCCGAACCGTTCGCAGAGGGCGCCGAGGGAGTGCTCGGCGAGGTCCGGCCAGGCGGCGCGGGCGAGCAGCAGGGTGTCGATCCACGGTCCGAAGGGGTGCCCGGGGAAGGCCCGCAGGAAACGCTTCTCGGTGCCGTGCCCGTGGGCCACGAGGATCCGCCCGAGAAGGAGGCCTTTGACCTCCGGCCAGAGGGAGAGAAGGGTGGGGGCGTCCTCGAGGTCGTCGGGGGTGATGCCGTGCACCTTCTGGGCCGACCACGTGATGGACTGGCCGGCGTGGAGGAAGGAGACGAAATCGCGGCCGAAGGACTCCGTCGGCGACCAGTGGGCGATGGCGATCTGCACCGGGACGTCGGTGCGTCCGCGGGCGGCGCCGGCCGATTCGAAATCGATGGCGGCGAACGACGACTCGGAGATGAGGGGCACGCCGGTGATTTAACGCGGGGGAAGGGCGGATGGGCAGGATTTTTGGCGGGCGGGGTCCCGGAGGCCCCCTCTCCACAGAGGGGCCGGAATTATAATGGTCTTCGCCGCGGTCGGGCGCGTAGAGTGCGCGGCATGGGTGGAACTGTCCTGATCCTGATTCTCGTCCTGCTCGGCGTGGCCGTCGTCGCGGTCCTCGTCGTGATCGGCTCGTACAACGGCCTCGTGAAGCTGCGAAACCGCTATCGGAACGCCTTCGCGCAGATCGATGTGCAACTGAAGCGGCGCCACGACCTCATCCCGAACCTCGTGGAGACCGCCAAGGCCTTCCTCAAGCACGAGCGCGAGACGCTGGAGGCCGTGATCCAGGCGCGCAATGCCGCCGAGTCGGCGCGGCAGGGGGCGAGCCCCGACAATCCCGAGCAGATGAAGTCCCTCATGGCCGCCGAGGGCGGCCTCGGGTCGGTCCTCGGCCGCCTGTTCGCCTTGTCGGAAGCCTATCCCGACTTGAAGTCGAACCAGAACATGATGCAGCTCAGCGAGGAATTGACGAGCACCGAGAACAAGGTCGGGTTTGCGCGGCAGGCCTACAACGACGCCGTGACGGCCTACAACACCAAGACCGAGAGCTTCCCGTCGAACATCATCGCGGGCATGTTCAACTTCACCCGGGCCATTCTCTTCGAAGTGTCGTCCGACGCCGAACGGGAGCGCGTCGACGTGAAGTTCGACTGATGGACCGGGCTGGGTTGCGGAACCCGGAAGGGCGATGAGGTTCCCGGGGATCCGTCCGCCGGGGGCCGGCCGTCCCGCCGCCGGAGGACCCGGGGGGACCCTCCCTCCCGCACGCCACTGACACGATGGACTTTTTCCAGGCACAGGACGACGCGCGGCGCCGGACGAGGTGGCTGGGGGTCATGTTCCTCGCGGCGCTGGTGGCGGTGGTGATCGCCGTGAACGTCCTGGTGTGGATCCTGGGGGCGGCGTTTTTCGGGGCGAACGAGGCCGGGGCCTCCCTCCCGGCCCGGGGCGGGTTCCCGCCGGTCGAGGTCATCCTGGTGACCTCCCTGGTCACCGCGGGGGTGATCCTCGCGGGGAGCGGGTTCAAGAGCCTCGCCCTGCGGGGCGGCGGCGGCGTGGTCGCCAAGGATCTCGGCGGGCGCCTCGTGGTCCCGCACTCCGGCGATGCCGACGAGCAGCGCCTCATCAACGTGGTGGAAGAGATGGCCATCGCCTCGGGGGTTCCCGCGCCGCAGGTCTACGTGATGGACGATGAACCCGGGATCAACGCGTTCGCGGCGGGGACCGAACCCGCCAACGCCGTCATCGGCGTGACGCAGGGGTGCGTGCAGCGCCTCACCCGCGCCGAGTTGCAGGGGGTCGTGGCCCACGAGTTCAGTCACATCCTGAACGGCGACATGCGGCTCAACATGCGCCTCATCGGCCTCGTCTTCGGCCTCATGGGCATCACGATGGTGGGGCGCACGATGCTGAATGTGATCCGCTACTCGCGGATGGGAGCGGGCCGGCGGGGTGAGGGCGTGGCGGTCATCCTGGTGCTGGTGGTGCTGGGTCTCGGGTTGCTGGCCATCGGGGCGGTGGGCACCCTGTGCGGCCGGATGATCCAGGCCGCGATCTCCCGGCAGCGGGAGTTCCTTGCGGATGCCTCCGCGGTGCAATTCACCCGCGAGCCGGACGGCATTGCCGGCGCCCTCATGAAGATCGGCGGCCAGAGGCACGGGTCGCGCGTGCTCAACGCCAAGGCCATGGAGGCCAGCCACATGTTCTTTGCCGACGGGGGGATGTTCGCCTTCGGGTTCGCCACCCATCCGCCGCTGCCCATCCGGATCAGGGCGATCGATCCCAGCTGGGACGGGGGGTTCGTGAAGAGCGCCCTGCCCCCGGTGGGCGGATCGGCGGAGCCGCCCCCGCTGCCCGGCGCCTCGCGGATGGAAACCGGCGCCTCCGTCATGATGCTCGACCGGATGGGCGATCCGGGGCGCGCCCGCTGGGAACACGGGAGGATGTTGCGGAGCGACCTCGACCCCGCGTGGATCGAGGCCGCCCACGATCGCAACGGCGCCCAGGCGCTGGTCTTCGGCATGCTCCTCGCGGAGGACGACCGCCTGCGGCAGGGGGAGGTGGACTTCCTCACCAAATCCGCCGGGGAGGAGGCCGCGGCGGTGGCCCTCCGCTGGCAGGGTGAACTCCGCGACCTCCACTCGGCCCGGAAAATCGCCCTCATCGACCTGTGCATCCCGTCGTTGCGGCGCCTCAGCCCGCCGGAACACGAGCGATTCGTCGAGATCACGAAGTGGCTGATCGCAAGCGATGCCGAGGTGAGCCTCTTCGAGTACATGCTCCAGCACGTCGTGGCCCGGCACCTCGCCACCCATTTCGACCGGCGCGGCATGCCCGGGATCAGGTTCCGGCGGATGAAGGACCTCGGGCCCGAGGCGAATGTCCTCACGTCCGCGATGGCCCGCCTCGACCGCGACCCCGGGATGGCCGCGGTGGCCTTCGCGGCGGTGCAGGACGAGTGGGGGGCCTCCGGAAATTGGATCCCCCGGCTGCTCGACCCGGAAAATTGCGGCCCCCCGGACCTGCACCGGGCCCTGGAGCGCTTCGAGGCCGCCACCCCTCTCGTGAAGAAGCAGATCCTGCGCGCGGTGGGCGTGGCCGCCGCCCATGACGGGGTGCTGGGCAGCCGCGAAATCGAGTTATTGCGGGCCACCGCCGACGCCATCGGTTGCGGCATCCCTCCCTTCGTGGTCGAACTCGAGCAAACCTGACGCTCCGCGGTGCGCAACGGCCGCATGCGGGGCTTGCTTTGTCGGGGCGATCCGCGGATGGTGCGCCACTGGATGCAACGCCAACCCGTCTGGCTTTGGCCGAACCTTCTCAGTCTCGACGCCCCCCTGGTGGCGGTGGTCTGGATGTGGATGTTCGCCAAGACGTGGCGGGTGGAATACTTCCCCCCGGCGATCTACCTGCTCCTCGCCCTGGTGGTGTGGAGCGTCTACGTCGCGGACCGCCTCCTCGACGCCCGGTTCCGGCAGATGATGGACCGGGACGTGCCCACCCGGCACCGCATCCACGCCCGGCTCCGCAAGCCGTTGACGGTCGGAATGATCCTGGCGGTCATCTCCTCGATGGGCCTCCTGGCCTTTCTGCCGGTCGGCCTCTGGATGCACGGGAGCTTCGTGCTGGTCCTCGTGGCGCTCTACTTCGTGATGTCCTTCGTCCAGGAGACCGAGTTGATGACCTACTTCAAGAACATCCTCGCGGGGCTGGCCTTTGCCTACGGCACCGCGGTGGGCGTGCAGTTCTACCGGCCGGCATCGGACCTCCTCTGGTTCCTGCTGTCCACCGAGGTCCTGTCGTTCGCGGTCCTGTGCATATTCAACATCACCGCCATCGATTTCTGGGAAGAGTCGCGGAAGTCTCCGGACCCCGAGGTGAAGCGCGGATACGAGATGTTGCTCACCCTCCTCCTGATCATGCTGGGGGCCTTCGCGTTGCTCCTGGCGGTCTTCGCGGATTCCTACAACAAGCCGTTTTTCGTGGCGGTCCTCGTGGCGACCGGCCTCCTCTACCTCGTGAACCGGGAGCGCAGCCGCTTCTCGATGGACGCCCAGCGGGTCCTCGCGGACCTCGCCATGCTGCTGCCCCTGCCGGTCTTCATGTTCTACATGAGGTGATCCCGGGGGGCGGGCCGCGGGCCGCTTAGGTTGCGCTTGCGGTCGGCCCGCGGGGCGGATTGGATGGGGGGATGGAAGCGAGCGGAAAGCAGAAACGGCCGGCGATCCTGATCATCGGGGCCCCCGGCGCCGGGAAGGGGACCCAGGGGAGAATCATCGGGACCATCCCGCGGTTCTTCCACTGCGCCTGCGGCGATGTCTTCCGCTCGCTCGATACCCGCACCGAGCTCGGCCAGCGCTTCGTCGAGTATTCCAGCAAGGGCGAGCTGGTTCCCGACGAGCTGACCGTCGAACTCTGGGAGGCCCAGCTCGACAACTGGACGGAGACCTACCTCTACAAGCCGGACATCGACATCCTCGTCCTCGACGGGATTCCGCGGAACGTGCGGCAGGCGGAGATGCTGGAGGCCTACCTCGACGTCCAGCAGGTGTTCCACCTGACCTGCCCGAACCGGACCGAGCTGGCGCGCCGCATGCGGAAGCGGGCCCTGAAGGAGAATCGCATCGACGATGCCAACGAGTCGGTCATCCAGAACCGCATCCAGACCTACGAGGATGAGACCAAGCCGATCCTGGATTTCTACCCGCGCAGTATCATCTCCGAGATCGATGCCACCCAGCAGCCGGTGAAGGTGCTGAGCGACATCCTGAGACGGGTCACGGATCTGCCGGCATACCGCCAGATCTCCGCCATCAAGGTCTAGCCGCGGCGCCACGGCCGCGGCCCGCAATCACGCTTCCCCCGCCGGAGGACACCACGAACCACCCCGAACAAACTCAGGACCGATGCGGGTGGTATTCATGGGGACGGGTGAGATCGGGGTGCCGTGCCTCGATGCCCTCCTCGCCTCGTCGCACGACATCGTGGGATTGGTGACCCAGCCGGACCGGCCGGTGGGCCGGCACCAGGAGTTGACGCCGCCGCGCGTCAAATCGATCGCGCGGGATGCCGGGGTGCCGGTCCTGCAGCCGGAACGGGTGCGCCGCAAGGATGCCGTGGAGGAGATTCGCGCCCTTGCCCCGGACGTGATCGTGGTGGTTGCCTACGGACAGCTCCTGCCGCCGGACCTGCTGGCGATTCCGCCGAAGGGATGCCTCAACGTGCACGCTTCCCTGTTGCCGCGGCATCGGGGCGCGTCGTGCATCCAGGCCGCCATCGCGGCCGGCGACGAGGAGAGCGGGGTGACCATCATGTTCATGGCCAAGGGCCTCGATACGGGCGACGTCATCCTGCGGCAGGCCACCGCCCTCGCCCCGGGGGAAACCGGGGGCAGCCTGCACGACCGGCTCGCGGCCCTCGCGCCCCCGGCGCTCATGGACGCCCTCCGGCGGCTCGAGGCGGGCACCGCCCGGCCCGAGCCGCAGGACGGTGCGCTGGCGACCTACGCGCCCAAGCTGCGGCGCGAGGACGGGGAACTCGACTGGTCCGCGGGGGCAAGCGCGCTCGAGCGCCGGATCCGCGCCTACGACCCATGGCCGGGGACCTACACCTGGTTCCGTGACGCCCGCGGCCGGGAACGGCGGCTGAAGGTGTTTCCCGCGGTGGAGGTCGCCGCGGGCTCCGGCCCGCCGGGGACCATCCTGGAAGCCGGTGCCGCGGGCCTCGTGGTGGCCTGCGGTGACGGGGGCCTCCGGGTGCACGCCCTGCAACCGGACGGCGCCAAGCGGATGGGCGCCGCCGAGTTTCTCACAGGCCACGAAACCGTCCCGCGGGAAGGCTTCTTTTCGCTGGCGAAGGGTCGGGGTTGAGCGCATCTTCCGGCGATGCGAACAGAAATCCTGGCGGTCCTGCTCGGGTGCCTCCCGGTGGCGGCGAGCACCATCGAGGTGGTCCGGCTTTTCCAGCCGCTCTCGCTTCATGGGACCGACGGGTCGGGTGACGAGGACGAGGCCGGGGAACCGCTGCAGGCGGCCGTGATGCCGCGGCCCTTCGCCCTTGGCGGGGCCATTCCCGAGGATCTCGTCAAGGCCGTCGCCCGCCCGTGCGAAATCGGCACCAACAGCCCGGGCTACGAGGTCCAGGAATCCAACCTCATCATCCTCTGCGGCATCGGTCTCGCGGTCAGCTTCGAGGAGGAGTCCGAAACCCTCGTGGTGACATTCGACGTGAAGGAACTGTCCATCCCGGAGGACGTCGACCTCACCGCCCGCCAGGTGCTGAAGCTGTCGATCCGGGCCGTGCAGCGCAGCCTCGAGGATTATTTCTCCCACGGCGAGCACACCCTGAAGTGGAAGGTGGCCATCACCGGCACGAAGGATGGGAACGCCAGCCTCAAGAACATGGGCAAGGAGTTCCTCATCGCCGGCAAGAAACAGGATGACCCCCCCGGGGTGGACGAAGACGGCGGATAGGCCCCCGTCTTTTCGCTTTGCAAGTGACGGGGCGGCTGGTTGGATCCCGCAACGTAGTGAGTCAATCTGATACGGGTTTGGTTCGGCCTTTCAAGCGAGCCGTCATGAAGTTGAGCGGCGAGGCCCTCCGCGAGCGGGGCAGCACCGACAATATTTCCCCGGAAATCGTGGGGCGCATCGCCGACGAGATCAAGGAGGGGCTCAAGTCCGGGGTCGAACTGGCCATCGTGGTCGGCGGCGGCAACTTCTGGCGCGGCGCCAGCGCCAGCGAGCGCGGGATGGACCGCGCCACCGCCGATTACGTCGGGATGATGGCCACCGTCATGAACGCCCTCGCCCTGCAGGCCGCCCTCGAGGCCGTCGGGGTGATGTGCATCGTGCAATCCGCGATCGAGATGAAGAATGTCGCGGAGCCGTTCATCCGGCGCAAGGCATCCCGGCATCTCGATGCCAAGCGCGTCGTGATCTTTGCCGCCGGGACCGGCAGCCCCTTCTTCTCGACGGACACCACCGCCGCCCTGCGCGCCAGCGAGATGGGGGCCGACGTGATCCTGAAAGCCACCATGGTCGACGGGGTCTACGATGCCGACCCCAAGCTCCATCCCGAGGCGGTCCGCTACGAGACCGTGAGCTTCCAGACCTGCATCGCGGACCGCCTGCAGGTGATGGATGCCACCGCCTTCAGTCTTTGTATGGACAATAATGTCCCGATCGTCGTATTTGATCTTGGCCCCGCGGGCAATATCGAGCGGGCCCTCCGCGGGGAAGACATCGGAACCGTGGTGCATTCCGAAAACTAACGATTACCAGCGATGAAACCGGAGGAAGTATTGGCGAACGTCAAGGAACACATGAAGAAGGCCGTGGAGTACATGGGCCACGAATTCTCCAGTGTGCGGACCGGCAAGGCCTCGCCGGCCCTCGTTGAGAACCTCGACGTCATGGTGTCGAGCTACGGCAGCAGCATGAAGTTGAAGGCCCTCGCGGTGATCACGACGCCGGAACCGCGGATGATCATGATCCAGCCGTTCGATCCCAGCACCACCGGGGACATCGAGAAGGCCATCCGGGAGAGCAAGCTCGGGTTGAACCCGGTCGGGGAGGGGAAGGTGATCCGCCTGCCGATTCCGGAACTCACCGAGGAACGGCGCAAGGACCTCGTCAAGACGCTCAAGCACATGGCCGAGGAGACGCGCGTCCGGGTGCGGGCCTGCCGGAAGGAGGGCATGGACGGCGCCAAGAAGCTCAAGTCCGAGGGGATCCTGACCGAGGACCAGATGCACGACCTCGAGAAGGACGTCCAGGAACTCACCGACCAGTTCGTCAAGGAGATCGACGGCCTCTTCGATGCGAAGGAGAAGGAAGTGATGACCGTCTAGTGTGCATATTTCACGAAGTGAACCATGCGTTTTGCGAAGGAGGCTGAAGCTCAATCATCTGATTCGCAAAACCGACTCTGACCAGTCAGAGCCTGTCGGCCCCCGCGTTCGCGGGGGCGGAAATTTCATGAAATTTCCGGGCTAGTCTTCCGCGTGCAGTTCCCGCAGGAGGCGCTCGTGCCGGGCCTTGCGGAAGGCGCGGACCGCGATGAGGAGGTAAACGAGCGAAACGGCGAAGAGCGCGAGGAGATAGCGGGTGGAGGC
>JABDMC010000359.1 GCA_013001695.1 Akkermansiaceae bacterium
AGGTAGGGGGCGTCGGTCTCGACCATGAACGATCCGGCCGGGCAGCGGGTGGCGGCGTCGAGGACCTCGGCGGCGTTCTTGAAGGTGGCGATGCCGGTGAAGGAGACGAGGCCCCCGAGATCGAGGACCCGCCGGGCCTGCGGGAACGGTCCCGGGAAACAATGGAAGACGGCCCGCACCCGGCCGGCGAACGGCTCATAGATCGCGAGGGCGTCCGCGAAGGAGGCGTCGCCCCGGCGGTCGCGGGTGTGGATCACGACGTTCAGCCCGGTTTCCGCCGCGAGTTCAAAGTGGGCGGCGAGGAAATCGCGCTGGCGCCGGTGGTAGGCGTCCTCGTCCCAGCCGTCGGGGGCGGGGTGGAAGTAGTCGAGGCCGGTTTCGCCGATGGCGGCGGTCCGGGGGTGGCGGGCAAACTCGCGCAGGGCCCCGAGGTAGTCGTCGGGGGTCGTGGCGACGTCGCACGGGTGGATCCCGACGCAGGCGAACACCGTGTCGAACTGCTCCGCGACGGCGAGGTTGGCGGGGATGTCGTCGAGATTGGTGGCGAGGGTGACGAGGCGCCTGATGCCCGCCTCCGCGGCGCGCGAGACAATCGCGGGGAGTTCGTCCGCCGGGAACTTCCGGGAAGCGAGGTGGCAGTGGGTGTCGGTGAGCATGGGGACGGGTGGTGGCCGGGGCGGGCGACCGGCGGGAAAACATGGGCCGCTTCCCCCCTAGCGCTGCAGGATCGTCTTGCCGCGGTAGAGGCAGGCGTAGGGGATGAAGAGGAGGGCGGTGGCCAGCATGAGGCCCGTGAAGAACCAGAAGTAGGCGGCTCCTTCGAGGCGGGTGCCCCCGCCGGCATAGGTCTCCCGGGTGAAGGGCCCGGCCATCGCGGCGGCCTCCCCGGCCTGCAGGACGCCAAGGGCCTCCTTGCGCCGCTGGAGCCATTCCGTTCCGGGACGGAGGGCCGCGGTCCACGACTGTTCCGGATCCGTCTCGCCGGGAGCGGCGACCGTGATGCGGAGGCCGACATCCCACGGGGTCTTGGGCGCCTGGTCGGGCCCGTCGCTGGATATCCGGGCGGTGGTGCTGTTCTCGAGGTAGTAGCGGAGGGGGCGGCCCCACGGGTCGGGGAGGGAGGCGAGCAGGGCCGTGCCGGCTTCCGGCCGCGGGAGGCGGTTGTTGTCCGCGGCCGCGGCGGCCTCGATGCGGCCGGCGGCCTCTTCGAATATCTCCTCGCCGGGGATCGTCACCACGAGGCCGGTGCCGGTGAGGTAGCGCATGGCGAGGTCATCCTCGGTTCCGAGGGATTCGTCGAAGCCGGCGTGGGCCACGGTGGCCGACACCGAGTCGCCGCGGGCGGTGGCCTCCTCGAGCTTGTGCTCGAGAATGGCGGCGGGGGAATCGACCTGGATGAAGTGGTTCACCCCGGCGGTGAAGAAATTCCCGAGGGCCACGGCGCCGAGGTAGAAGCACATCACGAGGGACTTCATGGTCCGCGGCGACTGGGTGTAGGCGAACTCCAGGGCGACGATGGAGACCATGACCTCCGCGGCGGTCAGGAGGGCGTAGGCGAGGAACTGCCAGCCGATGTTGGGAGTGGCCCCGCCGTCGATCCGCATCTGCACGAGCGCCACGAGGGCGAACGACAGGGACATCCCGATGAGGCCGAGCGCGATCTTGCGCAGCGAGGTCAGCTTCCAGAACTTGTCGATGAGCGGGTAGAGGCCGTAGGCGAAGAGGGGGATGAAGGTCAGGACGAAGAGGGAATTGATGGACTGGACCTGGGACGGCAGCCAGTCGATCCCGAGGAAGCGGCGGTCCATGTCGAGGGCCTGGAAGACCCAGGTCGATTGCGTCTGGTCGAAGAGGGCCCAGAACATCGCCACGAAGAGATAGAGCGGAGCCAGCTTCAGGAGGGTCTTCCAGCCGTCCGGCGTGGCGAGCTCCTGGACGAAGCGCATGCCGCCCGGGGGGATGTGGACGAACTTCCGGCGGCCCATCCAGAAGACGATGGTGGCGATGGCCATCAGGATCCCGGGGACGCCGAAGGCGAGGTGCGGCCCGTACCACTTCAGGAGCCAGGGGGTGAGCAGCATCGAGATGAAGGCCCCGAGGTTGATCGAGAAGTAGAACCAGTTGAAGACCTTCGAGAGGAGGTGGGAATTGCCGGGACCGAACTGGTCGCCGACGTGGGCCGACACGCAGGGCTTGATGCCGCCGGAACCGAGGCAGATGAGGGCGAGGCCCACGAAGAGCCAGACGGCGGCCTCCCCCCGGATCCCCATGAACGCCAGGGCGGCGTGGCCCATGCAATAGACGACCGACAGCCAGATGATGGTGCGGTATTTTCCCGAGAAGATGTCGCTGAGGAGGGCTCCGAAAAAGGGCGTGAGGTAGACCCAGCCGTTGAACAGGTGGACCGCCTCGGCGGCGGCGGTTTCCGTCATGGCCCGCTCCGGGGCGTCGTTCATGAGGTGCAGGTACTGCACCATGAAGACCGCGAGGATCCCCTTCATGCCGTAGAAGGAAAAGCGCTCGGCGGCCTCGTTCCCGACGATGTAGGGAATGCCGGGCGGCATGGTGGTGCGCTCGGGGTCGGGGGATGTGCGGTAGGACATCAAGCCGGGAGACGAAAAGGGACTTCGGGGGAGGCGAACAGGATGGAGTGAAATAGCAACCCACAATTTCCGGATAAATCCCATCCCCCAATGATCAATTTCCAGGAAGTGGCCGGACCCGCCAGAGAGGCGATCCCTTGGGGTTTGAAATTTGGTTCGTGGAACTTATCTGGAAATTGGCCGGTGCCATTTGACGAATCCCCGAGTCCTCCCGAAAGGTCGATCGCGCCCCACCGAAGAAATTCCCTACCAGCGCACTGCGGCGGCGGCCCAGGTCAGTCCGGCCCCGAAGGCGACCAGCACGATGTGATCGCCCTTCTCGATGCGGCCCGTGCGGTGGGCCTCGTCGAGGGCGATCGGACAGGCGGCCGCGGAGGTGTTCCCGTACTTGTGGAGATTGACGAAGACCCGGTCGTTGGGAACCGCGAGGCGGTCGGCGATGGCGTCGATGATGCGCAGGTTCGCCTGGTGGGGGACGACGAGCTTGATGTCCTCGGGGTTGAGGCCGGCCCGCGCGATGACGGCGTTGGCGGAATCCCGCATGCGGGTCACGGCGTGCTTGAAGACCTCGTTGCCGATCATCGACAGGGACGCGAGGCGCTGGTCGGCGTTGGCGATCGTGATGGGGCACGCCGAGCCGCCCCCGGGGATGTTGAGGAGGCGCGTCTGGCGGCCGTCGGTGCCGATGTCGGTGGCGAGGATCTCGCCCTTGCCGGGCTCGGAGCGCTTCAGGATGGCGGCCCCCGCGCCGTCGCCGAAGAGGACGCAGGTCGAGCGGTCCTCCCAGTTCACGAAGGCGGAGAGCTTTTCGGCGCCCACGATGAGGGCGTTCTCGAAGGCCCCGTCGGAAATCAGGCGCTTGGCGATCTTCATCGCGTAGAGGAACCCGGAACAGGCCGCCGAGATGTCAAACGCGACCGCCTTGGTGGCCCCGAGGTTCTGCTGGACGTAGCAGGCCGTGGCGGGCGTCAGGGTGTCCGGCGTGATGGTGGCCACGATGATGAGCTCGAGGTCGTCGGCGGTGAGGCCGGCCTGCTCGAGGGCCTTGCGGCCGGCATTGGTGGCGAGGTGCGACGAGAACTCGTCGTCGGCGGCGATGCGGCGTTCCTTGATCCCCGTGCGCGAGGTGATCCACTCGTCGGAGGTGTCGACCATCTTCTCGAGGTCGGCATTGGTGAGGACGCGTTCGGGCAGGTAGCTGCCGGTGCCCGCGATGGCAACGGGTCGCGAGTTTCCGGGACCGCTCATCGGGTGGAGTGAAGGGGCGGGACCGCCGCGGGGCAAGTGGGAATTCCCGGGGCTATTCCCAATCGCTCCCGGGGCCCGCGGGGAGGCCGCCGCGGCCCGGCGGCCGGCGGGGCGGGGGGTTACACGTGGCGGAGGGACTCGAGGGCCGCCTCGATTTCGGGATTGATGCCGTGGCGGATCGATTCGGAAGCGACGCGGATGGCATTCTGGATGGCGAGGGCGGAGGACCCGCCGTGCGCGATGATGCACACCCCGTTGACGCCGAGCAGCGGGGAACCGCCGTAGCACTCGTAGTTGGTGCGTTCCTTCACGGCCCGGAAGGCCCCTTGGGCGAGGGCGGCCCCGGCGAGGCGCAGCGGACTCCGGCCGAACTCCTCCTTCATCCATTTGGCGATGGCCTTGGCGGTGGCTTCGCAGGATTTCAGGACCACGTTGCCGGTGAACCCGTCGCACAGGCAGACGTCCAGCTTGCTGGTGAAGAGGTCGTGGCCCTCGACGTTGCCCACCCAGGTGAACGGGGCCCGGCCGGAATCGGCGAGGGCCTTCAGGAGGTTGAAGGTTTCCTTGGTGAACGAGGTTCCCTTCTCGTCCTCCTCGCCGTTGGACATGAGGCCCACCGTGGGCTCCGGAACGCGGAGAACGTGCCGCGCGTAGACCGCCCCCATGATGGCGTAACCGACGAGGTGGGCGGGTTTCGCCTCGGGGTTGGCCCCGGCGTCGATGATGTTGCAGAGGCCGTTCTCGTTGGGGATCGGGGACGCGATCCCGGCCCGTTCGACGCCCTTCAGGAGGCGGAGCTTGAGGGTGGCCGCCGTCACGGCGGCGCCCGTGTTGCCCGCGGAGATCACGGCTTCGGCATCGCCCGCCTTCACGAGGTCGGTGGCCACCGCCACCGAGGCCTTCTTCTTGTGCCGCACGGCCTTCACCGCCGACTCGTTCATGGCGATGGTTTCGGGGGCGTGCACGATGGCGACCCGCGTGTCATCCAGCCCGTGCGCCTCGCACTCCGCTTCCACCACCGCGGCGTCCCCGACAAGGAAGAGCCGCTCGATGCCGGGATAAAGCCGCAGGGCATCCCGGGCCCCGGTGACCACCACCGCCGGGGCGTGGTCCCCGCCCATGGCATCGAGGGCAATTCTCATGGGTCGGCCGGAACGAATGGTCTACCGTCTTCGCCGGATGGGGCGGGCGACATGCGCTGCGAGCCGCCTGCCGGGCGCGGGGGCGCGCCGCTAGAGGACATCCACGTCGAGCACCTGGCGCTGGCGGTAGTAGCCGCACGACGGGCAGGCGATGTGGCCGGGGACGCGGCTGCCGCACTCCGGGCAGGTCTGGAGGAGCGGCGCCCGCCAGCGGTTGGCGCCGCGGCGCATGCGCTGTTTGCTCTTGGAAGTTCTGCGTTTGGGGACTGCCATGGGATGAGGCGGTTGAGATGATTACGATTCCGGGTCGGGGGAGTCGAGGGCGTCGAGGGCCGCCCAGCGGCTGTCGCCCTTTTTGGGGGCGGCGGCGGGCGGGACGTCTACCCCAGCCGCCCCCGGCTTGTCCACCGCTAAATAGCGGGGATCGATCTCGCAGGGGAGGGGGTCGTCGCCCTCGTCGCAGCGGGGGTAGGCCGGAAAGGCCAGGAGGAGCTCCTCCCGGAGGGGCTCGCTGGCGTCAATTTCGGCCTGGCCGTCGATTTCGAGGCTCACCGCGGCCCGGGGAAGCTCGATGGTCTGGGCGAAGGGGGTCAGGGTCCGGACGCAGGTGAACTCGAAGGTCGCGGCGAGGCGGCCCTGCAGGAGGAGCTCGTTGCCGAAGCGCTGGACGTGGAGGGCATAGGAGAGGGGGCTGAGGGGCTTCGGATCGCCCTCCCCGAGGTCGAAAATTCCGGCCGGCAGGGTGCCCTCGATCTGCTTCCCCTCCTCCGGCAGCGAGCCAAGGTCGATCACCAAGCGCTTCATAATGGGGAATCTAGATTGAAATGAAGGCCGGGCGGAACGAAATTCGGCCTGTGGATCGGATTCCCCCCCATGTCCTGATAGGTGCCTACACGGAGGGAGTCTTTCCCATGGCGGAGAGCGGGGAGATCCTGTGGTTCTCGCCGTTGAAGCGCGGGGTGATCCCGCTCGACGACCGGTTTCACATTCCCCACGGCCTGAAGCGCACGCTGAAGCGGGGGCGATTCGAGGTGCGGCGCGACACCGCCTTCCGCGCCGTGATGGAGGGATGCGCGGACCGGTCCGAAACCTGGATCGATGATGTCATCATCGACAGCTACTGCCGGCTGCACGAGTTGGGATTTGCGCACTCGGTGGAGTGCTGGGACGAGGACGGGTTGCAGGGGGGGCTCTACGGGGTGGCGCTGGGACGCGCCTTCTTCGGCGAGTCGATGTTCTCCCTGAAAGCCGACGCCAGCAAGGTGGCCCTCGTCGGCCTGGTCGAGTGGCTGCGCGCGAACGACTTCCTGCTGCTCGATTCGCAATGGATGACGGATCACCTCCGCCAGTTCGGGGGCGAGGAGATTCCGCGCGAGGAGTACCTCAGGCGTTTGGATGAAGCCCTGCTAGATGCCGGTGAAGGTGACGGGGATCGTCAAGCAGAAGGGCCTGAGTCCGAGCCAGCGCGGCGCGAGGGTGGTATCCCCAGGTGACGAGGAGCGGCTGCATGCCGGCGTTGTCGGCGGTTTCGTAGTCGATGGTGGAGTCCCCGACAAAACCGACCTGCGCGGGGGCGAGGTGCATCTGCGCGGCGATCTCGAGGGCGCCGGAAGGATCGGGCTTGCGGGGAGATCCCTCGCGGTGACCGAGCACGGCGCAGAAGGGGATGTCGCCGAACAGTTCAGCCGCGATCGTGACCGTGTGGGCGTGGGCCTTGTTCGAGAAGATCGCGAGGGCGACCCCCCGGCCGGCAAGGTCCGCGAGGAGCGGGGCGATGTCGTCGTAGACGCGGGTTCCGGTGCGCCAGGTGCGGGCATAGCGGGCGAGGACGGCCTCCTCGACGGCGGCCACCTCCTCGTCGGGCACCTCGGGGGGCAGGCCGCGGCGTGCCAGCATCCACGTTCCATTCCCGATGAAGGTGCGGACGCGTTCCTCGGGATGCCCGGGATGGCCCCGTTCTGCGAGCGCCCCGTTGAGGGCCTCCGCGATGCCGGGCAGGGAATCGACCAGAGTGCCGTCGAGATCGAAAATCAGCCCGTGGAGCACGGGAGGAGCTAAGGGGGAAGCGGGTCCGGTGGCAAGGCAGCGGCCCCGGGACGGGCCGGGCGGGCGCCGATTCCGGAGAATTGGAGGCCGAATCCGGCTGATTCTGCAAATCGACCCGGAACCGGCGTTGCCCCTTGGATGCAGTGGGCCCAATGCAGCGGGGGTGGCCGCGTGGTCGTTGCCGGATCCGGTCGCGGGCCCGGGCCGGGGGCCGTGGCCGGGCGGAAGGGATGGGCAGTTCCCCGCGGATTGTCTTGCCAAAGGCGAGGCGCTGGGGCCCCGTATTTACGATGGTTATTCGCGGGGGGGCGTAGCCTCGATCCCGGAATGAAACACGTCGCCATCCGTGTCTCATGAAAGACGATCTCGACGCACGCCGATGCCGCCACGGGCGCGACCCGAACCGGGGCGTCCGGAGGGCGGGGGCATGGCCGCGGTGGATGCTGGCGGCGATGCTGGCGGCGATGCTGGCGGCGATTTCGGGGCCGGCCGCCGCCCAGGATGCCGAGGTGCTCGCCGTCGAGAACATCGTGCAGGTCGCCCGCACCGGCGGGGCGGCGTGGAGCCCGGCGAGCGTCGGGCAATCGCTGGCGATCCGGGACCGGGTGCGCACCAGGCAGCGCAGCCGCGCCACGGTGCGCCTCAGCGATCTCTACAGCATGCGGCTCGATCAGTTCACCACGATCGAGATCACCCCCGCCATCACCGGGGCGCAGAAGCCGCGGCTCGACGTGATGCGCGGCGTGACGTTCATCTTCAGCCGGGCCGAGGAGGGCGAGATCGACATCCGGACGCCCACCGCGAATGCGGCCCTGCGGGGGACGCAACTGGTGGTGGAAGTCGGTGACGCGGGGCGGACGATGGTCACGGTGTTGGAGGGCGTCGTGGACCTGAGCAATGAGAAGGGGCAGCTGGCGCTGAAGGCGGGCGAATCCGGCGAGGTGGCTCCCGGGCAGGCGCCGCGGCGCGCGGCGGCCCTCGAGGCGAAGACGATCCTGCAGTGGACCTTGTATTACCCGGCGGTGCTCGACCCGGGTGAACTGGGCGAGGGGATTCTCGAGGCCCGCGGCCTTCGCGGCTCGGTGGATGCCTACGCCTCCGGCGACTTGCTCGGCGCCCTGGAACAGTATCCGCTCTACTCGCCGAGGAGCCGGTCGGCGCGCCTCTACAAGGCGGGGGTCTATCTCGCGGTGGGCCGGACCGGCGAGGCGGAGGCCATCCTCAAGGGGGTGCCGCGGGGGAACCGGGCGCGGCGGGCCCTGGAGCGCACCATCGCGGCGGTGCAGGGAAGGGCCCAGGAGCCGTGGCGGCTGGAAGACCTCGAAACCGCCACGGAGGCCCTCGCGGAGAGCTACTACCGGCAGTCGACCTTCGATCTGCCGGGCGCCCGCCTCGCCGCGGAGCTGGCGACCCGCATCTCGCCCGCGAACGGGTACGCGTGGACGCGGCAGGCGGAGGTCGAGTTTTCCTTCGGGCACAACCAGGAGTGCAAGCGGCTCCTCGACAAGGCCATCCGGCTGAGCCCGCGCAACGCCCAGGCCCACGCGGTGCTGGGGTTCGTCCTGGCCTCGGAGAATCGCCTCGACGAGGCGCTGGCGAGCTTCAACACCGCCATCGATCTCGACTGCTCCCTCGGCAACGGCTGGCTCGGCCGCGGCCTGGTCAGGATCCGCCGGGGCGATCTCGCCGGGGGCCGGGCCGATATCCAGATCGCGGCCACGGTCGAGCCGACCGTGTCGATCTTCCACAGCTATCTCGGGAAGGCCTTCGGCGAGGAGGGCCGCCACGATCTCGCCGAAAAGGACCTCGCCCTGGCGCGGAGGCTGGATCCCAACGACCCGACCCCGTGGCTCTACTCGGCCATCGAACGGCAGCGGACCTACCGGCCGAACGAGGCCATCGCCGACCTCGAGGAATCGATCCGCATCAACGACAACCGGCGCGTCTACCGGTCGAAGTTCCTCCTCGACCAGGACCGGGCGGTGCGCGGGGCGAACCTCGCCAGCATCTACCAGTACGCCGGCATGAACGCGGTGGCCGTGCGGGAGGCCTCGCGGGCCGTGGAGAGCGACTACACGAACGCATCGGCGCACCTGTTCCTCGCGAACTCCTTCGACGCCCTGCGCGACCCGAACCGGGTGTCGTTGCGCTACGAGACGCCCTGGTTCAACGAGCTGTTTCTTTCCAACCTCTTTTCCCCGGTCGGCGGGGGACCGTTGTCGCAGTTCGTTTCGCAGCAGGAGTACTCGAAGTTCTTCGCGCAGGACGGGATCGGGGGGAGCATTCTCGGCGAATGGCGCAGCGACCCCGAGATGCGCAACGTGGCGTCCATCTACGGGTCGCACGGCAATGTCAGCTGGGGATTCGACTTCGAGTTCCGCGACGACGACGGCGACCGGTCGAACGGCGATTCCGAGCTGTTCGAGACCTACGCGCAGCTCAAGTTGCAGGTCACGCCGTCCGATATCCTGTATTTTCTCGGGAAGTGGCAGGACCAGGAGAGCGGGGACAACATCCAGAGGTACGACAACCGGGTGCTCAATCCCAGCCTCGACTTCGCGGAGGACCAGGGGCCGGGCCTGGCGCTGGCCGGGTGGAATCACCAGTGGTCGCAGGGGTCGAACACCCTCTTCCTCGGCGGGCGCCTGGCCGCCAAGCAGCGCCTGCGCAACCCGATGACGAGCCAGTTGCTCATCCAGCGTGAGAACGACGGCCTGCGGCCCGGGTTCATCACGGCCGGGCCGGGCGGCGACATGTTCACCGATTTGCCGGCGGATAGCGTCAGCCTCGACTTGGGTCCGTCCGGGTTGCACCTCGTCTACTCGGACGAGCTGCTCCGGGCGATCGCCCCCTTCCTGGGATCGGGAGACGTGGAGAAGATCGTCTTGGCGCCCTTTGACTTCGAAACGTCGCGGGACATCGAGATCTACACCGCCGAGGTCCAGCACATCATGCAGACCGAACGCAACACGCTCCTGCTGGGAGGGCGGATCCAGCAGGGGGAAATCACCTCCCAGGCCCGGCTCAACGCGATCGGCTTTTCCGGGGGATTCTCCTCGCCCGCGGCGGACCAGAACGTCACGTGGGATACCGAGCGCCTCAGCCTCTATGCCTACGACTACTGGAACGTGCATCCCGACCTGACCCTCATCGGCGGGCTTGCCTGGGACCGCGTCGAGCACCCCGAGAACTTCCGGAACCCGCCCCTCGATGCGGGGACGAAGACCGATGAGAAGCTGTCGGGGAAGGCCGGCTTCACCTACGCGCCCTCGCGGGGGTTCGCGCTGCGCGGCGTCTACGCCGAGGGGCTGGGGGGCATCACCTTCGATGAGAGCGTGCGCCTCGAGCCGGTGCAGTTGGCCGGCTTCAACCAGTCCTTCCGCACCGTCATTTCCGAATCGCTGACCGGGTCGATCGAGGCCCCGGAGTTCACCACCTACGGTTTGAGCATGGAGGGCGCCCTGGCGAGCCGGACCTGGTGGGGACTCAGCTGGAATGTCATCGAGCAGGACGTGGAGCGCAGCACCGGGGTGTTCACGGGGTACGACCCGAGCGTGTTTCCCCTGACCCCGGCCTACTTTCCGGACAGCATGCCGCAGCTGCTGGCATACGACGAGCAGAGCCTCACCGCCACCCTCAACCAGCTGGTCGGCGACGAATGGGCGTTGGGTGCGATGTACCGGGTGACCCGTTCGGAGTTGGAACAGACGCTCCCGGAGCTCGTGGGCGCACCGTTGGATCCCGGGCAGATGGATATCTCGCACACCACCGACCGCGCGACCCTGCACGAGTTCTCGCTCTTCGCCGACTGGAACTCGCCGACCGGGATGTTCGCGCACCTCGAGGCCAATTGGTACGGCCAGGATCTCGATGACGATTCCGGCCGCCCCGGGGCGGGGACCATGCCGCGCAGCGACGACGAGTTCGTCCATGTCAACGCCCTCATGGGCTACCGGTTCGACGACAACCGCGGCGAGGTGAGCGCCGGACTTCTGAACCTGTTCGACGTGGATTACCAGCTCAGCCCGCTCAACCCCTACCTCGACCTTCCGCGGGAGCGCACCTTCGTGTTGCGTTACCGGTGGAATTTCTGAGAATGCCGCATGCCCGGGTTGTCGAGCGCTGACCGTCGCGGGTTGATCCGCGGGACCGAGCGGGGGACGCGCCTGGCGGTGGCGGTGGTCGGGGCGGTCCTGGCGGTGCTGGTGGGCGTCGTGGCCCTCCTGCGGCTCGGGTGGCCGCTGGTGTCGCTGAGCTACGACCTGCCGTTCCTGGTGCACCGGGGCGGGACCCCCGGCAACCTGTGCATCGTCTACATGGACCAGGCGGACGGCGAGAGCCTGGCGCGCGCCCCGCACGCCGACCTGCTGGACCGCCTCGGGGAGGGGGGCGCGCGGGCCGCGGTGTATGACCTCCTGTTCGACCGGCCGTCGCCGAAGGAACCGGGGGAAGATCCGGAGGCGGAGCTTGCCGCGGTGGATGCCGCCTTTGCGGCCGCGATCCGCCGGTTTCGCGGGGTGGGCCCCGGCGGGGAGGCGCTCCCCGGCGCGGCGGAGCGCAGCGTGATCCTGGCCGCCGGGCGGAAGAGCTTCGAGCGCCTCGGGGTCGCCGGGGAACAGCTCATCATGCCGATCGACCCCCTCCTCGAGGCCGCCGACTTCAACTTCGGGCTGGTGGCCTACGAGGACGAGAAGTTCACGGCGCGGCGCATCACCACGGGGACCCCGGACGAGCCGTCGCTCTCGTGGAAGGCGGCGCAGTTGGTCAATCCCGCGTTGGACGAAGGCCGGCGGCTCGAGGACCGGTGGGTGAACTTCGCGGGGCCGCCGCCGAACCCCGCCGATACCGGCATCGTCCCGCCGATTCCCTCGGTCCGCGCCAGCAACGTCATCAGCGGGGGGTTCAACCCGGAGTTCTTTCGCGGGAAGATCGTCGTCATCGGCGGCGAACCCGGGATCGTGGGGGAGGCGCTGGGGAAGGACCTCTTCGCCACGCCCTTCCACCGCGCCTTCGCCGGCGGCCGCCTGCCCCTCATGAGCGGCGTCGAGCTGCAGGCCAACATGATCGCCAACCTCGCGCAGGAAAACTGGCTGACGCGCAGCGGCCGCAACTTCGATCTCCTCCTCGTCATCGTTGCGGGCCTCGGGTTGGGGGTCGCCTTCGCCCTCTTGCGGCCCCTCCGCGCCGGGATCGTCTCGCTGGTGGTCGTGGTGGTGATGATCTGTGCGGGCGTCCTCGCGGTGCGCTTCGCCGGAACGTGGTTTCCCTGGAGCGTGGTGGCCTTCGCGCAGGTTCCGGCGGCCCTGGTGTGGGGCAGCGGGGCGCACTTCTACGTCGAGCGCTTTTTCCGGATCAAGCTGAGCGAGGAACAGAAGGCGATCCGGGAGGCCTTCGCGCGCTACCTGTCGCCGCAGATGCTCGACCAGCTCACCGAGAAGGGCTTCGAGATGAAACTCGGGGGCGAGCGCCTCCGCGCCGGCCTGGTCTTCACGGACCTGGAGAACTTCACCGCCATGTGCGAGCGCGTCGATGATCCGGAATGGGTGGTCAACACCCTGAACGGGTACTTCGAGCGGACCACCGAGCAGATCTTCAAGCATGACGGCGTCATCATGGATTTCGTGGGCGACGCCATCTTCGCGGCGTGGGGCGTGCCGGTGGCGGATCCCGAGGCGCCCCGCAAGGCGATCCGGGCCGCGTGGGACCTCCTGCAGAGCGCCAAGCTCAACATCCGCGGCGAGGAACTGCGGACCCGCGTCGGGGTGCACTTCGCGGAGGTCGTGGCGGGCAACGTCGGGAGCCACCGCCACGTGGACTACGCCCTCGTTGGCGACGGGGTGAACCTGGCGTCGCGCCTCGAGGGACTCAACAAGCTGCTCGGGACGAGCATTCTCCTGAGCGAGGAAGCGCGGCAGGAACTCGACGGCGAGTTCGCGGTCCGGCGGGTGGGCCGATTCCGGGTGAAGGGGCGGAAGGAGGCGACCGGCATCTACGAACTCGTCGGGCCGAGCCGGGACGGGGATCCGCCGTGGGCGGGCGCGTATCACGAGGCCCTCGAGGCCCTCGAAGGGAACGACCCGGACCGGGCCGCGGAGCTCTTCCGGGCGGTGGATGCGAGCCGGAGGGAGGGTGACGGCCCCTCCCGCTTCATCCTGGACGCCATCGATCGCGGTGAGGACCTGCGGGACGGCGTGGTGAGCTTGACCGTGAAGTGAGGCGGAGGGCGGGGCCGCCTGCGATGGTCCTCACGGCGGCCCGTTCAGCCCGTGATGCCCTCCTCGGCGGAGCTGCGAAACTCGGGCCGGAGCATGTGCAGCCCGGACAAGGGGCTGAAAAAGCCGGGGCGCTTCTGGACCGGATCCGCGGCCCCCGGTTGGTTGGCGGGCCGGTCGGTATCGGGAGGCGGGGGGTCCCCCGTCCACGACGCGGAGGGCGGCGGGGTAGTGCGTTGCGAGTCGTTCATGGCGATTAAACGCCGATTCCACCCCCGTTTGTGCAGATTTCGCAACTTTCTCCGGGGCGGGCCCGGGGCGTCCCGCGGCGGGCCGTTCAGGGGGCCGGGGCGGCGGGGAGCGGGGCGCGGCCGGCGGTGAATTGCCGGAGGCGGCCCACCATGGTGTCGAGGTGGGGACGGACCCTGGCGAAGGCGGGATCCTGCTGCCAGCGGCTGACGAGCGAGAGGACCTCCACGTCGTGCGCCCGGAGCTCGACGCCGGACGGCGGCGTTTCAGTGGTGAGGAGGTTCGTCGAGATCATGCGGTTGTTGTTGGGGAAGATCCCGGCGAAGGCGTGCAACTCGCCGGGCGTCCGCTCCGGGGCGAGGAGCCACGTCCGGACCAGCTCGCGCTGGGCGGGTTCCCGCAGGTCGGCGCGGGCGAACTGCTGGGCGACCATCCCGGGGCGGCTCTCGCGGAGGGGGCCGTCCGCCCGGAGCCGCTCGAGGACCTCCACGGGAGCCCGCTGCGTGAGCCGGTCCAGGGTGAGGTAGCCGGCGTGGGCGAGGTCCCGCCGGTCCTTCCGCCGGATCAGCTCGGAGAGCAGCGGGGTGCTTTCCGTCGCGCGCGTGTGGACGAGGACGTCGAAGGCGTTCAGGTAACCGACCGACGGGTTCGCCTGCCACGTTTCGTTGCGGATGAGCTCCTCGGTCTTGGCGCGGAGGTAGTTTCGCTCGCTGCCATCCTCGTCGATGCGGGCCACGTCCCGCAGGGCCACCGCCCACTCGTCCGCATTCGTCGGCGTCGAGAGGATGTCCTTCCCGAGGGCGGCCGCGGCTTCGGGGTCGAGGCGGCCGAGCAGGTCGAGGAGGGCGACGCGCAGGGTGGGGGGCGTCTCGAGGAATCCGCCGGGGCCGATGCGGAACTCGAGCGGGAGGCTCACGTCGCGCCCGCTCTCGAGGAACCCGCGGATGACCGGGGCGGCCGCGCCCGGGCGCAGGCTCCGCAGCCACGTCTCGAGTTCGGCGAGCGACTCGCGGGCGGCCTCGGCGGTCGCGGCTCCGGCGAGGGCCTCGACGTGATCCTCGAGACCTTCGTCCGGCGGGTCCGCCGGGCCCGGCCGCGGCGAGGCTTTCGTGGCGGCCGCCGGGCTCTCCGCGGCGACGGCGGGTCCCGGCGCCGGTGACGTTCCCGCGCCCGATCCATCGCCGGGGGCGGGGGCCTGCTGCGCCGACATGCCCCCGCGCATCACCACCCAGACCGCGGCCACGATCCCCACCGCCATGATGACGATGACGGCGCGGCCGGCGGGAGAGTGCGTCATATCCTGGAATCTATACGGCCCGGGGCGCTTGAAAAGGACCTTCCCGCCGGGGCGGGCGCGCCCCATCAGGGATCGATCCTGACGACCGTCAGCCGGTAGATGCCGGTCCCGGCGAAGGCCGCGACATCGCTCAGCGTCACGGCCCCGTCGGCCAGGAGCGGTCCCGCGCTGGCGACCGTCGCGTAAGCGCCCCCCGCAGTGCCGGGGTGCAGCTGCAGTTCATAGAGGCGTCCGGCCTTGCCGTCGACGGTGACGGCAAAGCTGTTCCCGGTGCGCTCGACGGAGGTGGTGCGGAAGAAATCGAGCGGGTCGAGGGGATCGGTGCCGGCCTCGAACTCGTCGATGTTGACTTTCCCGTCACGATCCGGATCGGCGTCGTCCTCGGCGTCGGCGGGGTTGCCGGTGGCATCGATGATGGCCTGCCGGAAGGCGCTGAGCTCCGCGGATTCGGCCTCGTAGGTCACCGTGAAGGTGTTCAGCTTTCCGGCCTCCACCGTGACCGGCACCGTGAATCCTGAGAATCCCGGAATGTCGCTCATTTCGAGCGTGTGGGAGATGCCGGGAGTCAGGTTCACCACCACGTCGCCGTCGCTCCGTTCCGTCGGGTTGGGCAGGAGTTTCCACCGTGCGGCGGCGACCGCGGCGGGGTTCGGCGGGTTGGTTTCGATCAGGACCTGCAGGGCGCCGGGATCCGTGGAACTCCCGATGGTCACGGCGCTCGTCAGGGTAATCCCGCCGCTGGTGTTGTTGGCGCCCCCGTTGGCGCTGACCTCGGCGCGATTGAAGAGATCGATCACGCTGCTGTCGATGGTCCGGGCGAGGCTCGCGGCGGTGCCGCCGAGGAAGATCCCGGCCGGGAAGTAGGATCCGCCCTCGCGCTGCACGCACAAGGGGCCCCCGATGAAGCCGGCCCCCCCCCGGATCGCGGTGGTGGTGTAGATCCGGAACGGCGTGCCGGGGGAACTCTGGCCGGGAAGGCGGGTGAGCGCCGCCGCGGTCGGCGGGGTGGCGTGCATCCGCCCCTGCTTCGACGGCGAGATCCCGTTGATCGGATAGCCGACGAGCGTCTTGAGATCCGCCGACTCGAGGAACGGGTTCTGGTCCTCGTCGCTGGCGAGGAAACCGCTGAATCCTCCGCGACCGGCATCCTCGAGGAAGAACAGGGCGGCCACGTTGTTGTTCTGGGAGGCCGGCCCGAACTCGCCCGGGGTGCCCTCGGCCCGGCGCTGGCCGGCGTAGTCGTCGAAGAGGTAGAACCCGCGCGGCAGCTGGGGCCCGGGTTCGTAGGTGCCCTTGTCGCGCTGGAGCAGCCACTGCACGCCGGTGGTGGCGGTGAGGGATTCCTCGTCGATGACGACCTGCGCGGCGGTGGCCACCACCCGCGGCTTCACGACAAACCCCGAATGCGAACCGCGGTCGCTCCGGATCTGCCCGACAAAGCCGTAGGGGAGGTCCTGGCTGGTGGTGACCGTCTCGAAGGAGAGCACCTCGGGAGGGTTGAGGGTGGGCGCACCGGGCCGCAGGTAGGCGATGGTGACGGTGGCGAGGCCGCCGTTGGTGACGAACACGTTGGCCGGCGGCGGGGTGTTCTCCCCGGGAACCGGCTTGCACTCGACGAGGTAACTTCCGCCGGGGAGGTTCGCGAGTTCGGTGCCGGAGTCGCGCCACGCGGGGTCGGTCCCGCCGAGCAGGCGCCACTGGGCGCGCGAGTCGACCGGGACCTCCGGGCCGGTGAGCGCCGCGGGCGCGAGGGTGACCCGCAGCCGTCCGCCGGCGGGAGTGGCCGCCAGGTAGTAGAACCGGTCGACCACCACGGGGGCTTCCCCGCTGACGACCGCCACCGATTCCGGGAGCGGTTGGATGAACCCGGGGACCGGTTGGAACTCGATCTGCCGGTCGCCGGTCGGCAGGCCGCTCACCGTCGCGCCGGACGGGCGCCACGCGGATTCGCCGGCAAAGCGCCATGCCCCGGTGCCGGCGGGAAGGAGGTTGACCTGCAGCGACCCGGTGCGCTGGCTTTCCGGAACGACCCGCGTGAAACTCTGGCGGAGGCCGAGAAGGGCGTCGAGCTGCAGCGGGAGAGTGGCGCCCACCGCTTCGGCGCCGCCGCCGGGGCGGACGGCGCGCACCCGGTAGAAGTAGGTCGGGCGGAGTTCGCCTTCCTGGAGGTTGGTGAACACCGCGCTCACCGGAACCTCGAGGTTGCCGTTCACCGGGGCGACCTCGATGCTCGTCGGGAAGGTGAGGCCGTCGGTCCCGAGGTCGAAGAACACCCGCGTCTCCGTGCCGCGCGGGCGCACCACCCCGGTGACCCGGGCGCTCGATTGCGATTGCGCCTCGGCTTCGCCAGTGACCGCCTCCGGGGCCGGGAAGCCCGCCGTGAAGGTCCGGTCGTCGCCAAAGGTCGTCCCGAGGCTGTTGGAGGCCGCCATCCGGTAGTGGTAGAGCGTCCCGGGGACGAGCCCCTCGACGTCCTGGAGGATGAGTTGCGGGGTGGTGCCGTTGCCGGCGCCCCGCGGGACGGTGGTGCGGCCGTAGCCGGGCGTCAGGCCGTACTCGAAGCGCACGAAGGTCGTGCCGTCGTTCGGGTTGACCGTCCCGAGGAGGGTGGCGGATGTCGGGGTGATGTCCTGCGCGGCCCCGGTGGTGACGTCCGGCGGGTTGTCGGCCATGCCGTCGGTGCCGCCGGGCACCGTCGTGGGCGTGAAGGCCACCGCCTGGCTGACGGTGAAGACCTGCCCGCCCTGCGCCGCCACGAGGCGATAGCAGTACTCCCGCCCCTCGATGAGGCCGGTCACGGTGGCGGTGACTTCCTGGATTCCGTTGATGGCGAGGACTTGCTGGGGCGGCGTGGTGTTGTCGTAGCTGTTGTCCAGCCCCCACTCGAAGAAGACGTCGAAATCGCGGCCCTGGGGATCGACCGCCCCGATGAAGGTGGCCTGCGCGGTGGTGACTCCGGAGGGATCGCCGACGGCCGTGAGGGGCCGCGGGGTCAGGGTGGTGAAGGTCCCCGTGTCGCCGAAGATCGTGCCGCCCGGGGTCTGGATGGCGAGGCGGAACTGGTAATCGGTGCCCCCGATGAGATCCATGAGCGGGGCCTGCACCGGCACGGGGACGCCGCCGCTCACCAAGACCGGCGAGGTCGATTCGGCGAAGGTGCCCGCCGGGCCGTACTGGAAGAAGACCGCCGCGGGTCCGTTCGGCACGACCGAGGCGTTCAGGGTGGCACTCACGTCCGTGATGTCGGTGACCGCCTCGGTCTGCTGCGTGGGTGCCGGACGGCGCGTGATGGTCACGCTGTAGCTGCGCGAGGCGTTCCCGTCGCCCGCGGTGACCACCACCGGGATGGCGTTGGCGCCGACGGTGAGCGGGAGGGAATCGCTCTCGGGGCCGGTCAGCGCCACGCCGTTCACCTCGATGGCCGACTGGGCGTTCGGCGCGATCTGGGGGGTGGGCGCGACGGTGACGCTCGACACGAAGTGCGGCACCGAGGCGGTGTAGGAGAGGATGGAGGGGTTGAAGCGCGGACTGAGGACCGGTTCGAAGAGGCTCGCGTTCACGACGAGGTCGGCGAGGTTCGGGTTCGTCGACGGGCGGACCACGATCTGGCTGACGGTGCTGTCCGCCGATCCGCTGATGCTCACGGCGCGGGCCCGGTAGCGGACCGGGGCGGTGACGGGGGGCGTGGTGAAGCTCGCGGCGGTGGCTCCGTCGATGAGGGTCGCGGTGGTGCCGTCGACCTCGAACCACTGGAAGCCGGGCGCCGGCGTGCCGCTGGCCTGCACCGCGAGGGTGGTCGTGAGCCCGAACTCGACTTCCCGCACGGGCGGGAGGTCGCGGGTGATGGCGGGCGCGGTCCCGGTCACGTTGAGGGTGAGATCCGCGGTGGCGGTGGCGCCGTTGATCGTGGCGGTGATGGGAATGACATAGGCGCCGGCCACGTCGGGGGTTCCGGTGAGCAGGCCGCTCGACGGATCGAGCGAGACACCGGACGGAAGACCCCCGGCGGCCGGACCGAAAACGAGGCCCGGTCCGACATCATCGCTCATCACCTGGTAGTTCACGGGAGTGTTGACCGCAACGGTGATCGTGTCGGGCAGGAGGGTGAGGGTCGGTGCGGAGACGATGGCGAGCGGCCGGCTGTCGGCGCCGCCGCTGTTGGCGGCGCGCATGGTGACCTCGAACCGGCCGGCTTCCTCGGGGGTGCCCGAGATCGCTCCGGTCAGCGGGTCGAGCGACACCCCCGGCGGCAGGTCCCCGAGGACCGCGAAGCTCTCGGCGCCGGCGGCCGCGATCTGGTAATCGAGGAACTCGCCGCGGGTGACGAGGACCTCGCTCTCCGACGTGATGACCGGGGGCGGCACGATCTCCGCGTAGGTGAACGTCACGGTGAGGAGTTCGCCGCCGGTGACCGTGACCGCCGGGGCGGCGGGGGGCTGGAAGCCGGGAACGGTCGCGAAGGAGAGGCCGTAGAGGTTCGGGTTGAGGTCGTCGAGGCGGGTCCCGCTGGCGAGATACGCCCCCTGGCTGCTGATGCGCCAGCCGGCACCC
Organism: Akkermansiaceae bacterium; assembly: GCA_013001695.1. GTDB lineage: Bacteria > Verrucomicrobiota > Verrucomicrobiia > Verrucomicrobiales > Akkermansiaceae > Roseibacillus_B. The sequence goes on from JABDMC010000359.1 coordinate 19,349, forward strand.
GCGGCGCGGGCCGCGGCCGGCTCGATGATGACGCGCAGGGACCCGAGCACCGCGGGGGAGATGTCGGTGACGGCCTGGTCGGTGATCATCCCGCCTGCACCACCGATCCCGGCGTCGCCGCTGGCTTCCGCGAAGCCGATGAGGTTCACCACGTCGCTGTCGATGGCGCGTACCACCGTCTGGGCCGTTCCGCCGAGGTAGATGGCGGCCGGGTAATACGACCCGGTGGGATGCAGGACGCAGAGCGGCCCGCCGGAGTTGCCGCCGGTGCTGCTGATTCCGGAGGTCGTGTAGGTTTCCCCGAACGCCGGCGTGAAGGTCACCGGGCCGATCGGGGTGGCGTGCATGCGATTGAGGTTCGTGCCGGTGGTCCCGTCGACCGGGTAACCGACGAGGGTCATCGGGGCCGTGGAGACGAGAAACTCGTTCTCGATGGCATCGCTGGCGAGGAAGCCGCTGAACCCGCCGCGGCCGGCGTCCTCCGGGAAGTAGAGAGTGGCGGCGTCGAGCGTCTGCGATTGCGGGGTGGAGGTGCCGGGGGAGTCGTCGGCCTCGCGCTGGGCCTCGTAGCCGGTCAGCAGGTAGAATCCCCGCGGGATTTGCGGCACCGGCTCGTGCACGCCGGCCTGCCGCTGGAACCGCCACTCGAGACCGGTGGCGGCCTGCAGGGTGCCGTCGTCGAAGACGGCGTGCCCGACGGTGGCGACCACCTTGGGACGCACCACGAAGCCGCTGCTCAGGCCGGCGTCGCTGCGCAGCTGCCCGGCAAACGGGTAGGGGAGGACTTCCGTCACCGAGACATCGGCGAACGGCAGGACCCGCGGGAGACGTCCCAGCGGGGACTCCGCGAGGAAGTAGGTCACGGTGCCCGTGGCGGTCCGGGCCTCGAGGACCTCGACGGTGATCGGGGACGGGGTGGTGCGTCCGGCGACCGGCTTGGCCTCGATGACATAGTCGCCGGGAACGAGACCGCCGAGGGTGGTGCCGCTGTCTTTCCAATCGGCGTCGGATTCGCCCAGGAGGCGCCACTGGGACCGCGCCTCGACCGGGTTGGCCGGGTTGGCGAGGGACCCGGGCTGCAGGACCACCGTGAGGTCGCCGCTGCCGGTGGCGGCCGGGACGTAGGCCCGCTCGAGGAGCAACGGCGGATCGCCGCTGACGATCGAGAGGGCTTCCACCGGCGGCTGGATGAAGCCGGGGACGGGACGGAACTCGATGGCGCGGTCGCCGGTCGTCAGGCCGGCCGCCGCCTCCCCGGATTCGCGCCACAGGACTTCACCGACGAACCGCCAGGCGCCGAGGCCGCCGCCCGACGCCAGGTTCACCCGGACCGAGGCGTTCCGGTCGGCGGGGGGGACCGGCGCGGGGAAATTCTGGAACAAGCCGGAAAGGCTCGCGACCCGGAAGCTGCGGGTGGCCCCGGTTCCCGAAACGCTGTCGGGCGCGGTGCCCGTGACGGCGCGCACCCGGTAGTGGTAGGTGGTCGCCTGGGCGAGGTTCTCGAGGACCGCCTCGACCGGCCGGAGGATGTTTCCGGACACGCTGCCGGGCGTGGCGGTCGTGCTGAACGGGAAGGTGATGCCGTCGGTGCCGTATTCGACGGTGACCGCCGCGGAGGGGCTGCGGGCCCGCACCGCGCCGCGCACCAGCACGCTGGTGGTCGTCAGGGCGATGGCGGGGCCGGTCTGCGCCTCGGGCGGGGCGAACTTCGTGGTGAAGCTGCCGGTGGCGCCGGCCACCGACCCGAGGCTGTTGGTGGCGACCGGACGGAAGAAGTACTTCCGCCCCGGGAGGAGATTGGAGGCGGGAATGGTGGTGAGGACATCCTGGTCGGCGCTGCCGATCCCCTGGAGCGGCGTTTGCTGGCCGAGGTTGGCGGTGGTGGTGCCGTAATCGAAGCGCACCACGGTGGTGCCCCCCCTGGCATTCACGGTGGCCTGCAGGAAGGCGCCGTTGGCCGTGACGAGATCGGCGGAATCGGTCACCACCGTCGGCGGGGCGGTCGGTTCGCCGTTGCCCGGGCCGCTGTCGCCGCCCGCCACGAAGTTGTTCTCGCCCTCGTTCGACATGCCGGTGACGCTCATCGCAACGAGACGGAACCGGTAGGTCTGGCCGTCCTCGAGGCCCTCCACCGTCGCGGTGACATTCGTCAGGCCGAAGGTCCCCGCCGGGATGGTCTGCTCGGGCGTCTGGTTGCCGAAGAGGTTGGTGGTGCCGTACTCGAAGAAATACTTCGTTTCGAGCCCGCGCGGATCGACCGCGCCGACGAGGGTGGCGGTGTTGGTGGTGACCCCGACGGCATTTCCCGTGGCCGCCACCGGCGGATCGGGAAATGTCGTGAAGGTGGCGTCGTCCCCGAAGATCGTGCCGTTCGGACCCATCGTCACGATGCGGTAGTGGTAGGTCACCCCGCCGGTCAGCCCCGCGAGGGGCGAAAGGAGATTCACGATCCCGGGACCCGAGACGAATTGCTCGGCGGTCTCCAGCCCGTAGCCGGTATCGGTCCCGTACTGGAAGTACACCGTGACGTCGCCGTTCGGGATGACGGTCCCGTTCAGCACCGCGGCGGTGTCGGTCAGGTCGGTCACCGACCCGGTCACCGCGGTGGTCGGCGGGACGCGGGTGATCTCGACGGTGTAGGTCTCCTGCGTGATGCCATCGAGGGCGGTCACCACGATCGTGACGGTGTTGTCGCCGACCGCGAGGGGAATGGGCGGGCTGGAGGCGCCGGAGGGCACCGGGGTCCCGTTCACCACGATGCTCGCCGCGGGTTCCGCGGCCTCGGGGGTCACGGTGAGACTTTCGGTCGCATTCGGGACCACCGCGTCATAGTCCGTGATGAATCCGCTGAAGGGGGGAGCCAACTCGACGGCCTCGGGAACGGTGTCGGGCACGAGGGGCGGGAAGAAATCGAGGGCGCTCAGGAGCGCGTTCGAGGATTGCACCACGTCGATCAAGGCCACGTTGCTGTCGGCCGCGCCGGAGGCGTTCGTGGCCCGGGCGAAGAACCTCCCGGTGGCGAAAAGCGGAGGCGTGACAAAGGTGGCGGAGGTCGCCCCCGGGATCGCGGTCACGGCCTCCCCGTCAACCTCATACCACTGGATGTCCGGCGTCGGCACCCCGATGGCTTCCACCGTGAGGGTGGCGCTCGTCCCGCCGGAGATGACCTGGCCGGCAATCGGATCCGCAGTGATGAGCGGGGCCGAGGCCGGAAAATCGGCGGCGAAGAGGTAGGCTGCGCCCGCATTTGGCGCGCTGTTGTCGGCCTGGTTGCCCCCGACCCCGTTGCCCGCCTCCCAGCGGGCTCCGGAGACGATGAGCTCGTTCGAGACCGCGACGGCGTGGCCGAAGTTGTCGAAGGCGTCCGTGTTGGATGCCTTGAGATAGCCCGCGCTCGACCACGAGGACCCGCTGCGGGTGAAGAGGTAGGCGGCGCCGGCCTTGCTCGCGCTGTTGTCGAGGGCATTGCCGTTGAGACCCGTGGCGCTGCTGTCTTCCTCGCTGCTGCCCACCACGATGGTGTCCCCGGAGATGCCGATCGTCCGCCCGAAGAGATCGGTCGCCTCGGTGTTGGAGGCCTTCAGGTAGGCTTCCTGGTCCCAGCCCTCGCCGTTGAAGGCGAAGACGTAGGCCGCGCCCGATTGCCCGGCATTGTTGTCGGCCTGGTTGCCGTCGACGCCGGTTGCGGCGCTGTCCTCGGCGGGGGAGCCGACCACGACGGTTTCCCCGGAAATCCCGACCGCCCATCCGAAGCTGTCGGATGCGCCGGCGTTGGATGCGGTGAGAACGGTCTCGGCGCTCCAGGTGGCTCCCGATCGCCGGAAGACGGCCGCCGCCCCGGCATTCAGCGCCGCGGGCGAGACGAGGTCCTTGCCGGGGATCCCCACCACGATGCGGTCGCGCGAGATGCCGACCGCGTAGCCGAACTCGTCCGAGTTCGCCGGGCTGGCGGCCTTGAGGTAGGCCTGCTGGTTCCATGCGGTCCCGGTCCGCTGGAACACGTAGGCGGCGCCCGCATTCGGGAGACTATCGTCGGCCTCGTTGCCATCGATGCCCGGGGCGGCACTCGCCTCGGCCGACGCGCCGATCACGACGGTGTTGCCGGCGATGGCGACGGAGATCCCGAATCGGTCGTCGGCGTCGGGATTGGACGCCTTGAGGTAGGCCTCCTGGCTCCAGGTGTTGTTGTTGCGGACGAAGACATAGGCGGCGCCGGCGTTCCCGGCGCTGTTGTCGTTCTGGTTGGCGCCGACGCCCGCGGCGCCCCCGTCTTCAAAGTAGGCACCCACCACGATGGTGTCGCCGGAAATGGCCACCGTCTGTCCGAATCGATCGTCGGGGTCTGTGTTGGACGCCTTGAGGTAAGCCTCCTGTTCCCACGATTCCCCGTCGAAGGTGAAGACATACACCGCGCCGGCGCGCACCGCGCTGTTGTCGTCCTGGTTGCCGTTCACGCCGGTCGCGGAGCTGCCCTCGAAGGGCGCCCCGACCACCACCGTGTTCCCCGAGACCGCCACCGCGCTGCCGAACCAGTCGTCGGCACCCGTGTTGGACGCCTTCAGGTAGGCCTGCTGCGCGATGGCCAGCGGCGAGAGGCCGGTGCCGGTCAGTTCGATGACGAACGGGCCCCCGGGGTCATTGCTCGGCAGGGTGAGGGTGGCGGAGCGGACCCCGGCCACAAGGGGAATGAAGCGCACATCGAAGAACCCGGTCCCGCCGGGCGGAATGCTCTCGCCGAAGGACGTCGTCACGGAGAATTCGCCGGGGCTGCCGGTGAGGTCCACGCCGAGGATCTCGAGGGGAAGCTCGCCGTCGTTCCTGATGTGGAAGGTGGTGGGATCGTTGCTGCCGTCCCCGATGAGCACGCTGCCGAAATCGCGGCTGCCGCCGTTGGCGAGGCCGCTGCCCGCCGGTTGCTCGATCACCAGCTCCGGCCCGCCCGGCGAAACGGTGGCCGTCTGGCTGTCGGCGAATCCGAATCCGTTGCTGGCGCGCACCCAGAAGTCGGTGGGGGCATTGATCGGCGGGGTGGTGAAACCGGGTCCGGTCTCATCGGGAACGGGATTGGAGGTGTCGCCGCTGAGACCCTGATACCACTGGAAGCCGGGCGTTGGGTCGCCGGCCGCCGTCACGGTGAGATTGGCGGATCCCCCCGCCGGGACGAACTGCGCGGCGAGCGGTTCCGCCGTGATGACAGGCGCGCTGCCCGGAATGCCGGTCACCGTGGCGGTGATGGTCTGGTTGTCGTCGTAGTCGACGAGGTAGGTGTATCCGTCGGAGGACGTGAAGGTCGTGTCGTCCTGGATCGAGGCGGTCCCGTCGGGAGTGAGAAAGAGGCCGAGGGGGGCGGCGAAAATCCAGTCGACGAGCGGGATGGTTTCGCCGATTTGGAGGAAGTCGGGGGCGACGATGTCGAGGCGGATGGCGTTCGGTTCGCCGCTCTGGTAGTTCTCGATACCCACCGCGGGGGACTCGATGGGGGAGAAGGGGCGGGAGGGATCGTAATGGAAGCGCCACGTGATGGCACTCGGCCCGAGGCTGTCGCCGTCGGCGTCGGGCAGGATGCCGGAGAGGGGCGTCAAGAAGCCCGGCGGCGGCGGGGTCGCGGTCAAGAGGATGCCGAGGGTGGCGCCGCCGCCGAAGTAGTCGAGGGTCGCATCGCCGCCCACCACCGATCCGAAGAGGAGGCCGTCGAAGAAAGCCGCGTTGGCATCCGCCTCGAGCCGGAGGGTGGCGGGTGGCGCCCCCTCCGCGCCGATGACGCGGGAGGCGCTGAAGGCCGTCAACGATCCGCCCGAGACGTGCAGGGCGCCGGTTTGGATCTCGAGGGCGTGAATCTGGGCCGACCCGGCGAGGAGGACCGGCGAGGGGCTGCTGATGACGACCCGGTCGGTGTCGTCGGGAACGAGGTCGAAGGACCAGTTGGCGGGGTCATTCCAGTCGGACCCGTCGCCGAGGCCCGTCCAGAGGCGGTCCGTGATGGCCGGGAAACCGATGAAACCGGCGCCGGTGGCGGTGAAGCTCACGTTGCCGCGGCGCTGCTGGAGTTGCGGCAGGAGGACCTGGCCGTCGAAGGCTTCGACAATGAGGGTGCCCGTGCCGGGGCCGTCGAGGAGCACGAGGTTTGGCAAGGAGAGCACGCTCCCGGGTCCGTCGGCCTGCAGGCGGGTGGTCTCCGTGGAGGCGTAGGTGGTGACCATGGGCAGGTTGAGCGTCGCCCCGTCGGACAGGAAGATGCTGGCGTTGTCGATGTTGGCCAGCAGGGGGGAATCGAGAAGGCCCGAGCCGGCGACGGTGAGGTCCCCGTCATGGAAGTCGGTGAGGAGCGGGGCGAAAATTTCCCCGCCGAACTGGGCCGTGAACCCGCCCCCGCCGGGACCCTCCCCGGCGAAGGCCGTCAGGGAACCGAGGTCGATGATCGAGCCGCCGTATTCGCCGCCGGCGCCGGAGGATTCAAAATGGACGTTTCCGGACTGGCTGACGAGGGCGGGCATGTCGACGCGGCCGCCACCGAAGGCCTGCACGTCGAGCCGGGCGCCATTGACGGTGTTGGAAATCGCGCTGAGTGCCGAGAGGACGATTTCGCTGCCGGGTCCGGTGGCGCGGATCTCCCGGTCGCCGGTGTGGGAATACGATGCGAGGGCCGGCAGAGCGATGCCGGCGCCGGCCAGCGCGTAGCAGCCGGCGTCCTCGAGGACGGTCGCACCGGTCGCCGCGAGCGTGGTTCCGTTGCCGGTCACGGTGAGGGTGGTGCCGGCCTGCAGTTCGAATGGCCCGGAAAGGACGGAAGCCCCCTGGGTGAGCTCGAGCGAGCCGTTGGCGACGATCAGTTCCTCCGCACACTCGATGCGGGCGATGCTGACGGGGGTGTTGATGGTGATGGTCGGGGTGCCGTCGACGTTGATGATGACCACTTCGCCGGGGCCGGGGACGATGTTCCCGCGCCAGTTGCCGGGATCTTCCCAGCTCGTCCCGTCCCCGCCGCCGGTCCAGGCGGCGACGACCGTGGCGGCAATGGCCCCGTCGAGGTCGTAGTCGATCCGGAAGGCGGCCGCGGGCGTGTTGATCGTCTCGCCGTCGAAGACGGGACTGCCGTCGGGACGCTGGAACTCGCCTGAGTAGAAGCCGGCGTGATCCACGAGCGGGAAGGAATCGCCCAGTTGGAAGGGGCGGCCGGTCGAGACGATCTCGAGGGTGATGGAGGGGAGGGAGGCATTCTGGAAGGCGGTGAGTTCCAGCCCGGCGCGGCATTCGATCGGCGTGAAGGGCTGGTCCGGGTCGATCCGGAAGATCCATCGAATGTCGCTGGGGGAGGCGGCGAAGAGATCCGCGTCCGGCGCGATGCCGCTCGGTTCCGGCGCGCCGAAATTCCCGAAGCCGGTCAGGGGGCTGTGGGCGAACTCGAGAATCGCATCGCCGCCGTAGGGGCCCCCGAAGCGGATCCCATCTTCGAATCCCGCGAAGGCACCGCTCTCGATGATGAGTCGCCCGTCGCCCCCGAGGCCGCCCACCCGCGGGATGTCCGGCGCTCCCGCCTCGGCGTCGATCAGGCCACCCGGAAGGATTTGCAGCGTGCCGGAGGTGGAGGTCAGGAAGGGATCCCCGATCTGCAGCCCCCGAACCAGGGCCCCGGTGGAAAGTTGGGCGACGCCGTCATCGCGGATGAGGATATCCTCCGCGGGACCGGCACCCGGCGCGACGCCGGTATCCCAGTTGGAGCCGTCCTCCCATGCCCCCACTCCGGGGGTGATCCACTCCGCGGCGTGGAGGGGAAGCAGGCCGAGCAGGACGGTCAGGATGAGGAAGCAGGAGGGCGCAAGGGTGCGCCTTGGGATCGGAGGGATTCGCATTGAGATCGGCTCGGGATGTGCGTGGGAGGCTGTTTGGTGCGGAGCGGGACGCGGAGGGGAGCGGGCTCAATTGGGAATGTCAGTGAGGAAGAACGGGACGGCGGCGGTGGAAACCGGCGAGGGCCGCGACGATCAGGAGGAGCCCGGCGGCGGGCTCGGGAATCAAAACGACCTCCTGGGCGAGCTCGGCGCCGATGAGGGTCAGCGGCCCGACGGCGAATCCTCCGCCGGGATTGGCGAAGCGGGCGTTGCCCGGACTGGCGGGGATCCCCGAGGGGCTGTTGTGGGTGAAGAACTGCCCGGCGACGGTGCTGGCCGCCACGGGAGCGACCCCCAGCCAGTACGTTCCGGCGGTGGGGAGGAGGATGTCGAGGTTGAGGCTGACCAGTCCGTATTCGTCCGAGATCGCCGGGGCGAAGGGAATCACGGAGACCCCGGCGCCGGGAGCCAGCAGGACGCTGGCAATGTCGCCTTCCAGTCCGGCGCCTGCCGCGGCGGGATCGGAGAAGACGCTCACCTGGTAGCCGGTGACCTCCTGGAAGGAGGGAAAGCCCCCCTGGGCGCGGAGGAGGGTGGTGACATTGACGATCCGGCGCTGGGTGGCGGCGACGGCGAGGTCATCGATCGACATCGAGCTGAAGCCCGGGAAGTCGGTGAAGATCTGGCTGACGTTGGGAGTGACCGCTTCGGATGGGTCGAAGGTGGCGGGGTCCGGGATGGCTCCGGGGAAGACCGCCGCGCCGCGGGCCGGAAGGCCGGCCACCGTGAACACAAGGAGGAGGATCAATATTTTCATCAAGGACGCTGGCGGTTGAATTCCCAATGGGGGCCGGCCGATGACAGGATCCGGCCGGGGATTTCCGCGAGCGCGCTCGCAACACCGGTGGCGCCCTCCATCCCGGAATCATTGGATGCATTCCGGAACGGAAACGATGTCCGCCCATGTTGATTTCCCCCACCAACCCTGATCGGTTTTGGTATATTCAGGACTTGAGAAAACTCACATCTTGGCAAGCACAATCGGGGTGTAGATCCTCTGGAGATCAAGGAAGGATGCTAGTGAACCACCGCGGATAATTAATGCCCTCCACGGAACCCGCGCGCGCTTCGCGCCGGAATTGGCGGGTCGAGCCGCGCCGGAGCCCGGGCCGGGGAGGGACGGCGGGAGAATTTCAGGCGGGTTTCCCGTCGTGGCCGTTCTCTTCGGCGAGGCGACGCAGGGCGGCGTGCGCGAACATGGGGGTGAGGCCGGGAAAGACGGAGAGGAGGCGGGCGAGGAGGCCGGTGAGGTGGGCCGCCGCGAAGCTGCTGCCGGTGAGCACCGCGGAACTGCCCGACGGGGCGAGCACCGGGATGTCCACCCCGGCGGCGGCGAAGGAGATGAGGCTGCCGTGGCGGAAGCGCAGTTCCTCGGGAGCGAGATGGTCTCCCGTCACGGCGAGCACCTGCGCCAGCGACGCCGGCCAGTGGGACTCGTCGGGATCGGCGTTGGAGGAGGCCGCCACCACGTGCCGGTCGCGTTCGAAGGCGTGGTCGGTCCATGCCTTGTACACCGGCAGGGTGAAGGCCGCCCCCGGGATGCCGAAGGAGCAGTTCAGGATGGTGGCGCCCTCCTCGATGGCGTAGAGGGCCCCGAGCTTGACGACCTCGTGGCGATGCTGGCGCTTCTTGCAGTCGAGGACGCATATGCTCTGCATCTCGGTTTCCGGCGCGAGGGCGTGGATGATGCCGGCCACCGCGGTGCCGTGCCCGAAGGCGTCCTCCGGCGCGCACTCCCCGACGCGGAAGCCGTTCGGGGCCGCCTGCACGGCCTGCGCCTGGAGAAAGCCGGCCCCGGACAGCCGGGGATGCTGCTCGTCGATGCCGGTGTCGAGGATCGCGACCCGCACGCCGCGACCGGTGCCGGACCGGCAGGCGCTTCGAATGGCGTCGAGGTCAGGCCACATCGACTTATTTCTCCGGGCCGGCGGCCGGGAGGGATCGATCGAGGATTTCGGCCACCTGCTGGGCGGTGTGCTCCAGTTCGGCGAGGTGGGCGGGCTCCAGCTCTTGGGTTTGGGATCCACCCTCGACCTGCACGGCGGAGAGAACTCCGGCCACGTCGGCATCCGAGAAGATCGGGGCCGCCATCATGGCCGTGGTGCGCTGCCCGACGATGGAATCCACGGTGGGATCGTGCGCGGTGCGCTGGGTGACATCGGACTCGAGCAGCGGCAGGCCGGTGACGAAAACCTGGGAGATGAGCCCCCGGTCGAGCGGCTGGCGCATGCCCTCGAACCCCGCCGCCCGGGGATTGTGGATGGCCTCGAGGAAATGGCCCTCCTCGCTTTCGACCCAGACGGTCGCCTCGTCGGCCGGGATGCGGGCCAGCAGGTCCGCCACACACTGGAAATCGTCGGGACTCCCCCGGGAGGGACCGGGCGGCGGCTGGGATTCGTCGGCCATCAGTTATCATTGAATCCCCAAGGATTCGGAATTGTCGATATCGGATTGAGCAATCTAGTCTCATGTCCATGGATGAGGGGCAATTGCCGGACGAATCTCCCGCTCCGCCGCGTTATGCGGAGGAACTCGAGATCGCGTTGGCGGCCCTCGACGGGGAAGAGCAGGCGGTCCAGGCCGTGAAGGCCATCCTCGACGATCCCGCCCTGCGTCGCTGGCTGGTGGCGCGCGGCGCGTCCGCCGCGGAAGCCGACGAGCTCTTCGGGGACCTCCTGACCGATTGCTTCGCGGGTCGGAAGAAGTCCGGGGAGATGAACCGCCTCCTCGGCCGCTACAACGGCGCCTGCAAACTGCAGAATTTCCTCCGCCGGGTGGTCTTGAACCGCTTCATCGACCGCAAGCGGCGCGCGCCGGATGTCGTGAGCCTGCCCACCGAATCGGACGAGGACGACGGCCGGGGCGGGAGGGAACTGGCGGCCCCCAGCGGGATCGACAGCGAAGATGCCATCAGCCAGATCCTGGTGGATGCCGTGCGGCGGGCCTTTGCCTCGGTCGACCAGGAAAAGCTGGTCCTGTTCCGCCTGTTTCACTCCTACCAGATTTCCCAGCAGCGCATCGCGGCGATGTGGGGGTGGCATTACAGCAAGGTGAGCCGGGCCCTGACCGGCCTCTGTGAAGAACTCCGGGACGGGATCATGGCCGAGGTGCGTCAGGCTGACCCATGGCTCCAGCTGGAGTGGGAGGATTTCGTGGATCTCTGCGGGGATTCCCTCGATCTGTTCGATTATTGAGAAAAGAGGCGGAAATCTCTGCAAATGGACCGGGCGGGGCCGTTTACCCGGCGTCATGAATCAGCCAAACTCCATTGAAGCCTCACTCCGCGTTGTCGCGACCTTCTTCGACAAATTCGGGGCTCCCGTCGAGGGCCATGCCCGCGAAGACCTCACGCGGGAACAGCGGAGCCAGATCGAGCGGCTCGCTGCCGGGGACCTCTCCGATGAGGAACGGGAAACGATCGTCCCGCTCCTGATCCGGAACGAGGCCGCCATTGAACTTCTCGCCGCGACTGTGCCCGGGGACCGGTAGGGTGGCTCACCGAGCCGCCTCATCCGGTCGACGTTGCAGTCGCACGGCACCAACGCACAGCCCAGCCGCATCCATCATTCCACCGGGCAAACGATTTCGATGGATCGGCTGATGGAGCGGCCCTCTTCGGAGGGCCGTTTCCTTTGGGGAACGGGCCTCGGGAAAGCGCGAAGGGGCGGGGGGCGCGGGGCGGGGATCCGGGACCGCCTGCTAGTAGAGCATGGCGAGGAGTTCCGCGTCCGAGAAGAGGTCGGGGTTCTCGGCGGCGGTGATGAGGAGCTCCTTGTCGAGGTCGCTGGCGAGATCGGCCAAGGCGGCGTCGGCGCCGGCATCGGTGAGGGGAGAATCCGGGGCGGAGCCCATGTTGACGCTGACCATGATGGCCACCGCGGCGGCGGCCGCCAGCGCTCCGGCGGTGAGGGGGACCGGCGCGAGGAGGCGTTTCCACCACGGACCCGGCGCGTCGCCCGCGAGGCGGATCTCCCGCATCACGTTCGAGACGAAGGTCGGCCCGGCCCCGGGGGGGCGGGCCTGGTCCACGAGCTGCCAGACGGCATCGTGTTCCATGTCCTGTGGGTCGTGCTGGTTCATGGCGCGGTTTCTTCGGGGGAATGAACCCGCTTCGTAACAAAAAGTCTCGGAAAATTCGGCCCTTTTTTTGCCGGTCTGGGGAGGGTTGGGGGCCTCAAACCCCCCGGCGGGCGCCCCAGAGGCGCAGATGGAGGCGGTCCGAGAACCGGTAGCCGTGGCGGAGGCAGGCTTCCGCCACCCACGAGCGGGCCGCGAGGCCGTCCGGGGTGCGGGCCTCGGGCATGACCAAAATCCGGTCCGGCGGGAGGGCCAGGAGGGCCTGGAGGCCCTCGACCTCGGCGAGGTCGGCGGGATCGGCGACGACGAACTTGAACCACGCCTTCGGGGAATCCCGGAAAAACGCGATGGCGTCCGGCCGGAGGCGGAGGTCGTCGGCATTGCCCGAGTTGGTGAGCTTCGGGGAGACGTTGTAGCGCCCCACGAGGGCGTCACACCGGTCGCCGGGCCGCAGGGTCCCGTTGGTTTCGATTTCCACCGTCCAGTCCGGGTCGGCGGCGCGCAGGATCTCGAGGACCTCGACGAAGGCGTCCTCCTGCAGGAGCGGTTCCCCGCCGGTGAGCACGAGGTGCCGGCACGGGAAGGCCGCCGCCGCCGCCGCGACCTCCGCGGGAGTCATCTCGATGATCTGCTCGGCCTTGCGGAACTTGGCGTAGCCTTCCTCGCCGTCCCGTTCGTGGGGCCACGGGGTGCCCTCCCAGTTCCACGTGTAGTCGGTGTCGCACCACACGCAATGCAGGTTGCAGAGCGAGGCCCGGATGAACACCGCCGGAACCCCCGCGTCCACGCCCTCGCCTTGCAGCGTATGAAAGATCTCGGGGTTCCCCGAGGGCAGTCGCGCGATCTTCACGGACCCAGCCTCGGTCAGGAATAGGCCGAGGCAAGCTGGGTCCGCACCTTCTCGAGCAGTTTCTTGGTGGCCTTGATGCCCTCTTCCTCGCTGAGCTTGCCGCCCTCGTATTCCACCCCGACGTGACCGCGGTAGCCGGCGTCGAGGACGATCTTCAAGGCCTTCACGTAGTCGGTGTGGACCTCGTTGCCGTCGTCGTCGAAGTCGTGCGACTTCGCCGAGACCCCCTTGGCGAAGGGCATGAGGTCCTTGATTCCCTGGTAGCGGTCGTAACTTTTGCCGGCCTTGCGGTCGATGACGAAGTTGCCGAAGTCGGGCAGCGACCCGCAGTTGTCGAGGCCCACCTTGGAGAGCACGCCCGCCAGCCACTCGCCGTTCGACGACAGCCCGCCGTGGTTCTCGACGATGACGTTGATGTCGTGGTCGGCGGCGAACTGCGAGAGGCGGCGCAGGCCCTTCACGGTGTTGGCGGCCTTCTCCTCGTCGCTGTCGCCGTGGCCGTGCGCATTGACCCGGATCGAATGGCAGCCGAGATGCTTGGCGGCTTCCACCCACTTCTTGTGGTTGTCGATGGTCTTCTGGAGTTCCTTCTGGTCGCTGTGGCCGAGGTGGCCCTCGCCGTCGACCATGATGAGGAGGCTCTGCACCCCGAGGTCGTCACAGCGCGTCTTGAGCTCGTCGAGGTAGGCCTTGTCGCGCGCCTTGTCCTTGAAGAACTGGTTCACGTACTCCACGGCGTGAATCCCGAAGGTCTCCTTGGAGACTTTCGGGAAGTCGAGGTTGGTCATGGTGCCGCCCCGCAGGGTGCGGTGCAGCGACCATTCCGCGAGGGAGATGTCGAAGAGGGGCGGCGTCTTGATGTGGAGAGGATGGGCCAGGCTCGCTCCGGGCGCCAGCCCGAGGCCGGTCGCGGAGGAAATTGTGAGAAAACGGCGGCGCTTCATGGTGCGGGAGTGTCCGGTGCCCGGTGCCCGGATTCAAGTGGGAAGAGGGGAAAGAATCGTGGCCGGGTCCCGGGGGAGGTGCTAGATACGCGCCATGAGCATCGTCACCGGGCGCGGGGACGAGGGGGAGACCGATCTTCTCTTCGGGAAGCGCATCGCCAAAACCGACCCCCGCGTGGAGGCCATCGGAGCCGCCGACGAACTGACCGCGGCGCTCGGGGTGGCGCGCGTGCTGTGCCCGGGCACGCCCGTCGAGACATCCCTCGACTGGATGCAGGACCGCCTCGTGGCCCTCATGGGTGAACTCGCGGTCCTGCCGGAGGATGCCGCCCGCTACCAGCAGGACGGTTATCCGGCCGTGGCCTCGGAGGACGTGGCGCGCGCCGAAACGGCGGCCCGCGAAATCGAGGCCGGGGGCGTGAAGCTCGACGGCTGGGCGCGCCCCGGGAAGGCCGGCAGCGCCCTCGCCGCCCAGCTGGACGTGGCCCGCGCCATCTGCCGCCGCACCGAACGCCGCGTGGTCGATCTCGGCACCGGGGTGACCAATGCCAGCATCCCGATCTTCCTGAACCGCTTGTCGGATTGGCTGTGGCTCGCGGCCCGGCGCGAGGAGTCGTGACCGCCGCCGTGCCGATTCCCGGCGGGACGTCCTACAGCCCTTCCGCGAAGGGGCGCAGGAGATAACCGATGCCGTAGGCCATGCCCGCGGCGAGGGCGCCGATGCCCAGCGTTTCCGCGCCGCCGAGCGCCCAGTGCTGATCGACGAAGCGGCTCTTCAAGGCCCCCACCGCGAAGAAGGCGATGCCGGTCAGGAGGCACGCCGGGGCAAACGGCTTTCCCAGGATGGTCGGGTCGACGAGGTCCACGATGTAGGCCGCGAGCGGAATGCCGCCGATCATCAGGAAGGCCGCGAAGGTGGCGAGGGCGGCCTTGATCGCGGACGGGCGGTCGCGCGAAAGCCCGTGCTCCTCCTGCATCATGGTGTCCACCCAGCGCTCCTTGTCGGCCGTGATGACTTTCACGACCTCCTCGAGGATCTCGCCCTTGAACCCCTTGTTGGCAAAAATCTGGCGGACTTCCTCGCGCTCGCCCTCCGGGTGGGAATCGATTTCGTCGGCCTCCTCGCGGCGCGCCTTGCTGGCCGCCTGGTTCTCGGCGCGCGTCCCGAGGAAGTTCCCGGAGGCCATCGAGAACCCGTCCGCGAGCAGGTTGGCGAGCCCGAGGATGATGACGATGCCGCTGCTGAGTCCCGCCCCCGCAACCGAGGACACCACCGCGAAGGTCGTCACAGCCCCGTCGATGGCCCCGTAAATGGAATCCTTGAGATACCCCTGCGACGGCTCCCCCGCCAGGCGGGCCTGGATGGCCTCGGGCGTGTGCTCCGCTTCGTGGTCGTCGTGGTGGGTCATGGGACGGAATTCGGAGGTCGGAGGTCAGTGCGATTTCGGAGAGACTTTGCTATCAGGGGGTGACTACCGACTACTGTCTACCGTCCACTGCCTACTGTCCACCGTCCACTGCCTACCGTCCACTGCCTGCCGTCCACTGCCTGCCGTCCACCATCCACTGCCTACTGCCTACTGGCTACAGGATCACGCCGGGTTCATAGGCGGCGGCGCTGGGGTGCTTGGCGGTGAAGATCTCGACGGTCTCGACAAACATGTCGACCTGCTGGCCGGCCATCCCGACCTCGTGGCGGCCCTCTTCGAGGAGGGCATCCAGCGCGGCGCGGTCAAACGGGAGCCGCTCGTCCGCGGCGAGGCGGTCGAGGAGGTCGTTCTCCGTCACCGCCCCGGAACGAAGGTCGTTCACGGTGGCGACGGCGTGCTCCTTGATGGCGGCGTGCGCCGTCTCGCGGCCCACCCCCGCCTTGACGGCCTCCATCAGGATGGTGGTGCTCAGCAGGAAGGGAAGGAAGCGGTCCCGCTCGTTGGCGATGACGCCGGGGAACACCTCCATCTGCCCGAGGATGGTGAGGAAGGTTTCGAAGAGCCCGTCGGCGGCGAAGAAGGCATCCGGCAGGACGACGCGGCGCACCACCGAGCAGGAGACGTCGCCCTCGTTCCACTGTTCGCCGCTCATCCCGGCCGCCATCGTGACGTGCCCCTTCAGGATGTTGTGGAAGCCGTTGACCCGCTCGCACGAGCGGGCGTTCATCTTGTGCGGCATGGCGCTCGACCCCGTCTGGCCCTTGGCGAAGCCCTCCGACGCCAGCTCGTGGCCGGCCATGAGGCGCAGGGTCGCGCAGAACGACGACGGCCCGGAGGTGAGCTCGGTGAGGCTGCTCACCACCCGCAGGTCGAGCGAGCGCGGGTAGACCTGGCCGACGCACACCCAGTCGTCGGGCAGGCCGAGGTGCCGGGCGAGCCGGGATTCGAGCTTGGCCACCTTGCCGGCGTCGCCCTCGAAGAGGGACAGCTGGTCCATCTGGGTTCCCACCGCGCCCTTCAACCCGCGTACCGGGTACTTTTCGATGAGATGCTCGAGCCGCACGAAGGAATCGATGAGCTCCTCGCCGAACATGGCGATGCGCTTGCCCACCGTGGTCGCCTGCGCCGCGACGTTGTGGGTCCGCCCGGTGATGACGAGGTCGCGCCACTCCGCGGCCCGGCGCGCCATGGCCCCCATCGCCGCCACCGCCTTCTCATGAATGACCCGCAGGGCTGAGAAGACCTGGAGTTGCTCGACGTTCTCGGTGAGGTCGCGGGAGGTCATCCCCTTGTGGATCTCCTCGTGACCGGCGAGGGCGTTGAATTCCTCGATGCGCGCCTTCACGTCGTGGCGGCTGACGCGTTCGCGCTCCGCGATGGATTCCAGGTCGACGTCCTCCTTGACCTTCTCGTAGGCCGCGATGGCTTCCTTCGAGATATCGAGCCCGAGGTCCGCCTGGGCCTTCATGACCGCGATCCAAAACTCGCGTTCCAGCTCGATGCGCCCCTCCGGGGACCAGATTTCGGCCATCGGGGCGGTGGCGTAGCGTTCAGCGAGGACGTTCGGGATCATGGCGGGAGACGCTGGGGTGTGGTTCCGGCAGGCAGGATTGTCCCCAATCCTCCGGCCGAGAAGCCGAATTTTTTCCAACTGCCGGTCGTGGCGCCGATTCCCGTTCAGGATGTGAACGACTCGCCCCGGGCGGTTTCCAGGACCATGTCGAGGCGTGCGATCAGGCGGGCCCGCAGGGGCGCGGCGCGGGCCGTGAAGGCGCGCTGGTGGGATTCGTATTCGCGGCGGCCGTCCTCGGTTTCGACTGCGATCGGCTCGTACCCGAAGGACCGGAGATCGTAGGGGCTGGCGCGCATGTCGACCGCGCGGATCGCGATCGCCAGCTCGAAGGCGTCCGCAAGGAGATCGCTGCCCGCCCACGGCATCGACTTGAAGGCCCACTTGTAGAGGTCCATGTTGGCGTGCAGGCAGCCCGCCTGCTCGTGCTCTTCCCGGGTCCACAAGCCGGGTTGCAGCTTGTTCAGCGGCTTGCTGGCCGGCGTGAAGAAGCGAAAGGCGTCGAAGTGGCTGCAGCACACGGGCCGCGACTCGACGAGGGCGTCGATGTCCCCCTGGGCAAGCCGGAGCGGCACGGTGTCATGGTGCCGGACATCGGTGCCGCCGTACACCATCGCCCATTCGTGCAGCCCGTGGCAGGAGAAGTTCGGGGGCCGGTCCCGCGTCGCCGCCAGCAGGTTCCGGATCCACCTGAAGCGCTCCCGCTGCTTCGGCCGGAGCGCGGACGGATCGAGGACGTGCAGCATCTCCGTATACGTATACGGAGATGCCGCATGGCGCTCGTGGGCTTCCGGGCAGGACTCGAGGGCGACCCCGATCCCGGGATGCCATTCCGCCAGCTTGGTGAGCGAGTACGGGTAGTAGTCGAGGAGGAAGTCGAGGACGGGGTGCTTCTCGCCGCGGGCCCGGCGCTCCCGGATCGGCCCGGTGATGCGC
>JABDMC010000373.1 GCA_013001695.1 Akkermansiaceae bacterium
ACATCGGGGTCGCCCAGGCGTCGCCGGTGCCCCCGGTCGGTGAAGGGAGCCTCGGGCTCAGCGGAAGCGGCGGCGTCGCCGGGGAACTCACCTGGACGCGCTTCTCCGGGGCCTACACCCCCGGGACCGCCAACGAGGGCCAGGCCTTCACCCTCCCGGCCGGGCCGCAGGGCATCGCCCTCGACAACATCTCCGTGACCCTCCTCTCCGAACCGGACAACGACGGCGACGACATCCCGGACAGCACCGACCCCGACGACGACAACGACGGCCTCCCCGACACCGCGGAAGCCACCATCGGGACCGACCCCTTCATCGCCGATACCGACGGAAACGGAACCCCCGACGGCGCCGAGGACTTCGATGGCGACGGCCAGTCGAATTTCGCCGAGCTGGTCGTCTTCCTCACCGATCCCCTCGACTTCCGGTCGCGCTTCTCGATCACCGCCGTCCCGGACCCGGCCGATTCCTCGGCCCTCACGGTCACCTTCCCGACGCTTTCCGGCCGGACCTACACCGCCCAGCGCACCCACGACCTCCTGAACTGGACGAATCTCACCGACCTCCCGGGCGACGGCGGTCCCGCCGCCCTCGACCTCCCCGGCGACCCGGCCGAGGCGGTGAACATCTTCCGCGTCTCGGTCTCAATCCCCTGACCCCCGGAATCCCGGTTGCCCCCGGCACGCGCCTCCGCTATCCCTTCGCGCATGTCCGAACATAACGTCACGCTGACCTGGGCCCGCCGCGAAGCCTCCTTCGCCTTCAAGGAATACCCCCGCGAGCACGAACTCGATTTCGGCCACGGCCACACCCTCGCCTGCACCGCCGCCGCCGAATACCACGGCCAGGCCGACATCCCCGACCCCGAGCAGGCCTACGTGGCGGCCCTCGCGAGCTGCCACATGCTGACCTTCCTGGCCTTCTGTTCGCTCCAGAATCTCACCCTCGACTCCTACCGCGACACCGCGGTGGGCTTCCTCGAAAAGGGGGAGGGCGGCAAACCGGTCCTGGCCCGCATCGAGCTCCACCCCGTAACCACCTTCGCCGCCGGAATCGACGTCCCGCCCGAAAAACTCAAGGAAATCCACCACAAGGCCCACCAGGAGTGCTTCCTCGCCAATTCCGTCAAAACCGAAATCACCACGGTTTTATAGGCTTTATGCCCTGACCGGAAAAAACTTTAAAGAAAGTCGAACACTTGTCCGCCCTGACGGTCAAACACCCATGAAGCCGCGTTACAGTGCGCGTTTTCATGTAAGGGTGAAACAGCAGTTGTTAGTCTCCAACCCGTGAGTGCGGGACAAGGAGGTCTCTAACACTTTGAGAGCCGCCGGGAGCGTCAGACCTCCCGGCGGTTCTTTCTTTCCCCCCGGGGCCATTTCCGGCCCCCCACGCCCCCCACGGCGCCGCCGGGGCATTTCCGGACGCCTGCCGTTGGGAGGCCCCGATCGCGACCCTGGCGGGGCTGAGGGCCGGGCCGTGGCGAATGGCGGAGCCTCCTGAATCGTGGTTCCAGTTGACCTTCTCGCCCGGAGTGCTCTCCTTTGCAGCGGGTCCGAGCGACCTCCGGGTAAACCATGATTGCACATTGCAACCTTTCCGCCCTCCTCACGGGAATCGTCCTGTGCGGCTCGGCGTTGGCGAGCCTTGGCGCCCCGCTGGTCGATGGCATCACCTTTGCCGCGGCGCCCGGAACAGTCTTCGTGCCGCTCGACGAGGCCGCCGGTGCCCTGCGCTGGCCGCTCGCCCATGACCCCGAACGGAAGGTCCTCGTCCTGAACCGGCGGGACGTCCCCCTCGACTCCCTGCGCCGTCTCGTCGACGGGACCGAGCTGGTGTCCCTCGCCGACCTCCAGCGGGCCGGAGCACGCATCAAGCCCGATTCCAGCGGCTGGTCCGCGCTCGTCAGCGCCCGCTTCCGGCACTTCACCGTCGCGGTGGGGCCCAAGCGGACCGAGATCAGTCTTCGGCAGCAGAAACTCCGCGCCTGGCAGGGGCGCCGCCTCGTCCTGGAGACGCGGATCAGTTCGGGACGCAACAACCGGACGCCCAGCGGGAACTTCCGCGCCGGTCCCTACAAGGCCCGCCGCCACTTCTCGAGCCTCTATGAGAACGCGCCCATGCCATGGAGCGTGCAGGTCACCGGCCACGTCTTCATCCACGGGTTCACCTCCGTCCCCAAGTACCCGGCGTCGCACGGCTGCATCCGCGTGCCGCTCACCAACGGAAATCCGGCCCGCTTCTTTTACGAATGGGTCGACAAGGGCACCCCGATCCGCATTGCAAAATAGCAGCGGGGCTGCGCCGCCCCGCGCCCGTCGACGCGCGACGCATGCCGGCCGCAGTGCGCCCCGATCCCGCCGGGGGGATCGTGTAATTACAATTGCAGTGTGTTATCCGGAGTGATTTGCATGTGACCAAACCGGCCTATTCCCGGTCTGAAAGGGCAACCCCCCAAACCTATGAAATACGCAGCTCCGTTGGCGATCGCCCTGATCGTCCTCTTCCCATCCTGCGCCACCCAGCCCCAGGCCGGAACTCCAGGCGCACCCGCCCCCACGGATGAACCCGGCACGCCCCCCCAGGCGCCGAACTCCGCCCCCGGAGTCACTCCCATGGGCGTCTATCGCGGCGCCCAGCAAGCCGCCGGCGCCATCAACACGGTGCGCACCTTTGCGGTGCTGTTCTAAGCCGCATGGCGCTCGGTGAGCGCAGCGAACCGGCGTTCGGAGTGGCGCGACCGTCCCGGTCGTGATCGAACCCGGCGACCCGCAGGGTCGAAAATTCCCGCGCATGGCGCGGGCGCCGTCTGGCCACGACCGGGACGGGCGGGCGCACTCACCGAGTGCCCGGCGGGGGGGGCGGGCCTAGCGGTTCAACCCGC
Source organism: Akkermansiaceae bacterium (assembly GCA_013001695.1). Classification (GTDB taxonomy): domain Bacteria; phylum Verrucomicrobiota; class Verrucomicrobiia; order Verrucomicrobiales; family Akkermansiaceae; genus Roseibacillus_B. The sequence goes on from JABDMC010000373.1 coordinate 2,885, forward strand.
ACTCGTAAGCGAACCACGTCGGGTTCAGGTCCTTGAGCGGCTCCTTGAGCTCTTCGAGTTCGGCGGCGGGGCCGTGGAGCTCGAGGCGGGTCAGGTCCGTGATGGTGAGAAGCTGTTGCAGCATCTCCCCGACGTTCTCGAGATGGGCGAGGGCCGCCGCGGCGTCCTTGTACCCTTCCCGGCAAAACAGCTCGTCGCCATGGGTGGTGAATTCGTACCACAGGCATCCGTCCTCGGTGGCGGTCTTCTCGACGAATTGCGGGAGGCTCGCGAGCATCTCGTCCCGCTTTCCGGCGTGGGCGCGGAAGTAGGGATGGATGCTGACGGGCGGTTGGCTGGCGCTCATGGTGACGCACGCTAGCAGCCCCCGCCGGCGACACCAGCCCGGAAAGATCCCGCCGCGAAGTGATAGAATGCGCCGCGAGCGCCAGTGTGATGGGACATGCGCTCCATCACCATCACCGCCCGGCCGTGGGCGGCCGTCCTCGCGGCCTGCGGACTCCTCGCCGCGGACGCCGCGTCCGCGGCCCCCGCGAAGCCCAACGTCCTGTTCCTCATTTCCGACGACCTCAACACCCACCTCGGTTGCTACGGGTCGCCACACGCCCGGACGCCCCACCTCGACCGGCTCGCGGCGCGCGGGGTGCGCTTCGAGCGCGCCTACTGCCAGTTTCCGCTCTGCGGGCCGAGCCGCAACTCGATGCTCACCGGCCTCCATCCCGACAGCACGGGGATCCTCGGCAACGCGCAGATCTTCCGCCAGACGATCCCGAGCCACCACAGCCTCTCGCAGGCCTTCCGCCTCGACGGCTACTTCGCGGCGCGCGTCGGGAAACTCTACCACTACAACGTCCCGAAGTCGGTGGGCACCAACGGCCACGACGACCCCGGCTCGTGGGAACTCGAGCTGAATCCCGCCGGCTGCGACCGCCTCGAGGAGGAACCCCACATCTTCAGCCTGCGCCCCGGAAGCTTCGGCGGCACCCTCAGCTGGTACGCCTCCCCGAAATCCGATGAACACCACACCGACGCCATGCTGGCCCGCGACGCCGAGTGGGTGCTCGAGCGCTGCGCGAGGGACCAGGACCCTTCGAACGGCCCGGGGCAGCGCCGCCCGTTCTTCCTGGCGGTCGGCTTCTACCGGCCCCACACGCCCTACGTCGCCCCGAAGTCCTACTTCGAGCCGTACAAGCTCGGGGACATGCCGGTCGTCGAGGGCTGGGAGGAGGACCAGAAGGACATCCCGGCCCCCGGCCTCGCCAGCCACAAGAAGGAGCACGAGGACCTCACCGACCCGCTGCGCCGCGAGGCCATCCAGGCCTACTTTGCCAGCATCACCTTCATGGATGCCCAGGTGGGGCGCATTCTCGCGGCCCTCGACCGCCTCGGCCTCGCCGACAACACCATCGTGGTCTTCACCAGCGACCACGGCTACCACCTCGGCGAGCACGGCCTCTGGCAGAAGATGAGCCTTTTCGAGCAGAGCGCCCGGGTGCCGCTCCTCATCGCCGCCCCCGGCGTGGCCCGGGCGGGCGGGGTGGCGGCCTCCCCCGTGAGCCTCGTCGACCTCTACCCGACGCTCACGGCCCTCTGCGGCGTGAAGGCCCCGGAGTCCCTCCAGGGTCAGGACCTCGTGCCGCTCCTGAAGGACCCCGGCGCCCGGGGCCGGGGATATGCGGTGACCCAGGTCCGGCGCGGCAGGCGCGGCGGCCCCGCCTTCCACGGCTATTCGCTCCGCACCCCCCGCTGGCGCTACACCGAATGGGACGAGGGCAAGGCCGGTCGCGAGCTCTACGATCACGACCACGACCCGCTCGAACTCACCAACCTCGCCGGGAGTCCGGAGCAGGCCGATCGCGTCGCATCGCTGTCCGAGCAGCTGAAAACGGCCGTCAAGCGGGGCTTCCCGAAATCCGGCCAGCGTCCCGCCCTGCGCACCGGCAGGTGGGCGCCCAACCTGACCGACCCCTGATCGCGGGGCGCGCGCCGCAAAAAAAACGCCGCGTCCCTCGAAGGACGCGGCGGGTAAAGTGTTCTTTGGGCAAGCGGGGCGATCAGGCCACCATATCCTTCAGGTTCTTCAGCGGACGCACCTTGACGACGTTGCGTGCCGGCTTGGCTTTGACTTCCATCATCTCACCGGGCTTGAAGGGATTCGGGCGAGTGGCGGCCTTCGTGGCGGGCTTGCGCTGCACGACGATCTTGCAAAGACCGGGGATGGTGAAGGCTCCCGGGCCACGCTTGCTCACGCCTTTCTTGATCTCTCCCGTCAACGCCTCGAGGACAGCGGAAACATCCTTGCGGGTGAGTCCGGTGGAATCGGCGATGTTGTTCAGGATTTCCGTCTTGGTTGCTGGTTTCTTATCGGCCATGAATTTGGTTCTGTTTTTCTAGGGTTATCAATCGGTGTCCCCGTGCAGACACCATGATTTGTAGGCTTAGGAGTCAAGCCGTTAGCAGAAACGCAACGCCCCTTTGACTGTTAATAAGTTGAAGCCATCGACCTCCCGCGGAGCGGCCATCGGCGCTCCCGGAACGGCCGCGCGCCGCCGCGAATCTCCCCGGCCGCGGCGGCGCGGGTGCGCAGGAGCTCTGGTTTTCAGCTGGTTAGGCATGCTTAAGAACATGCCTCCGGGCCTGCGATGGTGGGACGAAGACGGGGTCGCCGGCCGCGGGGAAGGCGCCCCCCGGCCCGCGCCGGGCTGTCCCCCGGGCCGCGAAGTTATTCGGCGATCGCCCGATTTGCGCCCCGGGCGGGCGGGCCGCGGCCCCGCCCCCGGGACGCCCGCGGGGGCGGAAACTTGTTGGTCGCCCTGCGAATCCATCGGCTCAGCCGGCCGCCACGGGAGAGTCGCCGGGGCGGCCGCCGGGGGAGATTCTAGTAGGTCCCGCGCAGACCGACACCGAAGATCCAGTAGCTCGTATCGAACCCGGCGTAGTCGTAGTCGACGAACTGCACCCCGGGCGTGACCACGAGGTTGTCCTGGATCTGCACGTCGCCCGAAACCGTCGCGGCGAGGCGGGTGATGGTCTCGCTCGGGAACGTCCCCGGCGAAAAGTCGGACTTCAGCTCCATGTAGTTCACCCCGAAGTTCACGCCGATCCGGTCGCTGGCCTTGTACTTGAAGCGCGTTCCCCCGCGGAATCCGATCGGGTCGACGAACCTCTCGCCGGCAAAATCGACGAATATGTCCTGCACCGCGTAGTCCCCGATGACGCTGAAGTCGAGCCGCTCGCTCAGCGACCCGCCCGCCGAAAATACCACGTAGAGTTCATCGCGATCGGTGTTGAGGTCATCGTACTCGCGGTGGTGCAGGCCCCCCTTGAAGGCGAAATCGATCTCGCCGGACTGCCCGCGCACCCCGGCCCCGAGCCGATAGTGGTCCGAGTCGACCGGACTCCACTGGTCCCATTCCCGCAGCCCGAAGGCCGCCTCGCCGAAGATGGTGGTGCTGTCGTTCAGGTTGGAGCGCACTTCCTGGGTGAACCGCAGCCGGTAGGAATCGATGTCGTCCCGCCCGCTCTCGGAGAACTGCCCGTATTCCACCGAGGTGCCGAACTCCAGGCCGCGGTCCCCGAGGGCGGCGTCATCGAACCGGTAGCTCAGGAGGTGATGGCTGTGGATGTCGACGTTGTTGCTGAAGAGGACCCCGTCCCGCAGGTAGCCGCTGCCGATCGTCCCGTGGCCCCCGTAGTGGTAGCGGGCCAGGGAGGTGAGTTCGAGGCGGTCCGAGAAGGTGCGCCTCGCGGTGAAGGCCCCGTCGAAATCGAAGATGTTCTGGTCGTCTCCATCCCGCGGCAGCTCGGCGTCGTCGTAACGGGTCATGGCCGCCCCGGCCGTGAACGCCATCGAAAACCCCGGAGTCTCCCGGCTGAACAGGATGCCCAGCCCACCCGAAACCACCTCCGTGCGGTCGGCACGAAGCGCGGCGTAGTCCCCGTGGCTCGCCACCCGCCCCTCGACGAGCACCAGGGTCCGGGAGGGGCCCACGCCGCGGAGGAGGCCCGGCTCGGCAGACCTCGCATATCCCGCCAGGGTCCGCCCGGAGTCGGGAATGGAGTTCACCAGGTCCGCGAGGTTGGTGCCACCCGCCCTGCCGAAGTGATCGTTCGAAATGACGTCAATCGCAGTGGACGACTCCGAAAGGGAGGATCGCCCTTTTCCGAACGACATCCCCACGCCCGTCATGAACACCACCATCATGATCCAGTACACTCCGCGTTTTGCTTTCATAGATTAGGAAGAAGGTGGCGGGGTCCCGCCTCCCGATGCAATCAGAAAGTGCCCCCCGGCGCCCGTGCGGTGGGCGTTACCGGGCACAAGTTCCGCACAAGGTTGACTCCGGGCGCTCCTTCAGCCGTTCGAACGCGATCCACTCCCCGCATCCTTCGCATTGGCCATAACTCCCCTCGTCCATCTTGCGGAGAGCCTGTTGGAGCTGGTGGATGTGCTCGTTGCGGCGCCGCACGGCGTCCTTGCGGACTTCCTCCATCTGCATCGAGTCGAGCCGCGAGAGCCGGCCGATGGCAACATCCACCTTCACCGCGTCGGGGTCGGCCTCCTCCGCCCCGGCCTCCTCACGCAGGCGATCGAGCGTCTCCCGGGCGATCACCTCCAGGTCGATCAGCTGATCCACATCGAGCATGCCGGCACGATGGTCGGGCCGCGAGGCGGGCGCAACGCCGGAAAACGGGATTCCCTTGCGGGCCGCGGGCGGTCGCGCACATCCTGCCGCGGAACCATGACGGGGAACTATTTCGCGGCCCTCCCGGTGATCGTCCCGGCGGGGTGGCTTCCCGCCCTGCGGAACGGCGCCCCGCCCGGGCTGCGCTGGTTTCATCCCGGCGACCTGCACCTCACCCTCGCCTTCTTCGGCCGGGAGGACCCCGCGCGCCTCCCCGCGCTCCGCGAGGTCCTCGAAGCGATCCCGTTTCCGGGGGCCACCGTCACGCTGGGAACGCTCCGGGGCCTCCCCTCGCCGCGGCGTCTTTCGGCCCTGGCCTTCACCCTGGCGGAGGGCCGTGACGAGGTGGCGGCCGTCATCGGGGCATGGCGCGGCCCGCTCTGCGCCGCCGCGGGGGTCGATCCCGATTCCCGGCCGCCGCTCCCCCATCTCACCGTGGCCCGCCCGGCCCGCAAGGATCCCGCCTTCCGGCCGCGCGCCGTCCGGGACTGGATGGATTCCCTGCCGGCCTCCGGTCCTCCGGTGCAGGTTCTCGCCCCGGCCCTGTTCGGTTGGGCACCCGACCGGCCCCGCCGCCAATTCCGCCTGATCCCGTGATTTTCCAGAAATTACGAAATCGATGTTAGATCGCGGCGTCCCGATGCCTATCCTCCAGTGCCCCCGCGGGTTGGGGACAGCAAACGCACATGCTGCACGCCCGACCGTCGGGGCGCGGCGCGGGTCCTCGCTTCGGGCGACGGGGCCGCCCGCGCCCTGCCGGTCACGCCCCGCCACGGCCCCCGGCGCCTCGCCGCCCTAGTGTGCCGTCCCGCAAGTCCTGCAACATGCTGGGGTTTTCAGAGTTTCAAAAAGTGGCTCACTTCGTTCGCGGGGAAGGTCGAAGCGCGGCCTGGTTTCCCAACTTCTTC
>JABDMC010000033.1 GCA_013001695.1 Akkermansiaceae bacterium
GGATTTGGTGCTCGATGCCTTGGATGCCGGACTGGCGGTCTTGGCGTTCGGGATGCTGAGCTTCTGTCCGGCCCGCAACTTGGTCGGATCCGTGATCCGGTTCGCCGCCATGAGGACCTTCAGGTCCACCTTGTAGCGCCGCGAGATCGAGTAGAGCGTATCCCCCTTCTTGACCAGGTAGGCCGCTTCCACACCCCCCGCGCACAGCATCACCCCAAGCACTACAAAAGTGCCCAGCAACCGCCTGATTAACCGGTTTGGGGTAGCCATGCCGAAAAGAATAGGCCCCTAAGCTATCGAAAATATAAGGAATGGTCAAATAATTTTAAAAAATCCACCCTCTTATCCGGAATTCTCGGAATCTTGGAGATCGGCCCCTTCCAGCTGCTCCTCGAGGGTCCCCTCGACCCCCTTCCGCCAGCGGGTCGAGATCCAGGGGCGCACCAGGCCGTAGAGGAGATACAGGGAGAAGAGGACCGCCGGCAGGAACCAGTAGTAGCGGATCAGGGCCGTCACCAGGACCGCCACCAGCAGCAGCACCGGGAGGTTGGCCCGGGTCCTCCACCCGATGCCCTTGAAGCTCGGGTAGCGCACGTCGCTGATCATGAGCCACGCGAGGGCCAGCATGACGAGGGCCAGGACGTAGCTCCACGCCCCGAGTTCACGGTCGTTGTTGTAGAGGTAGATGATGAGGAACGTCAGGGAGGCGATGAAGCCCGCGGCCATGGGGATGGGGATGCCGCGGAATTCGCTGTCGTCCCCTTTCCCCTCCGCCGCGAGGCAGTTGAAGCGCGCCAGCCGCATCGCCCCGCAGAGCAGATAAACGAAGGCAATCGCCCAGCCCACGCCCGGTTCGGCCTTGGCCAAGGTCGGGGGCAGCTCGAGGTTGAAGAGAACCGCCTTCGACAGCAGGAGCGCCGGCGCCATGCCGAACGACACCAGGTCCGCAAGCGAATCGAACTCGCGCCCGAACGGCGAATCGTGTCCGCCGAGCCGGGCCAGCCGCCCGTCGAGGAGATCGAAGAGGCACGACCCGAAGATCAGGAGGAGGGCGCGCTCGTAGAAAATCCGGGCCTCCCCGAAGTCCGGCGCCTGCATCCCCTGGAAAATGGTGAGCACCGCGAAGAACCCGCAGCACAGGTTTCCCGCCGTCATGAGGTTCGGCAGAAGATAGATGCGGGGCTCGCGCGAGTTGTCCATCGGGCCGGCACTATACTCCGGATGGTCGCCGCGGAAAGACTGGATATCGGCCTGCGCGGGCGCCATGGTGGCGGCATGGACCCCCTCCCCGAAATCCGGCCCGGCGATCGGATGGACGCCCTCCTGGAGGCCCTTCCGGGGGCGCGGCGGGCCCTCTTTGCCACCTACCATGTCGGCGGATGCCAGTCATGCGCCTACCGCGAGGACGAGACCCTCGCGGAGGTCTGCGACCGGAATGAGATCGCGGTGGACGAGGCCATCGCGACCCTGCTCGCAAGCCACGCCCACGACCGCCGGATGCTGATCGCCCCGGCCGATCTGAAGAAGCTCCGCGATGACGGCCGGGAGAAGATCCTCCTCGTCGACACGCGCACCCGCGAGGAACACGAGGCGGTCACGATCCCGGGAGCGCAGTTCATGACGCAGGACCTCCAGCAAAAACTTCTCGCCACCCCTCCGGCGGCGCGGATCGTTCTCTTCGATCATCGCGGCCGGGACGTTCTCGACCATTGCGCGTGGTTCCGCGGCCACGGCCTCGAGGAGACCTGCGGCCTGGACGGCGGAATCGATGCCTGGGCGAAGGAGATCGACCCCTCCCTCCCCCGCTACCGGCTCGAGATGGATTCGTAGGTGCCTCGCCGGATGCCCGGACGCGGGTCCTAATGGTCCTCGGCCTTTTTCGCGGAGTCCCTCCGCCGGGTCTTCGGCTTGATCACGATGCCTTCGTCATCCGGCGAATCGAACGGGTCGTCGCCGGCGTCCTCGTCCTGCGCAAGCAGATCGGACACCTCGGTCTTCAGGCCCTTCCTCCGGGCCCCGACCGGATTGCGCTCGTCGCGGCGTGGCGGCAGAATGGTGCGCTTGCGTCCCCCGGCGGACGGCGGCAGGTGACCGGGACCGCTTTCCTCGAGATCAAAGTCGTCATCGAGATCGCCCAGATCGTCGATCGGTTGCAGGCGCGGCGGTTCGGGATCATCCACCGGGTCGGTGAGACGCACCGGTTCCTCGTCGTCGACGGGCACCTTGATCACCTTCTTGGCGGGCGGCCGCTGCTTGACCGGCTCCTTCGGGACAAATCTTCGCGGACCCCCATCGGTCCCTAGGGGGGATGTTCTCGCGGCCGGGATGCCTCCCTCGTGTTTCCCGGGCGATCCACTCATCGGAGTGCCCTTCGCCTCGATTCCCTTTCTCGGCGCGGGAATCCCAATAATCGGTTCCCCGGCGTCGGCAGGCGCCTTCGCCTCGGCGGGCTTCTTCGCCTCGGCGGGCTTCTTCGCCTCGGCGGGCTTCTTCGCCTCGGCGGGCTTCTTCGCCTCGACGGGCTTCTTCGCCTCGGCGGGCTGCTCCACCTCGGCGGGCTTCTTCGCCTCGGCGGGCTTCTTCGCCTCGACGGGCTTCTTCGCCTCGGCGGGCTTCTTC
>JABDMC010000083.1 GCA_013001695.1 Akkermansiaceae bacterium
GACCGTGGCGGCTTGAGTGGCGAAGCAGTCCGATGAATCTCGGAGAAGCGCGGAAACTGGAGAACAGGATGAAACGCCAAAAGGGCGGCGACGGGTTGAAGACCCTCATGGATGAGTTTGCCGGCTCATAATCCCGCGTCCGCGGGATCACAGGTTCAAATCCTGTACCCGTAACCAATGAGGCCTCTGCCGGAAACGGCAGGGGCCTCTCCGTTTCAAGAGGCGATGCGCCGGCTCATCATCCCCGGTCCACAGGAGGCTCTTACAAAACCGGCCCGGCCTTGCAATAGCAGGGCGGGGGGCGGCCGCTATGCTTGGCTTTGAATGACAAGCATGATGACCGACAAACCAAGCAAAAGCCGCACGCTGAAGAGAAGCCCGGGTGGGGGGATTGATTCCGGGGGAGAGCCGGGAGGCAATCTCCGCCACATCACCACCGGCGAACTGCGCCGGGCGGGGAACACGCGGCTCACCGAGATGATCGCCGCGAAGCTGCACACGCTCGACGACAAGGCGTTCATGGACCGGCAGGTGCGCCCGAAGGTGCGGGTGCTCCTTGAACTCCTGCGCGACACGCTGGCCGGCCGCTATCCGCATCTGTCCGTGGCGGCGTTTGCGGAGATCCTCCTCGCCATGGACTATTTCCTCGAGGTCCGCGACGAGATTCCGGACACGCAGGATCGCGGGCTCGAGGACGATTACCGGCGCATCACCGCAGCGTGGGATCGCCATGACCGCGAGATCGCCGGCTACCAGGGGTGGCGAATCCTGGCCGCGGCGCGGGGAGAGTGACCCGCGTCCACCGGCGACAGTTCGCATGGTTTGATTGTCAGCCGGTGTGGCCCCGGGGCGCCGGGGCGGGCTGGCGGCGGGGGACGCCCGCCGCGCTCGCGGGGGCGACCGGGATGCTCCCGGAAATTTGCTGCAGGCGCGTCTCCGGTGAGGCATGCTTCAGGCCGCGACTCGGTAAAAATTTTCCCCGGGACGACCCCGCCATGAAGACGAACCCCACGATTGCGATCTTCGCCGGCGTGCTGGGGGCGGCCGGAGTCAGTGCGGGCGAGGTGATCGTGCAGGCGGGCTACGCCGCGGGGGAGGGGTACACCGACGGTCCCCTGGAATCGCAGAATGGCTGGCTGGGTGAGGACGACGTCCTGGTCGACACCGCCACGGGAACGGTCGCGTCGGCGGGCGACCTGCCCCTGTTCGACGGCAACGTGCACGGCTTCGGCGCCCTCGGCGGGGTCGCGGGAGTGCCCCCCGGATCCGGAGGCTTCCAGCAGTTCGACGCCCTGAAGATCACTTTCCGCTACTCCTTCCACCTCGGTTCTGATCTCAACTGGGGGCTGGCGCGGGTGGGGATCCGGGACGAGGGGCCGAACCCGGGAAACGGATTCGATTCGCGGCCCCAGCAGGGGTTCAAAACCGAGTACCGGAAGGATGATCCCGACGAAAGCGCCTCCGATGACGGCAGTTTCCGAATCTATCCGGACCTCAATGACACCAACGAATTCAACGCCATGGTCCTGGAAGGCGCCTTCGTGGGGATCAGCCCGGGCACCCAGGATGGAAGCGCCGAGGATCTCCAGTCCGACGACCTGAGGGTCGAGTACGTCATCACCCACAACGGAGCGGGAACCTTCAACCTGACGAGCCTCAGCGTGACCAACGAAGCCACGGGCCTGACGGCATTCTACACGGGCCCGCCGCAAAGCTTTTCGTGGTCCGCGACGGACGCCTTCCTGACCCAGTTGCTGGCCTTCAATGGCGACCCGTCCTTCAGCGGCACGAGCGGAGGGGTGGTGTTCGAGTTCTTTCCGGTCGTCGACGCGGGCATCGTGATCACCCGCGTGGAAACGGTCGGAGGAAACCTGGAGGTCGATTTCCGGGCGCCCCCGGGGGACTACATCCTGAGCGGATCGTCGAGCCTCGTCCCGGGATCGTTCGGGTTTGCGGGCGGGCCGGTTTTGATTGCGGGCGGCGCCCCGGGCACCCTGGTCGCGGGCGGGGTGGCGAACTTCGAGGACCGGTTCTTCGTGCGCGTCGAGGAGGACGTCCCGTAGGCGGGGCATGCGCGCGGACCACCCGCCGGCGCACCCGCCAAGGCGGGCCGGCGCGGCTGCGTGTGGACTCACGGTCCGAAGAAGAGGAACTCGTGGTAGTACCAGACTTCGCGGACGAGGAAGCCGAGGCGGGCCCTCAGGGAGCGGAAGCGGGTCGTGGGGGTCCCGGCCGGGTGGGCCTCGATGCCGAGGTGGCGGGCCATGGCGACGGCCCGCTTGAGGTGCCACGGGTCGCTGACGATGAGGGCCGACTTCCAGCCGTTTTCCTCGAGGATGGGTTTCGCTTCCCGGAGGTTTTCCCAGGTCGTCTTGGACCTGGTCTCCATGAGGAGGGCCGATTCCGGGAGCCCCTTGTCGAGGCAGTAGAGGCGGGCCACTTCCGACTCCGCGAAGGGGGCGCCCTCCCCGAACCCGCCGGTCAGCATGATCTGCTCGACGCGGCCGGACTTGTAGAGGTTGATGGCGTGGTTGATGCGTTCCTCGAAGACGGGGGACGGCTTCTTGTGGTAGGCCGCGGCGCCCAGGACAACGGCCACGTCGGCGTGCATCCCGTCGTCATGAAATCCGAAGGTGTGGATCGAGATCGCCTGGATCAGGAGATAGGCCGCCGCAATCACCGCCGCGGCGGAGAGCGATCGCCGGATGATCTTGGCGCGGGTTGAATCCATCGATGCGAGCTTCGGCCCGGTCAGTTCCCCGCATTCAATTCGCGGATGTAGGCGTCGGCTTCCGCGATGGAGGCCTCCATCTCGCGGATCAGGCGCCCGACATCAATGCGCACCTGCGCCGCCTTGCCTTCCAGGGCGGCCACGGCCCGGGCATTGAGGTTGTGTTTCAGGAAGAGGACGTGATCGCGAAACTCGGCGAGGACCGGGTCGAGGCGGGCTTCGGCGCGGCGCATGGTGGTCATGAGCTCGTCGAACCGGCGCTGGGAGACGTCGCGCTGCCGCTTGCTCTCGAACCGCAGGTCGGCGCTCTGGTATTCGCCGATCTCCTTGTCCCACTCGCGGAAGAGCGCCTTGCCGACGCCGGCGACGTCGTCGTTGCGGTCCTTGACCTCCTCGGCGCGGGCCGAGGCGCGCTTGTAGGCGGATTCGATCCGGCGGTATTTCTTCTCGAGGCTGCCGCCCTCGTAGCCGGTGACGGCGATGAACTCGTCGAGGGCCGACTGGAACTGCTCCTTCGCCTCGACCTGGCTGTTCTTGGCCTTCTTGACGCGGGAGACGAGGATATCGCGCTTGTGAAACCCGGCCTTTTCCATGCCGGCGTAGTATGCGGTGGCGCAGGATGCGAGGAGGATGACGGGAAGAAGAAGCGCGAGGGGTCTCATCCGCGGGGAGGGTGCCTTCTCAGGGCCCGGGATTCAATGGCGAAGGGCGGAATTTCACGGGGGGTGGATCGGAGGGGGGGCGCTCCGCCTGCCGGGACCGATGCCCCGAGCCAAACCGGAACGGCGCAAGACCAATTGTAGGGCGGGCGCTCCGCCTGCCGGAACCCATGCACCGAGTCAAACCGAAACGGTGAAGGGCCAATTGTAGGGCGGGCGCTCCGCCTGCCGGGGCCCATCTCCCGAGTCAAACCGGAACGGCGCAAGACCAATTGTAGGGCGGGCGCTCCGCCTGCCGGGGCCTCGGGACGATGTTCGATTGGAACGCCATCCAAGACACCAGGGT